>CAYTAQ010000074.1:0-18989 GCA_964435695.1 uncultured Desulfobacterales bacterium | reverse complement strand
AAGGTGGCAGCGGCATCTTGCCGCTGGTTTTCCGAGGCTGGAAGCCTCTGCCACATTTTATAAACATACAAGCGCGGGAACCAGAGCTGAGCTTGGGCGTTATGGATAAGCGCGATTAGAAAAAAATAAAACCCATCACGAAAACACGAATTTTTTATATTTCTTTTTCGTGTTTTCGTCCTTTCATGTTTTCGTGATAAAGGGCTTTTTCAGATCTTATCCGTTTTATCGGATCCGGGCAGGAACAAACAACAAAAAAAGCAGAGCAGGGAGACCCCTAGCGCTACCCAGAAAACAACTGATACGCTCGATGCAATGGATTTTCGAAGTATTCCTTTTGCCTGTTCGGACAACAACGCCTGAAATTCGGGCCTGAGTATATTCTCAAAGCTCAGCTGCAAACCTTTAAGCAATTCCCCGGGCAACTCTTCCACGCCCTCCCGGCTTTGCAATGCGTGGACGGAGCGCATCAACCGGTTTGTCAAAAGTCCGCCACAGATGCCGACACCCACGGTTCCGCCCAGGGTCCTGGCAAACTGATGGGATGACGTGGCAACGCCCAAATTGGAAATATCCGTGGTATTCTGCACGATAACCAGGGTCCCCAGCGACACAAATCCCATCCCCAGTCCCTCCAGCAGAAAAACGAAAAAGCACAGCCCCATGGAAGTCTCGGTGGTAAAAAGCAGGGTCAGGCCGCAACCGGCAATCAGAAAAACGGCACCCATAACCGCCGCGGTTTTTATGCCGAGCCAGTGAGACGTCTGGCCCAGAACCATCGCACCGACAGACCACCCAAGAATCCCTGTTCCTTTTTGCTTGAGCTCAGGCGAGTTGGATTTAATGCATTTCGGGTCAAGCCCGGAGTGACCACGGGGTTTCTGTGATGTACCAAATTTTTGCTTGCCATGCCAGATAATACATCTTAACTTATAATCGACCGAAGATCGATAGCAAGGAAAAGGAGTGTTCCATGAGCAAAAAACCCCACGGCGCTGGAAAAAACAGCTTTGATATCGTTGATTCCGGTCTGCTTTTTTCTGAGAGCGGCCTGCAGAAAGGAAACACCTTTCTGGATGTCGCCTGCGGCTTTGGCGCATATTCTCTGGCTGTTTCCGGGATCATCGGTGATTCCGGCAAAATACATGCATTCGATTTATGGAAAGAAGGGATCGATGAACTGAAACGACAAACGCAAGCCAGGGATATCACCAATGTTGATGCCCGCATCGCCGATGTCAGCCAACACATCCCGCTGGCGGACGGATCCATTGATGTCGCATTGATGGCGATGGCGCTGCATGATCTCGTGCGGAATCATACAGAAGCCGGGGCATTAGCAGAGCTTGGGCGGGTTATCAAAAACCAGGGAAGACTGTGCGTTATTGAATTTAAAAAAAAAGACGGGCCGCCGGGGCCGCCTGCCCACATCAGGTTGTCGCCGGAAGCACTTGAGAGCTGTCTGCTGCCATACGGTTTTCATGCGCTTAAATCAGTGGATCTGGGCCCGCACAGCTATTTGTCGGTATTCACTCTGAAATAATACAAGGAGCATAAAAATGACGGACAAAAGAAAGGCTATGGTGCTCGGCTCATTCATTGCCGATGCCTTGGCATTGGGCGCTCACTGGGTATACAACACCCACGTAATCGATAAAAAATTCGGTGTCGTCGACCAATACCATGATCCCTTAACCTCCTATCATACCGGTAAAAAAAGGGGGGATTTTACCCATTATGGAGACCAGATGCTGGTATTGCTGACATCAGTTGAAGCCTGCAAAGGATTTGATTTGGATCACTTTGCAGGAGCATGGCGCACATTTTTCGACACCTATCAGGGCTATTTTGATAACGCCACCAAAGCGACTCTGCAAAACCTGTCTGAAGGCAAAAGTCACCAGACCTGCGGATCGTCTTCAGAGGAACTCGCCGGGGCTTCCAGGATTTCACCCCTGGTCTATGTTTACCATCACGATCTTCAACAACTGATACACGCCGCCCGGCTTCAAACCGCTTTTACCCATAACACGGATACGGTCATTGACAGTGCTGAGTTTTTCAGCAGAGCGACGGTGAAAGTTCTGGCAGGCCGGACTCCTTCCGAAGCCATTGCGGAAACGGTTGATGAAAACTATAAAGGACATCCGCTGGAACACTATGTGGCTCGGGGGTCGGAGAGCAAACAAAAAGACACCCGCGAAGCCATTGCCGAATTCGGTCAAATGTGCGAACTCGAGGCCGCTTTTCCTGCCACGATTCATATCATTTTAAAATACGAAGACGATTTTAAGCGGGGAATGGTTGAAAACGTCATGGCGGGTGGTGATTCAGCCGGTCGGGGGTTGATGGCCGGAATGATACTGGGCGCCCATGGCGGGATGGAGGCGATTCCGGAAAAATGGCTGAAGGAGCTTACGCACCATGACCGTATTCTGGCTTCGTTAGAGAGTCTGAATAAAAAATAGGCTGACGCCATTGTGTCAGCCTATAAAAGTTTTGTTGGTGCCGAAGGCGAGACTCGAACTCGCACAGCCATACAGCCACTAGACCCTGAACCTAGCGCGTCTACCAGTTCCGCCACTTCGGCACGAGGCAAATCAATCTAAAAGAGATTGATTTAATAAACAGGATGCTATAGGTATACTTTTTTAATTTTGATGTCAAGCCCATAATGGCCCGATGGAAAGTAAATGAAACTCATTGAAAATCTTGATGATATTAACGCACCCTTTAAAAAGGCGGTGATTACAATCGGCAATTTTGATGGGGTCCATATCGGTCACCAGGCGCTTTTCCATGAAGTCATCGAAAAAGCCGACATGCTGGACGGCACATCCGTTGCCATGACGTTTCAACCACACCCGGTACGGGTGCTTAAACATAATGGTCACCCGCCGTTGATCACCGTGTACGAACAGAAAGTGGAATTGATCGCCAAATCCGGTATCGATGTTCTGCTTTGTGTCCCTTTTACCCGGAAATTCGCCGACATTACGGCGAAAAAATTCGTGCTGGATATTCTTCTGAAACAATTGGGAATGGCCGCTATTATTGTGGGCAAAGATTACGCGTTTGGCAAGAATCGTGAAGGAAACCTGAATTCTTTGATGTCTTATTCGGAGCTATACGATTTTGAAGTCGTCGTTGTCGATTGGATCCCTATCTCGAACAATATTGCATCGCGGATCAGCAGCACCCGCATACGAAAAATGGTCATGGATGGAAAAGTAAAGGAGGTGCAGAAGTTATTGGGTCGGCAATATCAGATCAAAGGAACTGTTGTCAGGGGGCGGAACCGGGGGGGCAAACTGCTGGGTTTTCCCACGGCCAATCTCCAGCTGCACGATGAGCTTTGCCCCAAGCTCGGTATCTATGCCGTGACCGTAGAGAATCAGGAACGCATCTATAAAGGCGTAGCCAACATTGGATACAGCCCCACATTTGACGATAACGAACTGACAGTGGAAGTGCATCTCCTCGATTTTGATATGGATATCTATGGGCAGGAAATACGCGTGAACTTTATTCAGCGGATCAGGGATGAAATCAAGTTCTCGAGTATTGAAGCGTTGTCCCGTCAGATAGCCCAGGATGTTTTAACCGCACGCGAAATACTTTCTTAGTCTATTCAAAATACTTGCGCGATGTTATGAAAAAGAACCTCATACTCTCCCTTGTCGTGGGAATAATTCTATCCGCGGGCGGCCTGTATCTCGCTTTTCGAAATGTGCCTTTCAATGAATTGCTCAGTTATTTTGCCGTCATCAACTACTGGTGGCTGCTTCCGTCCTGCAGCCTTGTCATACTCAGTTTTATTCTCAGGGCATTACGCTGGCAGATTATCGTGGGATCTGTAAGCAGGATCGGTTTTTGGTCTTCATTCCACCCGCTCATGATTGCGTTTATGATCAACTGTGTTCTCCCTGGCAGAGTCGGAGAACTTGCAAGACCTGTGATATTAAAAAAAAACGAGAACATTCATTTTTCCACGGGATTGGCAACCGTTGGCGCTGAAAGGGCTTTTGATGTCAGTTTTCTTATTCTGCTCTTTATGATAATGATGTCATTTGTGCAAATCGACCCGGATATCCGTATATCCTTCGGTAAATACCAACTGACCAAATCGACCCTGGAAACAATTACCGGGGGATTGATCCGGCTCAGTCTGGTAATGATTGCCGGTATGATATTGGTAAGCGTTCAGGCCACCCGAAATTTCATGGCGCAAATGATCATGAAGATTCCGTCACTGTTGTTTTTTGCAGGAGATGCCGTAAAAATAAAAATGTCCGGCGCCGTATGCAAGCCCGCTATCCGATTGATGGAAAATTTTTCTTCCGGATTTGAATTGATCAAATCTCCTTCAAAGATGTTGAAGTGCATCGGTCTCTCGATACTCATATGGGCGATCGCCGCATTTTCTTATTATATTTTCGCTTTGGGATGCCCCGGTGTAACATTGTCATTTGCAGAAATGGCGGCTGTTATGGTCATCATCTGTATGTTCATTGCACTGCCCTCAGTCCCCGGGTACTGGGGGCTCTGGGAAGCAGGCGGCATGTTTGCCATGACGCTTTTCGGTGTCTCAACCCGGGAAGCCGCCGGTTTTACATTGGCCAATCATGCATTGCAGATTTTTCCGGTTATTATGATCGGCATAATTTCCGCTGTGTTCACAGGGATAAATATCTGGCGGACCTCATTTGAGCCAGGTGGATCCGGATAAAGGGTTTGGTCTTGACTTTATGCCGATGACACCCATATTTATCCCAGTAATGAAAAAGGGGGCCTTGGGCTGGAAGGCTAGAAAGCTGGGAAGGCATCATAGCGTCCTGACATCCTAGCCTCTTTTAAATTTTGAATTTTGGTTGTTGTGACTTGTTTGTAATTTGTGATTTGATATTTGTAATTATAATTTATTCTAATTGGCAAAACCATGGCAATTCTAGATATTGTAACATACCCGGACAGTTTTTTAAAAAAGCCCACCGATCCTGTTGAAAATATCGACGGGAATATTCAGGCGGCCATCGATAACATGGCGGAGACCATGTATCATGCACCGGGAATCGGTTTGGCGGCCATCCAGGTAGGCATCGGAAAGAGCCTGCTGGTTTATGATGTTTCGCCGCCGGAGGAGAATCGGTCCCTTGCCGTATTGATCAATCCGAAGATTGTGATCTCCGAAGGCACCCAGCTTTCGGAAAATGAAGGCTGCCTGAGCGTACCCGACTATCGATCAGATGTAAAACGTGCGTCATCGATCCTTGTAGAGGCGTATGACAGAAATGAAAAACCCGTAAGAATCGAAGCGCATGATTTTCTGGCAATCGTACTCCAGCATGAGATCGATCATCTGAACGGTACGCTCTTTATCGATCGAATAAGTTCGCTGAAAAAGCAGCTCTATGCACGGCGTATCAAAAAACAGCTCAAACAAAATGCATAAAAAATCGGCCACCACATCCTATAGAATCGTTTTTATGGGTACGCCATTATTTGCAGTGCCGACATTGGACGCACTCCACGAGAGCCGCCATCATCTCTTGAAAATCGTTACCCAACCGGACAGACCCAAAGGTCGCGGCCGAAAAATAACGCCGTCGCCTGTAAAGGAACGAGCACTCGATCTGGGATACGGCGTATATCAGCCGGAAACCATTAAATCCACAGCGGCCCACAAAATCATATCATCACTTGAACCCGATATTTTTATTGTAATCGCATTCGGACAAATCATCCCCAAAGCGATGCTTGACCTGCCACGCAAAGGTGCAGTCAATTTACACGCCTCTCTTCTCCCGAAATATCGCGGACCGGCCCCCATTCAATGGGCAATCATCAAAGGAGAGAAAGAAACCGGCGTAACAACCATGCGTTTGGATGAAGGGATGGACACAGGCGACATCCTTCTATCGTCAACGATGGCCATCAGATTGGAAGACACCTCGGCCACGCTCCATGATAGACTGGCGAAAGAAGGCGCCCGGCTGATTTTAGAAACCCTTGACCGGCTTGCAGATAATTCCGTATCGGCTGTGCCTCAGGACCCCTTGCATGCAACCTATGCCCCGCTCCTTTCGAAAAAAGATGGCCATATCGACTGGGCGCAACCGGCCTCGGCCCTTGAAAATCTTATTCGTGGTGTTACGCCATGGCCCGGCGCCTTTACATTTTGCGGCGACATGCGTCTAAAAATCTTGAAAGCTAGGTTTGTGAATACTGATACGCGTCACCCACCGGGAACCGTTCTGTCTTCATTCCCGGATGAATTGCGCATCGCCGCAGGTGAAGGAGCCCTTCTTATCCAGGAAATACAAGGGGCATCCGGAAAATGCCTGCACACAAAGGATTTTCTGTGCGGATGCACGATCGAGCCCGGAGCCGTGCTGAGGTAACAGAGGGAATTATCATCCAAATATAAGGAAATAAACCATTGCACGATAAAGCCAGAGAGACCGCGCTTCTGATTCTGAATACCCTTCACGAAACAAGACAGCCCCTTGATGACATACTCGTTGACTTATTTGATGAAGGCCATCAATCAAAGTTGGACAAAGCATTCATATATAGTCTGGTGTACGGCGTACTCAGATGGCAAAGTCGCCTTGACTGGATTATCAAGCATTTTTCACATGTCAAAATCCATAAAATCGATCCCGCAGTCCTCAATATTCTTCGTATGGGACTGTTTCAAATTATCTTTCTTGACCGCGTACCTGTATCCGCCGCAGTGAACACTTCGGTAGAACTGTCGAAATCCCTGGGCGGTACATGGGTCGTCAAATTTGTCAATGCGCTCCTTCGCAAAGCCAGCACCGCCTACGATAGCGTTCCATTCCCCGATTACGAGGAAAACCCTGTTTTATCTTTGTCAACGGAATACGCCTTCCCGGAATGGCTGATCAACAGGTGGATCCAGCGATTCGGCCCCATTGAAACCAAGCGGCTGTGCACATTTCTAAATACGATTCCTCCTATTACCGTCCGAACAAACCGGCTTAGAATCGACCGTGACAGCCTGGTTCGCTTGCTTGACCAAGAGACAGCCGGAGCTTCCCCCACCGCGATTTCGCCGGATGGCGTGTCTTTCTTTAACCCGAAACTGCCTATTCCCCAATTGACATCGTATCAGAAAGGGTGGTTTCAGGTTCAGGACGAAGCAGCACAACTGGTAACGCTGATGCTGAATCCTCAACCCGGTGAAACGATTTTGGATGCCTGCGCCGGATTGGGCGGAAAAACAGGCCATATCGCCCAGCAGATGCAAAACAAGGGCCGTATTATTGCAATGGACCGGCATAAACAAAGACTGTCGCGGCTTCGATCGGAAATGATGCATCTGGGAGTATCCATTGTTACAACGAATTCTCATGACTTGAATCTTCCTTTCGATACAAGGCGTTCCAGAATGTTTGACCGCATCATTCTGGATGCTCCCTGCTCGGGCCTGGGTGTCCTCAGACGAAACCCGGATGCAAAATGGGTGTTGTCCAAAAGCAATCTTGCATCATATCAGAACCGGCAAGTGACTTTTTTAGATACTCTTACGCCCCTTGTCAAAATTGACGGAACCCTGTTATACACAGTCTGCAGCATTGAACCGGAAGAGAACGAAGGCGTGATTATGGCATTTTTAAGAGAACACCCGTCCTTTACCATCGACAGGGATTTCCGGGGTCTCCCACCTGAAATGTCTTCGTTCATAGACAAGCAGGGATTTTTCAGGACCACCCCTCACACCGGCAAAATGGACGGCTTTTTTGCCGTGCGTTTGAGACGAACCAAATGATCCTGCGTATTGCCAAAATATCGGCTCTCTTTTTCATATTTCTTGCCTTAACCGGCGGTACAGCCTATCTGACACTGACATGGATTATCAAAAGTGAAGACACAGTAGTGGTGCCCGCTCTCGTTGGAAAAGATGTGGTGTATGCCCTTGAAATACTGACCGATCTAGGCTTAAATACAAAGGTCAAAGGATCTCAATACAGTGAAACCTTTCCCAAAAATTATGTAATCCTTCAGGAACCCGACCCCGGATCGGAGATAAAGAAAGGGCGGGATGTCAGAATTTTTTTATCCAAGGGCATGAAAACAGTGGTTATGCCGAATTTAATAGGGCTTTCAAGTCGCCAGGCCCGTTTGGTAATTGAAGAAAACGGATTATGCATCGGCCAAGTTTCCAGTGCATACTATGATGTAAACATATCAAAAGATGAAATTATAGCTCAGACACCATTAAAAAATAAAATTGTTACCCGTGGGCAATGCGTCAATTTGCTGATGAGTATGGGGTCGCGACCTCAGGGGTATAAAATGTCGGCCTTCGAAGGATTATCGATTGATGAAGCTGTTGCGCTGATAGAAAGAAGCAATCTTCAAGTCGGCCATTTGCGCTATGATTATCAACCGGACAAACCTGAAAATGTCATTATCGACCAGAACCCCAGACCCGGTTACAGGGTGCTCGATAGAGCCCCCGTGGATCTTGTTATCAACAGGAAGCTGGATAACAACGGTTCCTCGATCCCGGAGCAGATGCAACCTTCCGGTTTTTTCAGACACAAGCTTTCAGCCGGATTTCTCAAAAAACGTGTGAAGGTTCGATTGGACAGTCTCGGTATCTCAAGCGAAGTCGTAAATGAACTCATGGAACCGGGTGAGGAGCTGTGGCTGCTTGTACCGACACATCAAATTTCAACACTTTTCATTTATGAAGATGAAGAGCTTGTCAAGACTCAGATATTCAGCCCGCAATAAAATTGTGAGATATTTTCAAGGTCAAAACGGGCTCGATTTTTTATATTGCGTATTTCTTTTCAAATCGATAGATAGTGGCCATCCGGGAACCGATTTTAGCTTGAACACCGGATAACGGACTCGCGGGTCTAACGGGCCAACAGGCCGGCTTACAAGGAGATAAAGGATGAAATTGATTGCGCCATCGATACTGTCGGCAGATTTTACGCGGCTGGGGGATGAAATCAAAGCAGTGGAAGATGCCGGCGCAGACTGGATACACATCGATGTAATGGACGGTCATTTTGTGCCCAACATCACCATTGGACCGCTGGTCGTAGCAGCCGCCAAAAGGGCTACTGGTTTACCGTTGGACGTGCATCTGATGATTGAAAATCCAGAAAAGTACATCCATGAATTTGTTGATGCCGGGGCGGACCTCATATCGGTTCAGGTGGAAGCATGCGTTCATTTAAACCGGGTGCTTCAAATGATAAAGGAATGCGGCGCCAAACCGGGTATTGTCCTGAATCCTTCCACCCCGTTGTCTTCTATTGAATGGGAGATTGAGAATGCTTATCATGTCATGCTCATGAGTGTGAACCCCGGTTTTGGGGGACAGAACTTCATCTCCGGCAGCCTCAAAAAAATTAAAGCCCTTCGCAAAATGATCGATGGAAACGGGTTGAAAGTTCTTATCGAAATTGACGGCGGCGTTAATCGCAAAACCATCGGCGAGATCGCTAACGCAGGCGCCGATGTTTTTGTAGCGGGATCGGCAATCTTTAAAAGCGAGAATTATAAAGAAACCATTGCATCATTTAAAAAAATACTCTCCTTCTAGAGCATCTGTCAGATCAATGACCAATATTGGCGGTTTTCCGAATCTTGCCGGGATTCAGGAGTAATTCATTTACAACCGCGCCCTCCCTGTGGTATGTATCCAAGATGAAGATGGTTGTGCATGCTGAAACCCACTATTCCCAGGGGCATTTTATTTGCCCCGATTACTGATAATTACAGCAGGATAAAGCATGAGCTTACGGTCGGGTTCTATTCCTATAAAAACAAAGCAAACGCCCTCTCCAGCGCGTAAAGCGTCATTGTCAAAGAGTTCATCTTACGATGAACACATCATTCGGCACCTTAAAGAAATCACGAGGATCGGCGCCGCGCTTTCAGCTGAAAAGGATATCGAAAAACTCCTGGAAATGATTGTTGACGAAGCCAAGAGTCTCTCAAATGCCGACGGCGGCACATTGTATATTCTGGACAAGAAAAAAAAGTCGCTAATTTTTCGTATTTTGCAAAACGACTCCATGAATTTTCGGGTCGGCGGTACCAGCAGGACAAAACCCAACCTGCCTCATGTACCGCTCTACGATGAAAACGATACGCCGAATCATTCAAATGTCTCCTCGTACGTTGCATTAACCGGAGAAACCGTCAACATCAAGGACGTATATCAAACAAAAGGTTTCGACTTCAGCGGCACCCGTCAATACGACAATTCCACCGGCTATCGATCGAAATCCATGCTGGTCATCGCCCTGAAAAATCATGAGAATGAGATTATCGGCGTGCTTCAGCTCTTAAACGCACAGGACTTGCAGACCGGCAAAGTGATTGCTTTCTCGGCGGATTTCGAATCGCTTGTCGCCTCTCTGGCCTCACAGGCGGCGGTAGCTCTGACGAACTCGCAGCTCATACAGGATCTCATTAGCCTGTTCTATTCTTTTATCAAAAGTATTGCAACCGCCATCGATGAAAAATCGCCTTATACCGGCGGACATATTACACGGGTTGTCGAATTGACCATGATGATTGCCAGACTCATCAATAAAACCCGTCAAGAACCTTTTAAAAATATTTCATTTGATGAAAATAAAATGGAAGAGCTTCGTCTGGCGGCATGGATGCATGATATTGGGAAAATTACAACGCCCGAATATATTGTAGATAAGGCCACCAAATTGCAGACCGTGGTCGACCGTATCGATCTTATCGAAACAAGGTTTCAACTGATCGCAAAATCAATTGAAAATGATTATTTGCGCCGTAAATTCGATATGCTGAAAAACGGGGAGGAAAGCGATGACGCATTCTTTCGAATGGAGCGGCAGCTGTCCGAGGAAATAAACGAACTTCGGCATACATTCGAATTTATAAAATCCATCAACACCGCCCAGGAATTCATGCCTGACGAAAAAATCGATCAACTCAACGAAATCGGTCAAAAGATTTACGTGCAGAATGGAGAAGCACTTCCGTACCTCTCTGAGGATGAACTCGAGAATTTACGTATCAGGAAAGGAACATTGACACAAAAAGAGCGCGCGATAATTGAAAATCATGCAACCATCACGCTCAAGATACTCAATGAACTCCCCTTCCCCAAAAACTTGTCCATGGTTCCTGAATATGCCGCCGGTCATCATGAAAAACTGGACGGCTCCGGCTACCCCAGACATCTGAAGAAATCCAAGCTGCCGCTGCAGTCACGTATTATGGCCATTGCGGATATTTTTGAAGCCTTGACTGCAAGAGACCGCCCCTACAAAAAACCGATGAAGCTTTCCCAGGCTGTAAAGATATTGTCTTTTATGAAAAAGGACAAACATATCGATCCCGACATCTATGATCTGATTCTCGACAGTAATCTTTTCCTGGAATATGCAAAGGCCAATATGAATCCGGACCAGATCGACGGTCTGGAAAACGGCAATGAATAACGTGTCAGTTCAATTGGAGACCTAACAAAATGGGAACAAACAATATTGTTTTTTTAGAAAATCTCGAATGGTTTGATGAGACCGGCAAGGAATTGGTTCATCGGTTACCCGAAAAGGGATCGGGAGAAATCAAGTTCGGCGCCCAGCTTACAGTAAGAGAAAGTCAGGCAGGTGTCTTTTTTTATAAAGGAAAGGCCGTTGAAGCGTTTGAACCGGGGCGCCATACACTGAAAACAGGAAACATACCCATTCTGACAAAAATTGCCAGTCTCCCCTGGGCCATGACCAGTCCGCTGCGGGCTGAAATGTACTTTGTGAATCAAAAAATCTTTACCAATCTCAAATGGGGCACCAGAGATCCCGTGGCATTTAAAGACACCGAACTGGGATTGATCCGGCTGAGAGCTTTTGGTGTTTTCAACCTTCAGGTGGTTCAACCGGTCCTCTTCATTAACAGCATGGTCGGTACGCAGGGAATTTATACAACAGAAGAAATCGAGGAGTATTTAAATCGTGTAATTGTCTCCCGATTCAATGACTACATGGGAGAAACCATCGATTCAATCCTGAATCTCCCGGCAAGATACGATGAGCTCTCCAAAGGCTTGGCAAAAAGACTGCAGGACGACTTCGGCCATTTCGGCCTGGCCCTCACCCAGATTTACTTAAACGCGATTACACCACCGCCCGAGGTCCAGCACGCCATTGACGATCGAAGCCGCATGGGAGTTTTTAACGATATGAATAAACTCATGCAAATGAAAGCAGCCATGGCCATGGAAAAAGCTTCGGAAGCCGAAGCATCCGGCGCCGGCATGGGTATGGGCACCGGGCTAGGCCTCATGATGCCGGCGATGTTCGCACAGTATTTTGCAGGGACTAAAGGAGCCGCGCAACAACCGCATGGTGAAGAATTTTCCTGCCCGGACTGTAAAAATGCCATCCCGACCGATGCAAAATTCTGCCCTTATTGCGGCCATCAACAGCTTGTCATCAAGCAATGCACCAACTGCGGAAAAAATTTGACGGCCAGCGCGAAATTCTGTTCCCGGTGCGGCCACCCGGCAGAGGAAAAGCCGGAACCGAAAATTTGCCCAAAATGCGGGGCCGAGAACCTGCATGATTCGAAATTCTGCGGAAACTGCGGGGAAAAAATGTCTGAATAAAGGGAACGGATTATCAATTTTCTCATCGAACATCAGTGCCCCCAATGTGGCGCCCCCGCCGTCCTCGAAGAAACGGATCGTTTATTCAGCTGCGAATACTGCCGTGTGAATTCCTATCTTCAGACCGATAGTCATTTTCGCTACGTACTGCCGAACAACGCCCCCAAAGATAAGGAGATGATATTTTTCCCCTTCTGGCGTTTGAAAGGTATGCTTTTCTCCTGCTCCCCAAACGAGATCAGGCATCGGATTGTCGATGTCAGCCACCAGGCCATTGAGTCGAACCTCTTCCCCATGTCTGTAGGACTGAGAAGTCAGGCACTCAAACTGAAATTTGCCACAAACGAAACAGCAGGCCGCTTTCTCCAGCCCACGCTCCCCTTTGAAGAAATCACCCATCGACTGGATCAGCGTTTCAGTTCATTGTTTCCCAAGCCGATAATCCATCAGGCATATATCGGCGACACACTCAGCATGATATACGCTCCGCATTATATTGAAAAAAAAATTTACGATGCGGTTTTGAATCAACCGATTTCACCGCTGCTGCCTGAAGATTTTGATGTATCTTCTTTCCAGGGAAATCGGCCGGACTGGTCAATTCGGTTTCTACCGACATTATGCCCCAATTGCGGGTGGGATTTAAAAGGTCAGCGGAATGCATTGGTGCTCAATTGTGAGAACTGTTCCTCGGTATGGAAGGCTTCAAAAAAAGGGTTTAGCAAATTGAACGCATCCCATCTGCCCGGCAAAGAGGATAACCTTGTTTACATGCCTTTCTGGCGCATAAAGGTGAAAATCGAGGGCATCCTTCTGGACTCATATGCGGACCTGATTCGTGCAGCCAACCTGCCGAAGGCGGTTCATGCGGGGATGGAAAACATCGGGTTTCATTTCTGGACATTGGCCTTCAAAGTCAGGCCGGACAATTTTTTAAAGCTTTCAAGAACCATCACCCTCTCTCAACCGAATGAAAAGCTTTCACCGGGAGCGCCCCCGGCAAAAAAACATCCGGTAACGCTTCCGTTGAAAGAGGCTGTCGAAAGTCTGAAAATGACCCTTGCCTCCTTTTTGAAGCCAAGACGGAAAATGATGGAAATTCTGCCGGGCATCACGATCACACCCAAAAGTTTCATCCTGGTTTATCTTCCGTTTCACGAAGGACGGCATGAACTGGTACAATCCAGGTTTGCTATGACCATCAACAAAAATCTGCTGGCGCACGCCAGGAATTTGTAATTGACACATGAAAAAAACATCGATCATTATAATCTCGATCCTCCTGCTGTTGGCAGCAGTCACAGTTCAGGCACAGCCGGCGGCTCTGACCATCATTCATTCCAACGATCTGCACTCGCACTTGCTGGGTGCACCTGCAAACCTGGATTACACACCTGACAGTACGGGCGACGACCAGACACTGGGCGGATGGGCCCGCATCGCTACGGTTATCAAAAACGTCAAACAGCAACGACGCAACCCGGTCCTGGTATTGGATGCAGGCGATTTTCTGATGGGCTCTCTGTTTCATCTTTTAAGTCGGGAAGAGGCCTTTGAGCTGCGTCTGCTCAAAAGCATGGGATATGATGTCGTTACCCTCGGCAACCACGAATTCGACCTGAAACCTGCCGGGCTGGCACGCATTCTCACGACGGCTGAAAAGCATCAACAGCTGCCGACCGTCGTCTGTGCCAACCTGGTTTTCAACCCTGATAAAAAGACCGACGATGCCCTGCAGCAGGTTTTTGACCGCGGTCTCATCAAACCATACACAATTCTGGAACGCGACGGTTTGCGCATCGGCATTTTCGGTCTGGTCGGCCGGGACGCAGCCGAGGTAGCGCCGTTCGCATCACCGGTCAAATTCAGCGACCCCGTCGAAACAGCCACGGCCATGGTCGGCATCCTGCGCCGGACCGAAAAAGTCGACCTGGTGATCTGCCTGTCCCACAGCGGGCTTTCTTCCGATCCGAAACATTCCGAAGACGAGCTTTTGGCCCGGAAAGTTGAGGGTATCGACATCATCATCAGCGGTCACACGCACACCAAACTGGACCGCGTCCTGAAAGTAAACAACACCCTTATCGTTCAAGCCTGGGTTTACGGCAAGCAGCTAGGCGTGATGGATGTGACCCTGGGTAATGGTCGCATCGCCCTGAAAAACTACGAAATCATCACCATTGATGACGAGATTGCCGGGGATACGGAAACGACCCGTCTGATCCAAACCTTTAAAGAGCAGATCGAACAGCAAGTGCTGGGGGCAATCGACCTGGGCTTCGATCAAATCGTGGCCCACACGGATTTCGATTTGGTGATCGACACCCGGGAGACCAATCTCGGCAATCTGATCGCCGATTCCATTCGATGGTATGTCAATCAATACAATTCAGACCCGGCCAACCCGCAACCCCATGTTCAGGTGGCGGTTATTTCCAATGGTGTGATTCGGGATCCTATCTTCATGGGGCAAACCGGTAATATCGCGGTCAGCGATGTGTTCCGGGCCATTCCGCTGGGCATCGGCTTTGATGAGCCGGAAACCATGGGCTACGCGCTCGTCTCATTCTACATTTATCCGGCCGAATTGAAAAAAGCTTTTGAAATCCTGACCAGCATCTACCCCCTGAAAGGCAGCGATTATTTTCTGCAGTTCTCCGGAGCCCGCATTGTCACCAATCCCAACCGCATGCTCTTCGATCGGATTACACGAATTGAAATCGGAGACGAAGATCAAGGATACACGCCTCTCGATTACTCGGCCTCGAACAAAACCCTGATAAGGGTGGCTGCCGATATTTACAATTCGACGTTCCTGAAAATCGTGGGCAACTTCACCTGGCATATCCTCGACATCGTCCCCAAAAACCGACAGGGAAACCCGATCGAGGACTTAAAATCCGTAAGGGTCGATGCGGACCCTTTGACAGACGGCATTCAGGAACTTAAAGAGTGGCAAGGCGTGATGGCCTATATTCGAAGCTTCCAGGATACGACCGCTGACGGAATCTCTGATATCCCAGCTAAGTACCGGGATAAATTGGACCGTCATGTGATTCGCGCTTCCTGGAATCCCTATCATCTTCTCAAGGGCGGTTCAACGGTCACCTGGATTGCTTTTGGTGTCATTGTGGTTCTTTGCGCTGTAATCCTGTTGCTTGTCCGTTTTGTTTATAAAATGATCTGCAGGAGGCAATGTCCTTTTCCTGGAGGAAAAACTTATTGAATCGGTCGGGCATACTTCCCTGCATGTATAGCAAGCAAAGCAATCCGGTATTGTTATTTTATTGCATCTCAAAATAGCACCCATTACCGTTGAAGGACAAGCCGTGGCGCATTTCTGACAAGCGATACACGTTTCATAGTTTACGCTTATCTTGACAAGACTTGCTTTTTCCACAAGCCATCCTGCTAATCCAAAGGGGCAGAAAAGATGGCACCAGGGTCGATAGATGAATAGGCTGGCGAATAAGAGCATACCGATGAAAATCCCCCCCATAAGCCCCACGTACGTTGGTTTGTAGATCTTGAAAGGATCAATAGGGTCAATGATATCTATGCCCCACGAAAAGGCGACGAGGGTAAATATGCAAAGAAATGCAAATCGAATGGTATTTGTGAGGGCAAAAGGTAGTTTGATCTGCCTGCCAATAACAGCCTTGTGTTTGTCAGTCCGGTTGATGCGGAAAATCAAGTCTTGCAGGCTACCGGCCTGACAGCCCCAGGCGCAAATATATTTATTGGCAAAAAACACGATAGCCAAAAAGATTGACAGGGCAATCATTCGGGGGAAGAAAATTGCATGTGCGGTGCCATAAAGGTGAATGGCGTCCTTTACTGTGCCCATGGGGCTGGGGTCTGATCCCATAACGATGCCAAAGATCAAAATAGCCGTAAAAAGCAGCCAATTTCTGATACCCGAGGTAACGGTGCGTTTTTTTAAGATTATGAAAACCGTTAACAAAAAGACAAACCATAGACCAAACTTTAGCGGGATTTTGATCCAGTTCTTGCTGGCATGCTCTGAAGCTAATGCCAGTTTTTTAATAACCATGGCGGCAATTTGATCGGGAGTTCCATATTCTTCCAACTTTTTTCCCAGATCAGATTGTACTTTAAGGTCGAATATCTCCTTCAATACTGGATTGGGCAATGCATTAGCCTGACCGAACTGGTTAATAGTCATTTCCTTTTCTATTATTGGTTCGTTAACCTTCTGAAGCTGTTCGGCTTTTCCTCCCCAGATCTGTGTGGATATTATTGATAAGCCAATGACAAGAACGATAATTAAAATAAAATACAGTGATGTTCTTAATTGGGGATGTTTGTCCATTTCTCCTCTATCTCCATGATTCCTTGTTAAGGTTGTTCTTCATCATCGAAGCCTTGTTCATTTTTTTGATGGCGAACGTTGCTAATCAATTGCGTGGCTTTTTGGCTCGGCTGAATTAGACTGTCAGATGTCTTTAAGTTACATTTTAACAAATAGTTGCATATAAAAATGTTCACCAACTTCAATAAGTTCCATGGGAGTAAACGAAAGTTTTTGTTTTAATTCCTCGGGGGAGGATCGCATTTCCACCGGTGGACCAAACAGCAGGCGCAACCCAACCCAAAAGAACGCCGACCAATTTTCCCGCCCGCTGTTTTTCGTCCGGTGCAAGCGATGTTGGGCTGTGGGGTGAAAAAGACTACATCTCCATAAAAGCGATTTATATTTTATTGATTACCCTTGTATAAAAATTACATGCGTCTATAATTTGACGTACTTCACAATTTTCATTCCGCATGTGAGCAAGTTTGTATTCTCCAGGTCCAAAACCGATTGTAGGAATACCCATGCTTACAGGTGTCACCGCATTCGTGCTGAAATCCCAGAAATCATATTCAGACGGTTCTTTCCCATAATTTTCCTGATATGCGGCAATACAAGCCTTTGAAAGTTCGTGACCCAAGTCTATCTTCCAAGCAGGATGAAACGGCTCATACGTGATTTCCATTCCAGTCCAACTTCTTCTGTGGAGTGTTCCCGTTTCCCATGTAGCATTTTTGCCTTTAATAAGGTGGTCCATTTCCTGCTTGATATCTTCTTCTGTTTCTCCTGGAATCATCCTTCTATCCAAATATACTTCGCACTCGGAAGGTACTGCATTTAAGGATGCGCTGACACTGGAAATTCTCGACATAACCAGAGTTCCCATTAATTCACCTTTTTTCATTAGTTCAATATTGGTTTTATCAACCCGTTGGATGATTTCAGCCATTTCGTAAATGGCGTTGACTCCTTTTTCGGGTGCTGAAGCATGAGCAGAAACGCCATGAGTTTTTATAGATATTTGGGCTTTGCCTTTATGCCCAAGAGCAATTATATTGTTGGAAGGCTCGCAAATCACAACATAATCGGGCTTGAAGTTGAGTTCTTTGAATAAGTGTTTTAAGTTTTCCCCATCGCAGTCTTCTTCAAAAACACTGCAAGAAACATAAATTGTTTTGCCGGTTGTGAAACCAAGTTGCTTGGCTAATGCGCCTGCATAAATTGAAGCGGCTGTTCCTGATTTCATATCAACCGAGCCTCTGCCGTGCAAGCGTCTATCTACGATATCACCGTTAAATGGCGGGATATTCCACTTTTCTTCATCCTTTACTTCAACCGTGTCAACATGCGAATCAAACATAATGGCTTTTTCGCCATTGCCAATTTTGCCAACAACATTCCCCATAGAATCAATAGTTACTTCGTCATAGCCAAGAGCAAGCATTTTCTTTTCGATGAATTTGATAACTTCACCTTCTTGACCTGAAAGGCTTTTTATTCTGACAAGGTTTTGAGTAAATTCAATAAGTTCTTTTTTTAATTCTTGGGCAAGCAAATCAGACGAATTCATTACTTCCTCTTTTGCATTTCATGGATGGTTACCGGATCTTTCATTAAAAACATTGTGGCTTAAAACAAGAACAGGGCGTAATCCGCCCTGCTCGCTTCCAATGACTGGATTTAAATCAGCCCAATAAATATCGCCCCCCAATATTCTGGCCATTGTTCCAACTCCGATGAAGAACCTTCTTCTGCTAAAGATTGTTCAAAATCAGGATCAAGTTTCGCGCATTCTTGAGCTAAACGGCTCTTTTCCAAGCGCGCCAGTTTCTCCGCTACAGCCTCCTGAATAGCCTTGCTTCGGTTTGGGAAAAAATTGGATTTCACAAGGATATCAAGCCGCTTTAACATGTTGTTGTCTAATGTGATTGCTATTTTTGAAGCAGCCATTTTCATCACCTCCGGTATGATATTAAATCATACTAACCTCAATTTCAAGAAAAATTTCTATGATTTGTTCCGGCTAACGGG
>CAYTAQ010000073.1:12981-19299 GCA_964435695.1 uncultured Desulfobacterales bacterium | reverse complement strand
GCTGTTTATAACCTAAAATCTGATATATGTTCCCTATTCCGTAGTTGAGAAAATAAGAACGGTTTTAGGTTTTAAGTGTTACGTTTTAGATGGCTAAGGGCCAACAGCTATCAGTTAAATGACGTCCGTAGGACAAATGACACGCGCCAAGGCAAATTACGCCGGAGGCAAATGACATCCGAAGGATAAATTACGCGCAAAGCGCGAATATCGCCCGCAGGGCTTTAGGGCCGGTTCATGATGGATGCCATATAGCCCGCTCCGAATCCGTTGTCGATGTTGACGACGGCAACA
The DNA here is from genome assembly GCA_964435695.1 of uncultured Desulfobacterales bacterium. Classification (GTDB taxonomy): domain Bacteria; phylum Desulfobacterota; class Desulfobacteria; order Desulfobacterales; family B30-G6; genus CAYTAQ01. The sequence continues at coordinate 19,005 of CAYTAQ010000073.1, read as the reverse complement.
TTGGAAGCGCAGCTGTTCAGCATGGCAAAAAGCGCCGTCAGCCCACCCAGGCTTACACCGTAACCCACACTTGTGGGTACCGCAATAACAGGCTTGTCAACCAGTCCGGCAACAACGCTGGGCAGGGCGCCTTCCATTCCGGCGACAACGATCAATACACCTGCTGATTCAATCTGATCCATGTGTGCAAAGAGGCGGTGAATACCGGCAACTCCTATGTCGAAAACAGATTCAACATGGTTGCCCATCACTTCGGCAGTCAGGCAGGCTTCCCTGGCAATGGGGATATCGGATGTCCCGGCTGAAATCACAAGAATCGTTTTTTTCCCCTGAATCGCTATGGCATGCTTTTTATTGATGAGTATTCTAGCATCGGGATGATATTCAGCTCCGGGAAAACGGGCCAGCACCGATTCGGCTTTTGCGGAATCCAGCCGCGTTACCAAAATGGTTTGTTCCTGAGGCATCATCTTTTCCATGATGCCGACGATTTGATCGGAGGTTTTACCTTCCCCGAAAATAACCTCCGGAAAACCTTTCCGAAGTGCGCGATGATGGTCGATGTGGGCGAAATTGATGTCTTCAAAGGGGATTTTTTTTATCTGTTGCGCTGCCGCTTCAACAGAAACTTTACCCCCGGCAACCGAAGCCAATAATTTGTTTAGAGAATCTGAATCCATAGCTTCATTCGATGTTTTGCTCAACGACCGGTTCCGATTCAACGGGCGGTGATTGACCATCGGCAGGCTTTCCCGGCTTCTTCTGCACCGGGACAGCGGGCCCGGAGGTCTGATTCGGTTGCTCTGGGGCGTCCGCCGCCTGTTCCTTGACGGGCCCTGATTCCCGGGTGTCGTTGCTTTGGCTGTTTTGCCGGTCACCACCGGCGTTTTTTTGAATGTCGTGGATCTTTTCCTCAAGGGAATGGATCTTTTTTTCCAAGGATGTGGCGGTCTCCAAAATCGACTGCCTGGTTGCGATTTCTTTGAGCCTTAAAGCGAGATCGACTTCGTCTTTGTTGATTTTTTGAACCTCCATGGCGGCAATGCGCTCGTCAATCCGCTTCATCCGTTCTTTTATTTCTTTCAGGGAGTCTGAAAGTTGATTGAAACGGCCTGATAATTTATCTGTATTGTCTGCCAATTGGCCGTTTGTTGTTTTGAGGTTCTGCAATTCGGTTTTCAACGCAGTTGGGATTTCATTAAGATTATCGTTTATACCTTGGACGACCCGTGCCAATTCGTCCCGGCTGATACTGGACGATTCCAACTGTTTGAGTGAGTTTTGCATGTTTTTCAAGCGTGACTGCACGAATGCCGACGAGTTTTCAAGCGAAGGAAGCGTCGCAAGCGTCTCCTTGATTTTAGCTTGTTCCAGGGAGAGCGAAGAAAACTTCGACTCGATATCTTTGGCCAGTTTTTGTGCACCGATCGTACCGGTATCCTGTGTTCGGGTTACCCGTTCTTTAATGTCCAGATAGGCGATAATGAGGATAATTCCTATCATGCATGGAATGAGAATGGTAAGAAGCGTTACTCGGTGGTTAAGCTTTTCCATTTTGAGTTCCTGCAACTCATTTTGCAGCATCTCGTCGTGCACGCCATCATCTTTCCCGAGTTGAAATTTTGGCGAATCTTTTTCTTGCATCTTTTTTATTCCCATTCGATGGTGCTCGGTGGTTTTGAACTGATATCGTATACAACCCTGTTGACGCCCCGGACCTCATTGATAATTCTGTTTGATATTTTCCCGAGAAGTTTATGCGGCAGTTTGGCCCAGTCCGCCGTCATGGCATCTTTGCTCGTAACCGCGCGAACAGCGACAATATTTTCATACGTGCGGCTGTCTCCCATGATGCCGACGCTCTTGAGGGGTAAAAGAACCGCAAACGACTGCCACAACTTTTTATAATAGCCGCTTTCCCTTATTTCTTCAAGTAATACAGCATCGACATTCCTGAGAATGGCAAGACGCTGCCGGGTCACATCACCGATAATCCGGATGGCCAAACCAGGACCTGGGAACGGCTGCCGCCATATCAGATCGCCTGAGAGCCCGATTTCCTTGCCGAGCATCCTGACTTCGTCTTTAAACAGAAATTTTAAGGGTTCGACAAGCTTGAGTTTCATTTTTTTGGGCAGTCCGCCCACATTGTGATGGGACTTGATGACCGATGTCGGACCGCCGAACGCGGATATGGATTCAATGACATCGGGGTACAATGTTCCTTGAGCCAGAAATTTGGCGCCGTTGATTTTTTTCGCCTCGGATTCAAATACATCCATAAAAACCTTGCCGATGATTTTTCGCTTTTTTTCAGGATCGGTCACCCGGGAAAGCGCTTGCAGAAATTTTAATTTGGCGCTTACAAATTTGATGTTGATATTAAGGTGGTGTTTCAGTCGCTTTTTCAACTGAGCGGCTTCATTTTTGCGCAGGAGTCCGTTATCCACAAAAATGCAGGTCAGATTTTTACCGACAGCTTTGTGGATGAGCAATGCCGTGACCGATGAATCAACGCCGCCGCTTAAGCCAAGAATTACCTGTTTGTCCCCGACAGCTTCCCGGATGCCTTCAATTGCTGTTTTGGCGAATGATTTCATGGTCCACGATTGCTTGCATCCGCAAATATCAAAAAGGAAGTTGTTGAGCATGGTTTTGCCTTTTGGCGTGTGCCCGACTTCCGGGTGAAACTGAAGTCCGTAAAAATGTTTCTTCGTATTGGCAGTTGCGGCTATTTTTGTGTTGCGTGTTGATCCCGTAAGCACAAAATCTTTGGGGAGTTTTTGAATGGAATCACCGTGGCTCATCCAGGTTTGTGTGTGTTTATCTATTTTTCTAAAGATCCCGTCCGCTCTATCAACGGTTAATTCAGCAAATCCGTATTCCCGTTTATCCGCTCTTTTAACGACACCGCCCAGCGCATCCACCATGAACTGCATACCATAACAAATTCCCAAAATCGGGATGTTGAGATCAAATATGGCTGTATCGATTTTCGGGCTTCCCTTCTCATAAATGCTGGAAGGACCGCCGGAAAGAATGATTCCTTCAGGTTTGAGCGCAAGAATATGATCCATGGAAATCCGTGGGGATTCGATTTGGCAGAATACATGACTTTCCCTGACGCGTCGCGCAATCAACTGATTAAACTGCGACCCGAAATCGATGATCAGAATCATGGTAAATATCCTTCGGCCGTTATTCCGTAAACGGTTTATGAAAACATGGATTTGCGAAAACATGGTGAATATGTTAGAGACTCCGGGAAAAGTCAACTATTTTCATGGTGTGCGGACGCCATGTCAGGCAGGAATCGAATGTTAACCAAATTCAGAAAGAAAAAAAAGGAGTGTATATATGTTGGAAAGCGGCGATCTGAGAAAAGGACTCAAATTTGAGATTGATGGCGATCCATATGTCATTGTTCAATTTGAATTTGTAAAACCCGGCAAGGGGCAGGCATTATACAAATGTAAACTGAAGAATATGCTGACAGGTGTGCAATTTGAAAGAACGTTCAGATCCGGTGACAAATTCAAAGAAGCCGATTTGGAAGAATATGAGATGGAATATTTATATTTTGATGGTGAAAGTTACTGTTTCATGAACAAAACCAATTTTGAGCAGGAATTTATGAACGCAGAGCAGGTAGGCGATGCAAAGGATTTTCTAAAAGAGAACACAGCGGTCAGTATTTTGCTATTTGATGGGCGTCCCATCGGGCTTTCACTGCCGAATTTTGTGGAACTTCAAATTACTCAAGCGGACCCGTGGGCAAAGGGAGACACTGCATCCGGTGATTCCAAGCCTGCAACACTTGAAACCGGATATGTTCTGCAAGTACCGCCGTTTATAGAAGAAGGGGAACTGATAAAAATAGATCCGCGTACGGGGCAGTATGTTGAACGGGTGAAGTGATGAATTTTTCCATGCGTGCGCATGGAAAAATTCATTCGTCCCTGTATCTGCTCTGAATCGATCTCAGAACGTTGAGTCTGGAAAAGAATATCTCCACGAGTTCCGGGTCGAACTGATTCCCGGATTCCTTTTCAATGGTATCCAGAACGTCCGATTCTTTCCATGCCTCTTTATACACTCGACTGGAGGAGAGGGCATCATAGACATCGGCAAGCGAAACGATTCGTCCGAATATCGGAATTTCCTCTCCTTTTTTGCCCCGCGGTTTGCCGTCGGGTGTTAGAAAATTTTCCCTGGGATTTCCGGTGTCCACATAAATATGTCCCGGATAACCATTTCCATCCCAGCGTTCATGATGCGTCAAGGCTACTTCGCAGGCTGCTTCGTCAAAGTCTGACTGAGAATCGAGAAACAGCCTGGCGCCGAGATAGGTATGTTGTTTCATGATTTCGAATTCATCTTTGCTGAAACGGCTCGGTTTCTTGAGTATCAAATCGGAAATGGCGATTTTGCCGACGTCATGAAGCATGGCGGCCATTCGCAGGCTGTCTCTTCCCCTGTCAAATTCCTTTTTGGATAAGGTATGGCGTTTTGCCCATTGCTCATAGAGTTCGATGGAGTAACCGCCAACGCGATTGACATGCGCTCCGGTCTCCTTGGGATCCCGCATTTCCGACATGCGGATCATTCGAAGGAGGATTGATCGCGTCATCTGGGCCCTCTCAAGGGCAACCGCAGCAATGCTTGCAAAATGGAGCATCAGATTTTCATCCGCTTCAGTGAAGGGGATAATCCGGCCGGCATGATCCTGCGCATTAATGATCTGAAGGATCCCCACGATATCGCCTCTCCGTGTTTCCAGGGGTACGGTGATGACGGAGCGCGTTTTGTAGCCGGACTCCTCATCGAATTTTTTGCCGAAATTATACGGTGCGGCTGCATCGATTTGATACACATCCGGCAGGTTGAGCAGTTGCCCGGTGGTTGCCACATATCCTGCAATGCTCCCTTTGTTGATGGGAAGCGTAAATGTGGAGTAGATGAGCTTTTCGCCTTTTGGAAGTCGTTTTCGAAGGGTATCGTTCTGCGTGTAAGAAAATTGGAGTGAATTGTCCTCTTTGATATAGATGGATCCGGCATCTGCGTTGACAAAACGCCTTGCATCTTCCAGAACCAGTTCCATCAATATATCGAGATCACGAACCTCGTTGAGTTTAATACCCAAATAGGTCAGTTCATCTAGTTTTTCTTTTTCACTAAGCATACGGCAACCTTGTTTCGTAAAATATCCGGGCTGGGAAGGCCCCATAACGCTTATATAATGCTAAATGAGTTGAAGTAAACTGTCAAGATATGATTTCCTAAAGTGAGCGTTTCAAATTTTAAGAATATTGAAATTAGAAATATTTTCAAAGGATTTGATCCATTTGAATTCTTAAAATTTGAAACCCGTTGGGATTGCCGATCTTGCCGCATCTACGGCGTCAGATGCCATGCCGCATAGACCACTATAGCGAAATAGCATCTTCCTTGTAGCTGCGGCAACCTCGACAATCGCTCAATTTAGGGATTTAGGTGTTCTGTTTGACGAGATATTTGCTGATCCGGTTTCCATCCTTCTGTTCAACGATAACCGTAAAGTCTCCGATGCTGATTTGTTCCTTCTCTTTGGGTATTTTGCCGATGGTATCCAGGATATACCCGGAGAAGGTATCATACGCCGGAACGTCCGGGATATTCATTCCGATTTCCTCATTTACTTCATCGATATCGGATTTTCCCAGAACATACCATGCTTTCTGTTTCAGGGTGACAATGTGCTGTTCGTCCTTATCGGTTTCATCGGCGATTTCGCCAACGATCTCTTCCAACGCGTCTTCCAATGTAATCAGCCCGGAAACCCCGCCGTGTTCATCCACGACGATGGCCATGTGATTCTTGGTTCTCTTGAACTGATGCAGCAGCGTGTCCAGTTTTTTATTTTCAGGCACAAAATAGGGTTCGCGCATGATTTTGCGGACATCAATCGCTTCATTGGACGTGGCCTGATGCATGAGCAGATCTTTGATGTTTAAAATACCGACCACATGATCGATATCTCCCTCG
>CAYTAQ010000073.1:0-12971 GCA_964435695.1 uncultured Desulfobacterales bacterium | reverse complement strand
TTGCCGAACCTCAATGGCCGTGTCGCCCTTTGCCATGTGCATGAAAAGATCCTTGATGTGGAGTATGCCGATGACCTGGTCGATGCTGTCCTGAATGACCGGAATCCTTGAAAATCCCGAGTCGATGATTTGTTTCGTGTTGAGCGGCTCATTGACATCGACAACAAACATATCCGCTCGCGGGGTCATGATTTCAGAAGCATTGGTATCATCGAATTCAAAAATGTTGTGAATAAACTCTTTTTCTTCTTCCTTTATTCTCCCTTCTTCTTCAACCACTTCAACAAACGTGATCAGCTCTTCTTCCGACAGGGTTTGCGGTCTCTTCATGCGACCGGTAAGCCATGGAATAAAATTCAGGAATTTGATGATCGGGAAAAACAGCACGGACATCCAGTATATCGGAAAAATGGTAAGTTTTGCGATGAGGATATTATTACGGGTGGCAAGGGATTTCGGGAATACCTCGCCGAAAACAAGGATCAATAAGGTGATTACACCGGTGGCGATGCCCACCGCAAAATTGGGGAAGGTCGCGATGGCAACGGTGGTGGCATAGGCGTCGGCTGCGACATAGACCAGGATGTTACCTATGAGTAACTTTGTCAGCAGCTTGTGGGGATTCCCCTTCATTTTCTTTATCAGCAAATAGGATTTTTCACCGTTTTTGGCCAGATGAATGGCCTTGGTTCTGCTGATAGAAAAGAGTGCGGTTTCGGCAGAGGAAAAAAAACCTGACAAAAGAATTAAAATAAGCAATATTAAAATTTGGCTTGCCATTGTTTATGCTTCCTCAAGTGATAAACACTGAAACTGGAGGTAATGAATAAGAAAGGCGAGAATGAAAACGCGTTGCTTAAATGATATGATCGAGATAAAAAATGGGTCTTCCAAGATTTGTTGATTCCTCTTAGAACAAATATTCCTTCGTGTCATTCGTATTTATTGTGTGATATTAGTATAATATAATAATTTAAAATTTCAAGTCAATAACGTATGAAAACCCAAAAAGAAATAATTGAACCCATGCGGGAAGCGCAGGGAGTAGGGGAATACATCCACGCTTTAAAGGCATCGAGACGATTGGGGGGACAGGTCGCTTTTCACAGGGTTTTTTCAGCAGAAAAAGCCGTCTGGTCCGATCCTGAAAAGGGGTGGCCGCAAGAAATCGAACATGTCATTCACGCGGCGAAGTTTGACAGATTATATCAGCACCAGGCCCTGGGGATCGATCTTATCCGGTCCGGTCGGCACCTGGTTATGGCGACACCGACCGCCAGCGGAAAAACACTGATCTATAACTTGACGGTTCTGGAACGATTTGTAAAAAATCCGAATTCAAAGGCACTCTATATTTTTCCGTTAAAAGCGCTTGCACAGGATCAGTTGCTCACGCTGAACAGAATGGCGTCATATCTGAAGGGAAAAAAACCGACTGCCGGCATATACGATGGTGATACATCGGCATGGCATCGTAAGCGAATGCGTGAAAATCCGCCAAATATCCTGCTCACAAATCCTGAAATGCTTCATCTTTCATTTCTGCCGCACCATCAAAAATGGCGCGTATTTTTTTCATCCCTTGAAACGGTGGTCATCGACGAAGTGCATACCTATAGAGGCGTTATGGGATCTCATATGGCCCAGGTCTTCAGGCGGCTTCGACGGATTTGCAGCTATTACAATTCAGACCCGTCATTTATTTTCAATTCAGCCACTGTCGCCAATCCATCTGAACTGGCATCACAGCTGACAGGATTCGAAGTTCAGGCGGTTTTAGAAAGTGGTTCGCCAAAAGGATGCCGTCATCTGGTGTTTATTGATCCCATAGAGGGCCCCGCCCAAACCGCCATTCTTTTACTTAAAGCGGCTTTAAAAAGGAAATTGAGGACCATTGTTTACACCCAATCCAGAAAGCTGACCGAGTTGATCGCCATCTGGGCAGGCAGCTATGCCGGAGAAAATGCGGGGCGTATCAGTGCATACCGCGCCGGATTCCTTCCGGAGGAACGGCGTGAAATCGAGCGCAAATTGACAAACGGCGATCTTCTGGCGGTGATATCCACCAGCGCGCTCGAATTGGGCATCGATATCGGAGATCTTGATCTTTGCCTGCTTGTGGGGTACCCCGGTACCATTGTGTCCACATGGCAGCGGGAAGGACGTGTAGGACGCAGCGGCCAGGAATCCGCCATGGTACTGATTGCCGGCGAGGACGCACTGGATCAATATTTTATGAGGAACCCGGAAGATTTTTTGCGCAGGGATCCTGAAACGGCAGTGGTGAATCCCTTTAATTCAGAAATACTGGCAAAGCACACGGCATGTGCAGCGGCTGAGCTGCCACTGAAGGCTCAGGAACCCTTTATGGCGAATACGATCGTTCAGGCGGCCGTTAAAAAACTGGAAACCACGGGCGAGCTTCTCAGAAGTGATTCAGGCGACACATGGTTTTCCAGCCGGAAATCTCCCCATCGTCACATCAATCTGCGGGGTGTTGGAAGCCGGTTTAACATCGTTGATAGTGAACGGGGTGACAGCAAGGGAGAGATCGATGGATTCAGGGCTTTTAAGGAGACGCATCCGGGGGCTATATATCTGCATCGCGGGGATACCTATCTCGTGGATGCTCTTGATCTTGAAATAAATACGGTGCGGGTCACAAAAAAAAATGTTGATTACTATACACGCGTCAGGTCACATAAAAACACCGACATTCTGGAAATCTGGAACGAAAAATCCATTTGGGGAACAACGGTAATCACCGGAAAACTCAAGGTGACTGAACAGGTGACAGGGTTTGAACGATGGAGGATTCGGTCCAAGAAATTGATCAACCGCACAGCGCTGGATCTTCCTGCGCAGACCTTTGAAACCGAAGGGCTTTGGTTCAAAATTCCCACTCAGGTTCAATCGGCTGCTGAGTCCCACTATATGCACTTCATGGGTGGAATTCATGCCATCGAGCATGCTGCCATCGGCATGTTTCCGCTGATTGTCATGACGGACCGGAATGACCTCGGTGGTATCTCCATACCCCTACATCCACAGTTGGGCTGTGCGGCGGTTTTTATTTATGACGGGATTCCCGGCGGCGCAGGCTTGAGTCGTCGGGCGTTTTCCCGGGCCGGGGAACTGTTGCAAGTAACATTGCAAGCCATCCGGACCTGCCCCTGTGAAAATGGATGTCCTTCCTGTGTCCACTCCCCCAAATGCGGATCGGGAAACCGGCCCATTGACAAGGCTTCAGCGGTTTACATTCTTCAGAAGATGAAGATATTGTCCCGGGATCGCATGCTAAAACACCGGCCAAACCGGCACGCGGAAAAATTACCTGAGAAGCGTTCAGAAAAACCCGTCCCAAAAGAGCCCATACGGATTGAAAAAAAATCAAAAGATCCGATTCCGGAACAAGCACGCGGGGAAAAGCGATGTTCCTTGAAGGGAAAAGCCGGCGGGCGTATTAGAAAAAGAATGGAAAAAAGGCAACACAAGCAACATGCAGCGCAGGAACACGCCCCGCAAAAGGCGGCACAGCCCCGGCTGCGGGCGATGCGATTGGGCGTATTGGATCTTGAAACCCAGTATTCGGCCCAGGAAGTCGGCGGCTGGCATCGGGCGGATCTCATGAAGATCAGTTGCGCTGTGCTCTATGATTCTTCCATAGATGACTATCTGGAATTCATGGAGGATGAGGTGCCCCGGCTCATTCAACACTTAAAGGGTTTTGATTGTATTGTCGGTTTCAATATCAAACGCTTCGATTATAAGGTCTTGAGCGGATACACGGATTTTGATTTCAGGAGCCTCCCGACCCTCGATATTCTGGAAGAGATCCATAACCATTTGGGATATAGGCTCTCCCTGAATCACCTGGCGAATGTGAGCCTTGGTTCTGAAAAGACAGGCGATGGTCTGCAGGCGCTGAAATGGTGGAAAATGGGAAAGATCAGGGAACTGATCGATTATTGCAAAGAGGATGTCCGTCTGACGCTGGCGTTGTTCCGGTTCGGATGCGAGCAGGGATATCTTCTGTTCAATAACAAGGCGGGGAATACCGTAAGGGTGCCGGTGAAATTTGCACTTCGTGCGTAATTTGCGCTGCGCGCGTCATTCATTGTCTTTCTTAACCACAATGAACAACAGCGCAGCGAATGACACGCAGTAAATGACAGCGCAGCGAATGACACGAAGGATATTACATCCTCGTTCCTGGATTCATTTGCTGCTAGAAAAACGGCAGGGATAAATCCCTGCGCTACATTTTCAAACGTACATACAGCAAAGTAGCGCAGCCCTTCAGGGCTGCTATTAAGCGGGATCCGATCGAGCGATCAGCATAGTCCGAATGGGCTATTGTTTTGATAGCCTGGGGTGAAACCCCAGGTGGATGGATAAGGTTTTCTTACTCAAGCCAATACGCCGATCGAAAAGGCAATCAGAAACTGACCTGCATAATAGAGGGGGAGCCCTACCAGTCGGTTGAAAAATTCGGTTTTCAGAAACCGGTCCCTGGCAACCAGTATGTCTGAAACATAAAAACATACCGCTCCTGCGAATACAACGACCCTTCCGGAAACGGCAAGACGTGACATGCCGAGAATCGACCAGGCGCCGCAGAGCATGATGCTGATGACGACGATATAACAGATAACCGGACCTTTCATAGAACCCAGGTGCGGCTTCAGCCATCGATAGATTCCCATTCCGACCACCAGGGTCAGTATGAAGCCGACCCACGTGAGCCGGTTGAGGTTGGCAACAGAAATAAATGCGATCACATAAAAGATATGCCCGATCAGAAACGATATCAGACCGAAGAGAAACATCTTTTCCCGGGGCAGTGCGAGGAAGACATCGCCTCCCAGGCAGCAGATCAATCCAATGACGACAAAAAAAGAATACGTTTGAACCGGATGCGGCTGCACCCATGCTGCAACAATGAATAAGACCGACAGTACGGTTTTTGTCGGAAGCATTTTTTTACGGTCTTCTGTTTTTTCAAAATAAAGAAGACCCGCAAGCAAAAGGGCGGCAAAAATGACGATAATCGTATTCAGCATGGTTCCTCCGATTGAATAATGGTTTTTGGTGAAGCGAAGGGCTTCACAGGCTGTCCCGTAACCCGTCATCCCGGCCAAGTCCCGCGATTTGTCATGGGCTTTGACAGATCGCGGGATGCGAGCCGGGATCCAGGAGGGCTATTAGCTATTCGCGATCACTGGATTCCGGATCTCATCTCGCCACAGGGCGAGATTCGTCCGGAATGACGTCTTTTTGCCAGTTATTGGTCAGCCTGTTCAACCCTGTATCATTATCAATTAAATATACTCAATCAGTTGAATCAAGTCGGTAATAACCAGATCGGGCGTTGTATGGGTACAGCGTGGATCATTCTCACGCATCCTGAGTGATCTTGCATCCCCGGCAAACAGGGCGGTATGGAAGCCGGTTTTTTGAGCAGGGCCGATATCGTTCAATATGTCGTTGCCGACATACAGCACCTGACCCGGCAATATGCCCCAGGCCTCAAGTCGTTCGCGCGCCGTGGTAAAAAGGAGTTGGGACGGCTTGGCATGTCCGAATCGATATGAAAAAATCAGCAATTCATGGTTAAAACCGAGATCATCCAGTTCCTTTCGTAAAAACCATTGAAAGAGCAATGGCGTGTAGAACTGTGCATTGGAAATGATTCCCATCCGTAACTTTTTTTCATGGCACGTTTCAAGCAGTATTTCCATGTGCGGCATGGGGAAAACCGGGTTGATAATGAGCTCATAGGCCAGTGCAAATTTCCCGGCCTTTTCCCTGCTTCTAAATCCGGCAGCCTCTATCCAGATGTCTTCAATGCGTACTTCCGGATAATCGATGCCCTCTTTTCTCATACGGGCGTGTTGATCCTGAATGAGCCGGAGCATACGGCGCTGAACAATATCAACGGGATCCTCAATATGATATTCATGGAAGAGGCGCTTGAAACCGGTGACCGTTTGTTCGTCCGCCGCTATGCTTCCGGTATCGCCTGAAGCGCTGATGAAAAGCGTTCCGTATACATCAAAGAGGATGCACTGTATCGCTTTTTCAAGCGATCCGCCTCGTGGTATGCCGGTGGGAATTGGAACGAGCGGTCTGGTGTATTGCGAGAATATCCGTTTGTCCAGCATCATCCCCTCCATTTGAGCAGGCTGAAATTGTTGAGATTGAAAAACGATTTGAGAAGTACGTCTTTGTCAATGCGGTGTACTACCGGCTGCTTGCATACGGTTTCATAGATATGTATTAAATTCTCTTTATAAGCGGATTTGCTGAACCGGTTTTTGACTGCGACCCTGTTTTTATCAACCAGGGCTTCGGCATCGGCAACCCGTCCCGGGTGGGAAAGAAAGGGGTTCAGTTCAAGGATCGCGGCTTTATATTTTTTGTTCGAAAGGATTTTTAGGATCGTTTCTTTTTGAAAGGATTCATCCAGTACGCCGAAGTCCATGCGATTGTCTGTCGTCATACCGGCAAAGGCCGTATCGATGGCTGTCTCGTCAACAGCTAAACCGAACAGGCGGCAATTGTCAACGACGCATGATTTCCATTGAACCGACAACCTTTCTTTTTGATCATCAGACAAGGGAACGCGCAGCTGTGGATAAAGGTGGCCTAACCCGATGCCGATCTTTTTAAAATCCTTTGTGATATCCGGAAGGTCGCGTCCCCAAAGGAGTTTTTTTGCGGTCCAGGGCTCAAGAAACGAAAACCCGAAACCTTCACTGATGCTGGTGCTTATTAGAAAATCCGATGCCGATATCAGTTCTGAAAAATCACCTTTCAAACCGGCATCAAACGATACCGGTAGATGATGGTCGGCTGAAAAACGCTTCCACCCCTCATACGCCTTGATGTCGACAGGACTGTTCGGCGGCAGCGTAATGCACAGCCGGGCAGCGTTCGTAAAAAATATGGCTATCAGTATTGCTTCGCCCAAATTTTTGCGTCGGATGGCGCGGATAGGATACGTCACAAGGTTTTCAGACAGCGGCGCTATTTTTTTGAAAGCAATGTCGTTTACCGCATTCGCAAGCTTGTGTAGTCCTTGAGGCTTCAAACCGGCCGTCAGGAGGATTTGATAATCCCTTGAATTGATGACGCCGTAATGGCAATTCGAGATATAGGGTTCCCTGAAATAGGAGGTGGGACGGCCATCTTCCGCAAAATCGTGCAGTTGCAGAAAAAGATTGAGCCCGTTTTGCTGCAACAATTTGAGTATCTTTAAAAAATACCTGTTTTTTTTAAGCAGAGGGTTGTGAACGTGGAGCAGGTCGCACCCGGTTTTCCATTTGGTGCGGATGGCCTTCAGGATCGATTCGGCAATGCCTTCCGGTGTTTCATTGATGTTGGCGCTCCCGTTATAGGCAATACCGCGGATGCGAACGAAATCTGCCGGGAAGGTGCTATCAGGCGGCTCGCCGGTGATGACCAGAGATTCGCAGTCCTCCTGGATCGCCTCCAATTGCTGCTTTAAAACGGTTGCAACGCCGCTTTTTTTCAGATGATAATGGATGAATGCGATTTTCATGGCATATAGATCGTCGGATCTTTGACCTTTGCTTCTTCAAACCCTTTTGTTCTTAATATGCAGCTGTCGCACGTACCGCAGGCCCTGCCTTTTGAATCCGGATCATAACAGGAGTGGGTGAGCCCATAGTCTACGTTGAGTTGCATGCCCTTTTGAATGATTTCCGCTTTGGTCATGTGAATCAGGGGGGTGTGGATTTTAAGCTTCACCCGGCCTTCGACACCGGCCTTAGTGGCTAAATCGGCCATTTTCTCAAAAGCGCTGATATATTCAGGCCGGCAATCCGGGTAGCCACTGTAGTCAACGGCATTGACGCCGATGAAGATATCCGCCGTCCCGAGGACTTCCGACCATGCAAGGGCGTATGAAAGGAAAATGGTATTTCTTGCCGGCACATAGGTGACCGGGATGGTATCCGGATGCCTATCGACATGTCTGTTTTTGGGCACATCGATGGTATCGGTTAGTGCGGAGCCGCCGATTAGGGTCAGATCCGTTTCTATGATCAGATGGACTTTGGCTTTGTAACGCTCGGCGATCCGTTTGGCTGCTTGAAGTTCGAATACGTGGCGCTGACCATAATCAAAGCTCAATGCGTAAATATCGTAGCCTTCATCCTTGACAATCGCCATTACGGTGGTGGAATCTAGACCGCCGCTTGAAAGGACAACCGCTTTTTTGTTTTCATTCATTCTTACACCCCCCTGCCGACATCCGGCCATATGCTGCGATGCAACTGGAGCTGGAACCTGACGTTCAGACCGTCTTCCAGGATCCATCCGGCCAGGTCTGCAGGCTTCATGATTCCTGCGGCCGGTGAAAACAGGATATGACGGGCAGGAATTTTTTCAGGTATCTTTTCCAATTTGTTTTTTGCATAGTCATAGTCTTCGCGGTGGCAGATCACGAATTTTAGCTGATCCTTGGCATCCATCCGCAAAAGATTGCCCATATCGCACCTGTGGCTTTCACCGCTTCCCGGACATTTGACATCGACGACCTTGATGCAACGCGAATCCACGGAATGAATGTTGAGACTGCCGTTTGTTTCCATCAGCACGCGATATCCGTTTGATAGGAGTTGAGATACCAATTCAGAGATGTCGGATTGGAGCAGGGGTTCTCCCCCCGTGATTTCCACCAAGCGGCACGGGAATAGTGAAATTCTGTCGACAATTTCACCAAGCTGCATGATATGGCCCGCTTCATATGCATATTGCGTATCACAATACGAACAGCGTAGATTGCATCCGGTCAATCGGATAAAAATGCACGGACATCCGGCATAGACGGATTCGCCCTGGATACTGAAAAATATTTCATTGATCATGAGTGACATGCTTTCCCCTTGTAGCTGCGGCAACCTCGACCAGCTCAATTTAGGTTCTCTATACCATGATTTCGCTTATTTTGAAATATATTGACACCCCGGCGCATACCATATAATTGGGTGCAGAAAACTGTTTAAATTGAACGAAAACATGAGCGAATATATACTCATTATATTGAAATTCTTATATAAAAGTGATAGAATTCTATTCCTGTGGCTTTGTGCCGCAATCTGTTCAGGCGCCTTCATCATATCCGGACCGGGGAATGCCGAAACCCTTCATGTCATAAACGATACCACCCATGACGGTAAAACAGAACGGATCCCAGAATTTGACGGCAAGGGAAACCTTAGCTGCCTGCATATCGATACGGATCAAGACGGGCATATGGATACGTTTCAATACTATAATGAAGGGACGTTGATTCGTATTGAACGGGACACGGATGCGGACCGTCATGTCGATACCATTGACTATTTTGAAGAGGGCAGGCGGACGCGCCAGGAATGCCTGGACAAGGATGGGAATATGTTGCAGGAAGCGACCTTCGATGAAAACGAACGGGTGACTCAGATTCGTGAAGATACCATGGGGAGCGGCCGTTTGGATACGGTTTACCTGTTCGAGAAAGGTCGTATCGCCCGTGTCGCAAAAGATACAACCGGTGACGGAATTGCAAATATCCAGGAGACCTACCAAGCAGGGAAACCCCATGAGCGACGTGAAGACCTGGATGGCGACGGCGTCATCGAACAGGTCATTGTTTTCGATACCGGAGGGGTGCCGGTCGAAAACGCACTGGATACAGACAAAGATGGCCATTTGGATCTTTTTCAAAGCTTCCGAAACGGCGTTGTTGAAAGTCGGCGGACCGACAAAAACCATGACGGAATTTTTGAAACAGCTGTTTTTTTCAATGACAAAGGCCAAACCGAAAGGGTGGAACAGGATCTTTTGTCAGACGGCCGAATGGACACGTTTCAGACCTATCAAAACAATGCACTTGTGGCGGTTGAAAGAGACACGAATGCTGACGGACGCATTGACTTGAAAATTTTGTATGAACAAGACAAACAAAAAATGCTTACCAGAGATCGTGATCACGACGGCAGGTTCGAGACAACCCAGTGGTTTGATCGATCACCGTGGGATTATATTACGGAAGTGGATTTGGATGGCAGCGGAACCATTGATGAGCGTTGTTTTTTTAAGGCGAAGGTCCTGAGAAAGAAGGAATTGTTTGAAAAAAAGAGTCAGCGGATGACCTTGAGATACCATTACGGCGAAAACGGACATTTGCAAAAAAGCGAAACATTTGATGTCGAAACCGGGCAGCAGAAGATCCGCTGGATGTATAACGAAACAGGAGAGCCTGTTGAGGCCGCCAAAGACCAGGACAAAAACGGACAAACGGATATTTGGTTTCATTATAAGCAGCGGCGCATTGCATCCATTGAGGAAGATTCCAATGGAGACGGACAAGCCGATATTTGGGAGACATACGATGAAAAGGAGAATCTGGTTCTGCGGAAAAAGGACATCGATTTTGACGGCGTAGCGGATATTGAGGAACGAGAATAAGGGACGCTACGCTGTCATTTGCTTCACGTAATTTACTTCGTGTCATTCGCTGCGCTGTTATTTATTGTGGTCAAGGGGAAGCAGTGAATCACGCGCGAAGCGCAAATAACGCCCCAGGATAAATTTCATACGAAGTTCAAATTTCGCCCGTTAGGGCAGAGACAAAAGTGGCAGAGGCTTCCAGCCTCTGGAAGTTCAGCGGCAGGATGCCGCTGCCACCTTATCGCACGTTGAAGGAGCGCTTCAACATTTCGACCCACAACGGTAGAATATGGAGGGTGCATGTTAGATTTTCTGGCAAAAGGAGGGGTGTTGGTGGTGCCGATACTCCTGTGTTCCGTATTAGCGCTGGCAATTTTTTTGGAACGGTTAGTACGGTTCGCTCTTTTGAAAAAGCGCGGCGAAGGGCTGGCGCGAAAAGTTGCAGAGCTGGTGGGGGCCGGTGAAGACCAGGCGGCTTATGAAACGTCCCTGCAGAGCAATTCACCTATGGGAAGAATTCTCATCCAGGCGCTTGAAGTAAAAGAAAAAGAGCGGGAAACCCTGGAGACTGTTATTGCCCATGCAACCGATGAAGAGGTCAGAGGACTGGCCAGATATCTGCAAGCGTTGGCTACCATCGGGAATATCGCGCCGCTTCTGGGTCTTCTCGGAACCGTCATTGGTATGATCAAGGCATTTATGGTCATACAGGAGATGGGCGGCAAGGTCAATGCATCGGTTCTGGCGGGTGGTATATGGGAAGCGATGCTGACCACGGCGCTTGGATTGGCTGTCGCGTTGCCGACAATTATCGCGCACAGTTACCTGGTGTCGCAAGTCGATAATTATGAGGCAAGACTCCAGGGCGGCGTCGTAACGTTTATGAAGGCGGTTATTAAATGAACAGGGAGCTATCGTCCAAGCAAAGGTTGTGCTAAATCCAGTTGAGAACCTTTGTATATCAAATGATGGAGTACAGTAATGGAGTATTGGATTTGGCACGACACTGGTTCCCTGTTTTCTGAAATACTCCAGTACTCCAATACTCCAGTTTTTTAATCACATATCACATTGAATATCGGTCTCAAAGGCATGCTTGCTTTTGCCTAAAAGACCGGAGAATAGCAAGGGGAGGATTATGCTGTTTCCTAAGAAAGAAAGGCATTTTTACCAATTACAGGCGCCCCTCACATCGCTTATCGACATCGTCTTTTTACTGTTGATCTATTTTCTCTTGACTACCAATTTTATGGTAGATGAAGGCATTAAAATTCAGCTGCCCCAGGCGGATGCAACCTCGCCACAAACTGAAAAAGAAATTACGATTCATATCGACAAAAACGGTAAGGTTTTTTTGGGAAACAGGGCGGTTCCCTTGGATCAGCTGTTTCAATATCTGAAAGACAAAATTGGCGGGCGCAAGGATTTGCCGGTGGTGATCAAGGCGGATCGATCGATTATATTAAACAACGCCGTAAGGGTAATGGATGTGGCAAAGGCCGCCGGAGCCGGAAAGCTGGTATTGGCTACCGAGAAGGAGTTTTAGACATCACTAATATCATTTAGTTATGAAACTTGACACCGGAAAACCAAACCTGCTTCTCTGGGGGCTGATTTTTATATCCGCAGGGCTGCACCTGATGTTGTTGATGCATATTGCCGGGATGTACCATTCCGGTACACCGCTGTACATTGAACTGGACCTGAGAACCATTGCCAAACCAATCCAAAGAAATGTCCCGCGGCCGCAGGACTCCCTTGACTCAAGGGCTTTGCCGGAAGTATTCGATCCTTTGAAGGTTCCGGGGGAGAAGCTGTTCCAGGATGATTTCAAAGCGATGCCTCCTTTGGAGAGCCTTTCGTCTAAAAATTTACCTGAAGCGGCTCATTTGCCGGAAATTCCTGAGATCAAAGGAATTGATATCGCGACGTGGGAGGGTGAAGCCAAGAAACCGGCGCCGTATGAGGGTGAAGCCCCAAAACAGGCGCCAGATGAGGGGGACGTAACCGAAACCGAGAAAAATACAGGATCAGAGGCGGCGTATATAAACCAGGTGGGACAAATGATATCCGCTAAAGCTGAAGGCCTTTATCGAAAAAAAGCCAAGAAAAGGCAAATGCAGGGCCGAACAGTGGTCATGGTGGTCATTGGTGATAGCGGCGTCATCGTAACGACACGTGTCGCTGAAAGTTCCAATCAGCGCATGCTGGATCAAATCGCATTAAAGGCTGTTGAGGATGCTTCACCTTTCCCAAAACCACCCAAGGGGGCTTTTACACTTTATATACCCATCAATTTTAAGCTTATATAACGTTTGCACTGCGTGCGCTATTTACCCTTGCGTGCGTCATTTATCCTTCGGATGTCGTTTGCCTTTGGCGTTATTTGCGCTTCGCGCGTCATTTGTCCTTCGGAGGTCATTCCGCCGTTAGCTGAAAGCTACTTAACACCTAAAACTTATACCGGTTGTCATAAATATGTTCCGATTGATTTGGGTTACTAACCGTCAACC
>CAYTAQ010000072.1:0-19603 GCA_964435695.1 uncultured Desulfobacterales bacterium | reverse complement strand
GTTAAAACTTAACACCTAAAACTTAAAACGTCTAAATGATTGCATAAACGTAAATTTTTATTTTGATTTTATACATTAGTCAACAGGAATGTTATAATACGCTATTGCGGCCTTCGATAAAATCGTCATTTTCAAAGCGAGTTTCTTTTGCGCAGAGCTTGTTGACAAGGTTGTGGTTTTCAGATAATTTCACATAGACACGTCAGCCCGTGAACCAGAGCGCATGAAATCGCTACCATCTGCTGCACGCACGCTGCCTTCTTTTTGATAAAGAAGGAGACCCCTATTGCAAAGGTCCTAGGAGAATTCAATGATCATCGGACTGGATGTCGGCGGCACCCATACGGATGTGGTTCTTTTAACCAAAGAAGGCATTGTTCGAGAAATCAAGGTCCCCACCGACACCTCCCACCTTTTTAATACGGTCTTAGAAGGGCTCGAAAGGATTACGGAAGGCATCGATCTTAAAGACATCCAGCGCGTGGTCCTCAGTACCACCCTGACCACCAATGCCATCGTCCAAAAAAAAATGCCGGAAGTAGGCATTATCGTATCGAGCGGACCCGGAATCGATGCGGCATATTTTAAAACCAACGAATGCTTCTACCCTGTTGCCGGCTCCATTGACCACCGGGGCAGGGAAATTGAACCCATCGCTGCAGACGAAATTCGAAATATCGGCCGGGAGCTGATACGCAAAGGAATTCGTCATGTGGGTGTCATCGGCAAGTTTTCCGTTCGAAATCCGGCACATGAAATCCAGATTGGAAAACTGCTCACTGAAAATTTTGAAAAGATTTTTTTGGGGCATTCTCTGTCCGGCAACCTTAATTTCCCGCGCCGTATTGCCACCACCTATTTAAACGCCGCGGTTTACCCGATACACAAAGAATTCTTCGCAGCCGTCAAGGACTCCTTAGCGGCAAAAGGTCTCGATCTCCCTATTCGCATTCTAAAAGCAGACGGCGGAAATATCAAATTCGAATCCTCCATAGACATTCCGGGACAAACCATATTATCGGGGCCGGCAGCCAGTGTAATGGGCGCCATTGCCTTTGCGCCGCACGATAAAGAAACGCTCGTCCTCGATATCGGCGGCACCACCACCGACATGACCGTTCTGATCAACGGTGTCCCGCTGCTGGCACCATTCGGAATCGACCTGGGAGCTTACAAAACACTCATCCGCTCCCTCGACACGTGTTCCATCGGCATCGGCGGAGACAGTCTGGTAAGATTGAGCGGCAAGGATCTCGTTGTGGGCCCCGAACGATTGGGTTCGGCCATGGCCTATGGCGGGCCGGTTCCGACACCCACGGACGCCCTTTTCGTCATGGGAAAAATGGAAAACGGCGATAGGCAGAAATCCGTCAAAGGCATTGCACCCATTGCCGCAGGGCTGAATCTCACCATTGAAGAGGCTGCGGAAAAAATTTTTACACTGACCTGCCGGAACATACTGCGAGAAGCTGAAAACATGGTGATGCGTCTGAATCAAAAACCGGTGTATACCATTTATGAGCTTCAAGAGGGATATCATTTAAACCCGAAAGAGATTTTAATACTTGGCGGACCCGCCCCCTTTTTTGCCGAAGCGATGAGAAAATTAAGCGACTTTGGTGTTCAGGTTGTTCCGAAATGGTCGGTTGCCAACGCCATCGGCGCTGCACTTGCAAGAACGACCTGTGAAGTAACGCTTTTTGCGGACACCGAGCAATGCATTGTTTTAGCGCCGGGTGAAAACTACAAAGCGTCTATTCAACAAAATTTTTCCGAGAAGGAAGCGGTCGACATTGCCTTTGCGCTGCTGAAAGATAAAGCCATTAAACGGGGCGCGAATCCCGACCATCTGGAAATGGAGATACTTGAAAAATTACAATTCAATATGGTCAGAGGATTCAGTACGCTGGGCAAAAACATACGCATTCGCGTACAGGTCAAACCGGGCCTGATTCATGGGTACCAGGAAACCATTCAATCATTATAGGATCAATTATGTTGCAGGCAAAACGAAAAACCGGCCTTGTCTTTTTCCCCGCCTTTGATTGGGCCATCAGTCCCACCCATCCTGAAAGGGAAGAGCGACTCCTTTACACGCAGGACCAGGTGTTCGAAGAGGGTCTGTTGGATATCGAAGGCATTACGGAGCTCAAGCCGGATCCGGTTTTGCTGAACGATATTCAGCGGGTCCACTTCTGTGTACCGGATGTATGGAGTGTTACGACGGAATCCCATTTTATCAGTGCCGGCGGCGCCAAAACCATCGGCATGGCGGTCATGGACAAATCCATTGAATGCGGCTTTGCGCTGGTCAGACCGCCCGGTCATCATGCCATGCGAATTGTGCATGGCGCACGGGGATTTTGCAATGTCAATATCGAAGCCATCATGATCGAATACCTTCGTGAAGCCTACGACATACAAAAAGTGGCCATTGTCGATACAGACTGCCATCACGGGGATGGAACCCAGGACATCTACTGGCATGACCCGAACACCCTCTTTATTTCGATTCACCAGGACGGACGAACCCTTTATCCCGGATCAGGATTTATCGATGAAATGGGTGGTCCCAATGCCATTGGAACCACCGTCAACATTCCGTTGCCGCCATACACGTCGGAAGAAGGATTCCTGTATACGATCGAAAAAATTGTTTTGCCGATTCTCAATGATTTCAAACCGGAGATCATCATCAATTCGGCAGGGCAGGACAACCATTATTCAGACCCTATCACCAATATGAATTTTTCAGCGCAGGGTTATGCAGAACTGACCTCCCTGTTAAAACCCGATATCGCCGTTCTGGAAGGCGGGTACGCCATCGAAGGGGCGCTGCCTTACGTCAACACAGGCATCATTTTAGCCCTGGCAGGAATCGACTACAGCCATGTAAAAGAACCCGGGTACGATCCCGATAAAATTCGCCAGACACCTGAAGTGACCGAGTGGATACACAAAATAGGGGACAAAGTTCTCCAGTTCTGGGAATCGAGAGAAAAAACACAAGCAAAGGTCCGGGCCGGCAAGTCAGTTGATGAACGAACCAGAAGGATATTTTACGACACGGACAATATCAGCGAATCACAAAAAGAAACCATCCGTATATGTGATGCCTGCGGCGGTGCATTCAAAATTGATTCCACCTCGAGTCGCGGGTACCATATCCTGGCCGTTCATATTCCGCGAAATGCCTGCGAAGATTGCAGGAAAATGGGTTACGACTGGTATGAATCGCAGAAATATTCAGAAATAGACCGGGTGTATCTGCAAGATCGAACGACCGACAAATATCAATCCCGCATTGTTTCATGACAACCGATATAACCAGACAGACCCTTATCAGAAAGAATCTCCACCTGCGGGCCGAGATTCTTTCAGCCATACGACGATTCTTCAACCAAGCCGGGTATTTGGAAGTGGAAACCCCTTACAGGATCCCGGCCCCCGCCCCTGAAGTTCATATCGATGCGGAACCGTGCGGAAACTGGTTTCTGCACACCTCCCCGGAGTTATGCATGAAGCAGATGCTCTCCGCCGGTTTTCCCCGCATCTATCAGATCTGCAAA
Organism: uncultured Desulfobacterales bacterium; assembly: GCA_964435695.1. Taxonomy (GTDB): domain Bacteria; phylum Desulfobacterota; class Desulfobacteria; order Desulfobacterales; family B30-G6; genus CAYTAQ01. The sequence continues at coordinate 16,034 of CAYTAQ010000072.1, read as the reverse complement.
TGCTTTCGCAAAAAGGAGCGCGGTCGCAAACACCTTCCTGAAATGACCCTGCTCGAGTGGTATGAAGCCGGCAGCGATTATATGGGCATGATGAAAATATGTGAAGACCTGATAGGCTTTATTGCCGGCGCTGTCGGTCATGACGGTTTCATCCTTTATCAAGGGCGCAGCATCGCCCTCGCCAAACCCTGGGACCGGATCACGGTTCGCCGGGCGTTTGAAAAATATGCCGGGACCTCCATGGAGGCTGCAATCCAAAAAAAGGACTTTAATGAAATCATGGCATGTGAAATCGAGCCCAAACTGGGAGCGGAGAAACCTGTATTTCTCCATGACTATCCGGCGGTATTCAGTTCATTGGCCAAAAAAAAACCGGATGATCCCTTGATTGCACAACGGTTCGAGCTCTATATCAGCGGTATCGAACTTTGCAATGCCTTCACCGAGCTCACGGACCCGGCAGAGCAACGACAACGGTTTGAAACGGAAATCCAAATCCGTCGGTTCATGGGAAAGGATGACTACCCGATACCTGAAAAATTTTTAAGCGCATTGGGGCGTATGCCCGAGGCAGCGGGGAATGCCTTGGGGATCGACCGCTTGACAATGCTGTTTACCGATACTACCCGCATCGATGATGTGGTGGCATTTACCCCGGAAGACCTTTAATCCGCAGTTCTCATGAGAGCTGCGGATTAAATCTTTTTGAACCGCTCATCCGCTTTTTTCAGGCAGGCTTCACACTCCTTGCCTTCCAGCCAGCCCGCAGACGACACCCGTACGATATCGAACGCCGGTGCATAGGGCTTGATATCGAGAAGCGGCGTGTTGTCCAGCACATCGACACCCCTTATGTGCAATACATTCTTTTGCCGTTTTATGAGTTCAACGATGGACAAACCGATGGGGTTGGGTCGCCGCGGCGCCCGGGTGGCGAAGACGCCATGGTGCTTGTCGTCCAGAAAGGGTTTCACCATCAATTGATATCCCTCGGACCGATGAAACAGATATAACAGGATGATGTGGGAAAATCCTTCAATATCGGTGAGACCCTCCTCAAATGCCGTATCAAGAATGACTTTGCCTTGAACATCAACAGCCCCGGAGGGTTGAATGGGCATCCCCTTTACATCCTGAAACGGCGACCGGATAACGCCGATGGGTCTAAATTGTATTTTCATGATCTTGTGCGCTCCTGATTTAAACCTAACGAGACAAACCACAACCACAAAGGCACAAAGCACACAAAGGTTTTTTCTTTCTTTAATCCTTCGTGTCTTTGTGGTTGAAAATGTTTTGCCATAAAGATTGCAATCAAGGTATTATACTAAATTCTTCTTTGTCGTTGAAAGCATAAAAAATATCAGCACGCCGAGAAAGCTGACGACCGCGCCGAAGGAAAATGCGTCTCTGAGCTGGAATACATCCATCATCACACCGGCCAGTGTCGACCCCGCAAGCATCCCCAGACTGTGCGCCATGGTCATCAGCCCCATCAACGATCCCATGGCCTCGGCTTTATTCCCTTTGAATACGGAAATCGCCATATGCGCCGGCATGGATATGCCGCCCCCCAGACCGAAAAGAATGCTGGCAACCACCAGATCGATGATGTTTTGAGCCAGTGAAAAATAAACCATCGCACCGCTTACCAGTATGCCGCCGGTGGTAATCATGAGCTTCCGGCTTATTCGGTCTGCCACGTAACCCATGGGCATGTTGATGACACCGCTGACGAAAACACCCAGCATAACGAGAATACCGATGGCCGAACTGGAGAGCGAAAACTCCATATCCGCGAGTACCGGCAGAAACCCCCAAATGATGCCGATGCACGCTGTATACGTTACCCTGAAAAAAAAGAGCCCTGTGATTTCCCTGTCTTGCAGCAGCTGTTTCCATGGCAATGACGGCCGGTTCTGCCGGACAACCTTTTCATCACAAACCGGCGGGAGTAAAAAAAGGCTTAAAAGAAAACCAATAAGTGAAAGGACGCCCATGCATAAAAATGAAGCCTCCAGTCCCATATAATCCTTGATGCCGCCGCCAATGATAGGCCCGATGCTCAGCCCGAAAAAAATGGACATGTTGAAAGATCCCATGATGAAGCCTTCGCGCCCCCTGGGAGTTATATCGCCGACATAGGCTTGAATAACAGGCATCATCATGGCAGACGCTATTCCCTGAACAAAACGTATTCCTACCAGTATCTCGACGTTCGTTGCAAAGATAAAAGAGACTGAAACCAAGGCATAGGCCAAAAGACCGCCGACAATCAGATTCTTACGCCCCTTTTGATCGGAGAGTCGCCCGAAGTAAGGTAAAAAAAGGGTCCGGGAAAGTGAAAATGATCCAAAAATGAATCCGATATACAGGCCGCTGGCCCCCAGGTCGCTGGCATAAACCGGCAGCAGCGGCACAACGATGCCGACGCCTGTGACCGCAGCAAATATTGAAAAAAACAGCGTTCCGAATATTTTTTTATCGATGGCTTGCCCCATTCAAAAAGTTGATGAAATTCTCAGTCATCCTATCTCCTTTTGTATATCTCTTAAAACAGATTCCACCAGGCCTCTAATCGCTTCAAGTCGCTCTTCGGTCATGGCTTCAAACCGCAAAACAAGCGCGGGCTGCGTGTTGGATGCCCGCACAAGTCCCCAGCCATCAGGGAATAACACGCGGACACCATCAATATCGATCACATCGTAACGCTCCTTAAAATAACGGGTCACTTTTTCTACCACCTGGAACTTGACATGATCCGGGCAAGCCACACGAATTTCCGGCGTGGAAACGGTTTGGGGAATATCCGACAACAGCTCGGATATCTTTTTGCCGGTGTCGGCAAGAATCTCCATGAGCCGGCATGAGGCATACACCGCATCATCAAAACCGAAGTACCGGTCTGCAAAAAACATGTGACCGCTCATCTCGCCCGCCAGTTCGGCTTTTTCTTCTTTCATCTTCTGCTTGATCAGTGAATGACCGGTCTTCCACATAATGGCCCTGCCGCCGTGCTTTTCAATATCATCATACATGGTTTTGGAACATTTGACTTCCGAAATGAACGTGGCGCCCGGTTTCCGGGATAATATCTCCCTTGCAAAAATAATCATCAGTTGATCGCCAAAAATAAGATTCCCCTTTTCATCCACCACGCCGATGCGATCCCCGTCACCGTCATATCCGAACGCCACATCCAGCTGCTCCTTCTTTACCAAGGCGATGATATCCGTCATGTTTTTTAGGACCGTGGGGTCTGCTTCGTGATTCGGAAATGAGCCGTCCATATCGCAATACAGGTCATGCACCTCGCAGCCCAATCCTTTGATAATCGGAACAGCCGTGACACCGGCCGTACCGTTGCCGGCATCGATTCCCACACGCAGCGGCCGACTCAAGGAGATGTTCTTCAGTAAAAACGCTTTATAGGGAGTAAGGATATCATAAGTCTCAACCGATCCCCTGCCTTCCTCAAACTCCCGTTTTTCAATGGATCTTAAAATCTGCTGGAGTTGATCCCCATAAACCGAATCATATCCTCCGGTAATTTTAAAACCGTTATATTCCGGCGGATTATGACTGGCGGAAACCATTATATTCCCCTCTTTTTCCAGGTGACGAACGGAAAAGTATCCCACAGGTGTCGGGCAAACGCCGATGTCCACGACATGACATCCCACGGTCGTCAGTCCCTGTATCAGTCTTTCCGAATAGCGGTCCGAGGTCAAGCGGCAATCGCGCCCCACCGTTATGTGCGTATTGCCCTGGCGGCGGAGGTAGGACCCGATGCCCTTTCCGATCAGGACAACATCCTCCTCATCCATATCCACACCGGCAATACCCCTGATATCGTATTCTCTGAAGATCTCAGGATTTATCATGGATTCTCCTTTTCATGGAGTGAACAGACAGGCACTGCAGATAACACGCAGGCCTTCGTTCATGTTCACGGTTTTTTGCTAGGGCATTGAATATCCAGTATCAAAAAATAAAAGCTTATGTTATCTAAAAGCCGATATCCCTGTCAATTCACAATATATCAGCTGATCCCTTTTAAAATATTCCGCTATTTGTATCGGATGCTCTTGACACCCTTTGGCCCTGCTTCTATAGTTTCTTTTTTTATATCGAGTGGAGAGGTCCATGACAGAAGACTACGATATCGCAACCATCAACTTGTTGGAAAATAAATTCCATGAAGCTGCCCTGCATCGCCCCATGCGTGTCGCGCGTTATGAAGCCGGCAAAGAACTGTCCTACGAAGTGAATGAAATCGGCGGGGAAGATTCAGGCAGAGTGGATCTCCTTGTTGATAAATTCATTGGCGGCGGATTTGCCGGACAGGTCTACCGGGTTAAGGTGCTGCAGATTGAATCACCTACCGGCCGAATTGGAAGCCTGAAGCAGGGCGGCATCTATGCCATGAAAATTCTTGTCCCGCCTTCCGGTTTTTCTTTGCTTTTCCGAAATGCATTGTACTGGATCGGTTTTCAAGGTTCATTTCAACTTCAATCGAACCCTGCGGCTGCAAAAGCAGGGGCAATTTGGCAGAAGTTCATCCGGCGCGGCGCTAAAATTCGGTTGGGTGACGAAAACGCCGTCGTCGATATCTATGCCACCTTCATCGACAGCACCATTGGAAGCTGCGGGGAACTGAGTGAGTGGGTGGAAGGAAGAACCTGGCGGCTGGAAGTCGATGACCGACTCGACTGGTTAGCCAAATGGCGGCGCGGTAAGGTGGCGGATGAAGCCTGTGTCGGTTCCCCGGAATATCGCACCAAATATAAATTCATGCACGCGTTCGTCCGGCTGCTGCACGACATGGGCGGCCATGAGTTTGCCAGACAATATGAATGGTCCACCTGTAAGAGCCAACCCAATTGTTTAAAGCGCAGTCATACCGAAGATGATCCGCAAAGCGGTCTTGTAGCGGTGGACTTCAGGGCCGGCCTTGCCCTGCTCCCTTTTTTGCCCATGAGTCCGGGTGATTTCATGCTCATCTGGAAAGGCCTCAAACGCTTCAGCCTCGTACAGTTCGATCGCGGCAGTATCCCCAAATTGGAACAATTTATAAGCACGCATAAAGATTCGTTTTCGGATATGGAAGATCTGCTTGATGAACTCAAGGCATCTGAGAAGATATACAGAAATTCACTTCCTGACATCAGCCACAATCACGTGCGCTTATTTTACAGCAAAACCTTGTGGTCCACCATGCTCAAAAGTGCGGTTACCGGATGGCGGATTCGAAATCTAATCGACGAAAAAACAGCCCGGCGACTTGAACACAGGCCGTTGAAAATCCTATGCTTCCTGCTCATTGTTCTGATCCCGTTTCTGGGCAAGGCATTCGGCCGCATCATCGGTCAAACCGACTGGCGAACCCACTACAAGATGCTGTTTTCGAAATGGAATTATTTTAAGCGGGCGTTCAAAGCACGGATGGCTGAAAAAATTATCGGGTGGCACAGAGACGGACGGGTCGACCGCGAAAAAGCAAACAAAATGGCTGATTCCGCTTCCAGATTCCTGTGGCATGTGCCGTTTTCGATTTTACCCGCTGGCATTCACCATCTCATGACGGACAGAGCCTATGCAACGGACCGGTTCTATTATTATCTAATCCGACCGGTTCGACTCTATTTTAATACGGCACTGCGGGAAGAATGGCTGGTCGACATGGTAACCGATGGTCAGCAAAAGCATATTCTAAGTCATGAGGATGCACACATTATCCTGTCGAAAATCAAGGAGCCCTTTATCCAGAAATATCTTAAAAGCCTCGCCGTTCATGTTTGTACGCTTCCCGTCACGCAGGTCGTCTCGGTTATGATCGCCCTGATTTATATCGGCATGCATCCGGAAATGCCCAGAGCACAGTCCTGGGGCATCGGCCTGGGGATTATTGCGCTGTTTCAGGTGGTGCCGATTTCACCCGGCTCCCTGGTACGAGGACTTTATGTGCTTTACCTTGTTATCAGGGAGCGCAATTTCAAGGATTACAATATTGCGGTTTTTCTAGGCTTTTTCAAATACATCGGGTATCTGGCCTTCCCGATTCAAATGGCTTACCGATATCCTGAGCTGGCACGCTTCATGGCCGGTCACTGGGCCAGCGAATCCGTTCATATCGTACCGGTTTTCGGTGAAAGCGGCGCCCTGCTGGAACACTGGGTTTACTGTCTTTTTTACAACTGGCCGTTAACGCTCCAGCGTCGCATCAAAGCACGCCTGGCACAAAGGACAATCCAGCCGGTTCGATACCGGCATCTTGTTGGGTACACGCTGGCGGCCGCGGTGCTGTTCGGGGCGACGGACTATTTTTTCCTCCTTCGAACGGAAAGACTGCCGGATCTCAGGGATATCTGGTTTCTTTTTGTCATCATACCCCTGATTTTCGGCGCCCTGATCACGCTGGGTTTCGGTGGTGCAGGTTTGGGAAAACGATTTGCCGGATCAGCCGTATGCGGCGCACTATCCGCTATTCTGTACACGGCGGTTGACCTGTTCCTAAGATCTGTAAACGGGTTTCAAGCCGAAGGTCTTTTTGCAGTCTGTGTGTGGCGGGTGTTTTTCTTTGCGATTTTCTTCTCCATCGGTGCCATTCTTACCGAGCTTAAAATGAAGGACCCCGAGCTTCCTTGATCATATTTCTTCTCCGTCTGCTGGAAATCATTTGGGTAACATCCCGTTATAGCGATACAAAGTCAGAAAGCCTGTTCCAGGTGAATTCCGCATCTAAAAAATAACTATATGCAGGGGCTTTTCCATGCTTGACACACAATACAAAGACATTTTATTTATGAAAATTATTCCCAAGTTCCATCTCATCGCCTCCTTTATTTTCCTGATTATCGGCTGGGTTGTCTTACCCGTTCAACCCGCCGCCGCCTGGACACAGGTGACATTGGCATGGTCGCCGAACACCGAACCGGATCTTGCGGGTTATCGAACCTTTTCCCGCTTGGAGGGAGAAGGTTACGCTTACGACGCACCCGCCTGGGAGGGCACGGAAACAACTTGTACACTGGATATTTGGGAGGAAAATTCGCGTTATTGTTTTGTTGTACGGGCTTTTGATACAGAGGGGTATGAAAGCGTCGATTCTGATGAAGTTTGCTACGAAGGTATTGGATCATCAAATCCACCTCCAGATGATCCGGCTCCAGATGATCCACTTCCAGATGACCCGGCGGCAAAAAGCGCGACTGATGATGCGACTGTATATGAAAACGATATGTCCTACGGCTGCTTCATCCAATCCCTTTTAAAATGACATATTCGGATCAGCCCTTCAGCACTGCGATGGGCCTCAACCTTGCTACTTTTTTCGATATGCCTGCGCCATGAACCACTTTCACGACCTGAGAGATATCTTTATACGCCTCCGGCATTTCTTCCGCCAGTGTCGATCGCCCTGTCCAGCGAACCAGTATGCCTTTATCTTCCAGCTCCCGGTGAATCGATCGGCCCTTGCTGCGCATTTTAGCGGCTTTTCGGCTCAGCAACCTTCCGGCGCCATGACAGGTTGAACCGAATGTTTCCGACATGGCCGTTTCCGTTCCAACCATGACATAGGAGGCCGTTCCCATATCCCCCGGCACCAGGATCGGCTGCCCGGTTGAACGATAGCTTTTGCAAAGGGCTTCATGGCCCGGTGGGAAAGACCGGGTCGCCCCTTTTCTGTGAACGCAAACATATCGCGATTGACCGTCAACCATGTGCTTTTCCTTTTTGGCGATATTATGGCTCACATCGTAAACAAGGTTCATGTTCAAACTTTTCGGACTGATGTTGAGCGCCCGCTGGAATATTTTTCTGGAAATATGCATTAAAATTTGGCGGTTCGTCCATGCATAATTGGCAGCACATGCCATGGCACGAAAATATCGCTGACCACTCTCCGACTGAATCCCTGCGCACGCCAGCTGACGGTCCGGCAGGTCAAATTCACGTTGCGTTGCAGATCGCATCATCTCCTTTAAAAAATCGTCACACACCTGATATCCGAATCCCCTGGAACCGGAATGCAGCAGCAGAGTCACCTGCCCCTCAAACAGACCGAAAACCCTTCCGATATCAGCCGCATACACTTCATCCACGACGCCGACTTCCAGAAAATGATTCCCCGAACCCAGCGTGCCCAGCTGTTCCTTCCCCCGCTTGAGTGCCCTCTCGCTTACGCAATCCGGATCGGCGTCCACCATGCAGCCGCCGTCTTCCGTGTGCTCTAAATCGTTTTCCTCGCCGAATCCCTGCCGGACGGCCCAACGGCTGCCTTCCCGCAAAACCTGCTTTTCTTCTTTTATGGATAGTTTTACGGGCCCTGTGGAACCTACACCGGATGGGACATTGCGGTACAATTCATTCACAAGCAGTTCGAGTTTCCCGCTGATGTCTTTTTCCACCAGGGATGTCGCCGCGAGACGCACACCACAGTTGATGTCATATCCAACACCACCCGGCGAAATGATGCCGTTTTCCCAATCGAATGCAGCAACGCCTCCGATCGGAAATCCATACCCCCAATGCATATCCGGCATTGCAAAGGATGCTTTTACGATGCCGGGGAGGGTTGCCACATTCGCTACCTGTTTCAATGGCTCGTTTTGCTCTTTTCCCTCGAGCATGGAACGATCCGCATAAATCAATCCGGGAACACGCATTTTCCCTGTCATGGGGAGTTCCCACTTGTATCGACCGATTTCTTTTAGATCCATTATGCTGAGTTCCTTCTTTTAAAAATCAAATGCATATGTCTTCTGTGTATGAGAGGCATCGAGAGGGCTAAGATATAAATTCAGGCGATATCCTTTAATCTCATTTCCCTGAAACCTGAAGTCAAAGACCTGGTCCATTGAATGAAAAACGGTTTCACTTCCAAAAAGCCATTTTATACCGTACCAGGTTTTGCCCACGGCATATTTCAGCCTGTATTTCCCAACCGGCACATGTTCGGTCAGCGTAAACCCGCTTTTTAAAAACGCCGAGAAGGCTTCCGAATGATCGTTCTCCCTTATTAACTTGACATAATAATGTCTGCCGTCATGTCTGGTTTGAATCGTCAGCGGAGCAAACCCTTTGACATAGTTTTTATGGATAACGCCACTCGGAGGCAGCGATACCGGAGTCGGGTCGATTTTATCAAATTTGTACAAATCCACCAGGGATGCCACCTGCGCAACGGATCCGGACGCAACGATTTGTTTACACAGTTCAGGGGATGTAATCGTCTGTTCTTCGATCCATCGATTAAGATCTTTGCTCTTTGAAATGACCGGCCAATCTTGATGCAGTTGACCAATGCCGATGTGGCGCGCCAGCGCATTCATCAATAGATGATAATCAGTCCCGCTGGATTGAATGGAATAATCGGTTATAAACCGGTTGATGGCGTTGACGGTCTGATTCCCCAACACCCCGTCCAGCGGTCCGGGATCATACGCCAATTGTTTGAGGGCACGCTGAATCTCGATGATGCGGTCTTTTCCCACAAAACCACCGGCCGCCTGTTCTGCGTGCTTGCCCTTGGGTTCCTCCTTCAGATCGGGTGATAAAAACGCTTTAAAATGCGCAGCATACATATAAAAAAATCCGACACCCATCGCTGCACACAGCAGGACCCATCGAAATCCACGCCTCTTTTTTGGTCGTCCTCCCGCGTTCTGTCTCTTCTTCTTTTCCGAGAGCTCTTTTTTTTGACTAAAGGCAGCATCTTCATTTAAAAGCGGATAATTGCAATAAATGCATTTTCGCTGTCGCACCCACGTATCCGTCCGAAATCGATTCATTGTCCGGCATTTCGGGCAAATCATAACGATCGGCTGTAATGGGTCTTTTGCCGCGGTTGCCTCACCTTCGCCGGTGGTTTTGATTCGAGAAGCATGGGAAACTAAATAATGGTATGCACCATTCAGCTCTTTTACTTTTTCGGTGGCCTTTTCCTGAAGACGGGGGTTTTGAGCATACCGGTCCGGATGCCAGATCGCGATTAAATCCCGATACGCCTGCTTGATTTCATCAAGGGAGTCGGTTTCTTTAATCTCAAGAATCTTGAAACAGTGTTTTACATCCAAGAAAATATCCTCTAAGTTATCGGTGAAGTCGGCGACTGCCGGATTATCCCTTTTCTAAAACGTATCGCAGCAGGAAATCATTCCCATGACTTCAAGGAAGCCGCGACAGAAGCATTTAAGCATATTAATTCTAGGTGAAATATGTTCCGGCCCGCATCATAATTCAAAAAAGAAATATATACCAGATATCCCAGTTTTTCAATCATATGATTTCTACGGTGTATTATCAAAAGCTTGGCTAAAACGGTGGCCTGCATAAAATACATCAGGTGGAAAACTCGTAATCGTTTTTTGCGTTTATGCACGTTCTACATGAATGTCCCGTCTCACTCTTCTCACGTGCTTACGGCTTTTTACGGTCTACTGTTTTCTATCGATTAAAATATCTCTGTAAAATGCAGTTGGGCTTTATCAATAGACATTGGGCTTTTAACAAATACAACTTTATCCTGAAGTCGGTCTGCAATAATTTTCATGTCCGTTCTTAACCACTTTTTTCGATGGAGCATATTCCTCAGTAAAATTTTCAAAATGATCGGAATGTTTTGCAGAGCGTACTTTCTATTGATTCCTTTGGGATCTGAAAGGTCAACCAAGCCGGTTGAAAACCAAGTCCATCCTCTTTTTAACCAGAGATAAATATGGTTGGGAGGCGGCAGGAGATAAATGATTTTGTCAAACTGTTCCGGATTCTTCTCTAACCCATGAACATCCTCAACCAATAATGAGTGATCGTTTGAAACCGGTTCAGAAAGATTCTTGCCACAACTGCTACAGGATATCGCCGTACCTCCTATTTCATTCATTCTTTTTTACCTTTCCTTCCACTACTGCCAACGAGCGGCTTAACTGGGGCGCGTTTTTTTGCACATCCAGTTCAAGCCGGGGTTATGTAATACCGCTTATCTTAATTTTAGGTTTTAAAAACCTGACACCATGTGATATCCTTCGAGCCGAACATAAATTTTGTAAAACCCTTGGTCGTAGATTGGCGGTCGGGAATGAAAGCCATTGTCGATTTTAAAGGAGTAGTTCTTGTACAAGAAGCTGTTTTCCCAAAAAGATCCCAAGCAGCAGCTGCGTATGATTCGCAACATACAGGCTTTGGGTGAAGGCGGCATTCATACGGTCGTGGCTGTCTTTTTATTCCTGGCCGGAGGCTTCCGCCTGGGAACGACCGGCTTTATCATTTTAATTGCCTTTTTTTGGGCTGGAAATCTAGCGCTCTTTATGATGATCCGCTTGGGTTTCAACCGGCGATTTACAGATCCTAGTATGACCAGGGAACAAGTCATCTGGGCGGTAGGCGTGGTGCTCATCACCTTATTCTTTATGGATCGCTTCCGCCCGCTGATGATGATATTCCTACCCCTTATCCTCGTATTTGGATCCTTCCAATTGTCACCCCGCCAGTTCATATCCACGGCGGCACTGATGGTCCTCGGCTATATCGCTGTCATTTTCTTGATTTTTCAGCTGCATCCAAGCACCGTCAGTGCGGATTATGAACTCATCGCGGGGGCCGTATTTGTCTTAATCATCGTGGCCTTTTCCCTGGTGGGCAACGAAATCAGCAGGCTTCGAAAATATTTGCACAACAGAAATACCAAACTGTCCCAAGCCATGCAGAAAATTGAGCTGATGGCCATTACCGACGAACTGACCGGATTGTTTAACAGGCGGCACATGATGCTTCTGCTCAGACAGCAAAAGGCGCTTGCGGATCGCAACAGACTTGGCTTTTGCATCAGTTTTTTCGATTTGGACCACTTCAAAAATATCAACGACAAATTGGGGCATCAAGTTGGTGACATTGTTCTTAAACGCTTTGCTGCCCTCACCCAATCCCAACTTCGTACTTCCGACCTTTTCGCCCGATTTGGTGGTGAAGAATTTGTGCTGATAGCCATTGGTGCCGACCTTGATAGCGCGGCAATTGCAGCCAACCGTATTCGTAAAGCAGTGGAGTCGCTGAGCTTCAATGATGTGGCGCCCACTTTGATCGTAACCCTATCCGGCGGGGTGGCTCAATTCAGGCCCAAGGAAGAGATCGAAACGGTTCTGTCCCGGGCCGACAAGGCCTTGTATCTTGCCAAAAACAGCGGGCGCAATTGTATCAAGCTGGAAACTGACCTCTAAGATCTTCATATTCCTGTTTTTTAAATACCATAGTTTTTAATGGAATTATATCATATTATAAGATTTTTAATTCAAGCTTTAGCCGGTTTCAACCGAGAAGAAATTTTGAGAAGACGACAACTTATCATCGTATTAGCGGCTGCCGTCTTCTCAAGAAACTCTGTTCAGTATTTGCCGTATGCTTTGCCGGTTTGTATAAACGCCTTCAGCGTATCCTCTCTGGCTTCGTCCATAGCGCACCCGATGCTCAGGATATATCCACCGTCGCCGGCAGCCGAGTCCAGCAGCTTCCGCGTTTCATTCTCCACCTGTTGTACAGTACCGGTAACGATCAGTGAAATGGGGAATCCGCCTCCGATACAGGATATCCCGCCTAAAATTTTTCGGGCCCGGACCATATCAGTTCTGTCGAAAATGAAGATGCTCTGTCCTCCGGGTATTTCGGTCAAGTATTCAAGCCTGTCGTTATAACCGCCTTCCACAAAGCAGCAAGGTACGCATCCGTTTTCAATCAGGCCCATCATGACCGCTTTCAGGCTCGGCCAGTAGAATTTTTCGAATTGTTCGTTCGACATGAATCCATCGGCACCTTTGTGCAAAGGGATGAATACGAGCGGATTATTATTGGCCAATGCTCCGCCTAGGCCTGTGCCAATCATGAGGGGGATCAGCCTGTTCATGGCTGCCAGGACTTTTTCAGGCCTGCGGTAAAGGTCCATCATCAGGGGCATGGTGCCGCGAAACGTGTCGCCCAAGACATCAAATGGCGCCTTTGTAGCCCCACCGGCATATAGCGGATAACCTGAAGCCATGATCTGCCCGATATACTGCCCCAAGGCGCCGATCCATTCAAAACTCTGTCTACCGGCTTCAAGGAGTGCCTGGAATGCCTTTTGAATCGGCGGAGCGCCTAACGTACAGAGATATGCGCCTGCCATGGGCAATTCCATGGTTCCATATATAGGCGACAACTCGGCAAGAGGAGCCAGTGCCCCATGGGTCTTTGAAAACCAGATCCTGAACCAATAATCGGTCGGGTCCGCGATAAAATGATCGTAGTCTTCGGCTTTCATGTACTCTTTTTCTATGAATTGGTAGGACAGTTCGTCTTTGATGCCGTGCCCCGGCCATTTGTAGAGCCGGTAATCCAAAGTTTCCAATGCCGGGCCGTACATAACCATGGGGGGAATGCCGGTGGCATCGACATCGTAGTCCCTGGTAAAATCCAAATAGATTTTCCCTAAAATGTGAGGATCGTACATCGCCTGTTTGCCGCTGTAACCATAAAGCATGATCGGCGCAAAAATTTCAATAGGCACTATCGGCACTCTGTCCGGTGTCTTTTTCAGTTGAATGGCGTCTTTTATCAGTCCGGCTCGATACTGATAGGACGTCTTGTCGGTATCATCCAAGAAATTGATTCCTTCGCCTGAGGCCCATTTCTCCAGAAACGCTTCCTGTTTCTGGTTTGGAGAAAGATCTTCTCTGTTGTTTGGCATGTTTTCCTCCTTTTTTACCTCTATCTGGTACATATATTTATTCTAAATCAGCTCATCCACTCTTTGCAAAGATTGATTCCGCTCACGGCGTCGATCACAAAAGCATCGGCACCGACATACTGGCAAACCTGCTCATCCATTTGTCCGCCACCGATAATCAATTTATATTTATCGCGCAGTCCCCCGGCTTCCAGGTTCGCTGCCACATCTTTCATCGGGTTGAAAGCCAACGTTAACAGGCCGCTCAACCCAATGATATCCGCGCCGAAATTACTGGCTTCGGTAACAATCTTGTCTGCAGGAACATCCACCCCCAGATCTTTGACGTCAAAACCATTGTGCGACAGCAAGGTTGCGACAATATTCTTGCCGATGTCGTGGATATCACCCTCCACGGTTGCGATTAGAATTTTGCCGATTTTCGGTTGTTCGCCCTGGGAGTCGGCATCTTTTAGATGTGGCTTGATAATTTCCATAGCGGTGCTCATCATATTTCCTGATAAAATCAGTTCCGGGATAAAATAAAGGTTTTTCTCAAAGCGCCTGCCTACCTCCATCATGGCTTGCTGGTAGGCTTTGAAGACGGCGAGAGGGTCGGTACCCGACTCAAGAAGCTGTTTAGTAAGCTCCATGGCCTTGTTTTCTTCCATTTCAACAATGGCGTCAGTTAAAATTTCCGTTTCTTTCATGTGTTTCCCTCCTTATTTCCGTTTAATATTTTTGTACAGTTGTTCATCATTTCCGGGGACCGATGCGACCCGCCCGGAATGCTTTGTTAAAATTCATGCAAAAGCGGTCTTTCCCCATGAGCATCTCCGCTGCCATCATGATTTCGATAAGTTCACGGTCATTGGGATTGGCGATAACGCTATCCAAACCTGCAGCCAAGCACATGGCAATAAACGTGCGATTGATAATTCCTCTGAGAGGCATTCCAAATGAAATGTTGCTCAACCCGCTCGTGATATGCGCATCAGGATATGCCGCTTTTACCTCCCGAATGGTGTCAAAAGTGATCAAGGCATTTTCCGTACCCGTTGAGATCGCTGTGACCAGGGGATCCACATAGAGCTGATTTTCTGCCAGTCCGCCTTTGACAGCCATGGCCACCAGCCTGTGAATGATTTCGACGCGTTCTCGGCTGGTTTTTGGAATGCCAGTTGTATCGTCCAAAGCCAGAAGAATCAGATCGGTCTTATGTTCAAGAGCCAAAGGCAGTACGCCTTCTATTCGTGCATTTTCGCCTGAAAGCGAATTTATCAGAGGTTTTTTATTAACAATGCCCAGCCCAGCACGCAAAGCGATCGGATTTGCACTGTCAAGGCAGAGCGGCAGATCGGAAACGGTCTGCACGCTTTCGATCAACCAGACCATGTCGCCCGGTTCCTGATTCGGCGGCGTGCCGGCGTTTACGTCGAGATAGGTGCTGCCTGCTTCGGTCTGCTCCTTTGCCAGATGCTTGATGAAATCAGAATCTCGTTCTTTTATGGCTTTAGCTACTGCTTTTCGGGTTCCGTTTATTTTTTCTCCGATGATGATCATAATTAATTTTTCCCAAATAAAAGGCTTTTCATTTGACTTTTATAATGATATAGTCTTACAGTCTTATAGATGAATGTCAAGATGTTTTTCAAATTAATATGCAATTTCAACAGCAGGTGACACATATTTGGTAAATAATTGATTAAAATGAGGCTTTAATTGCGACCTATCTCTTGCATTAAACGGAGGATTTGTTCATATTCATGACAAAGGCAATTTGCATGAAGCGTAGGAAAAATGGAATGAAAAACAGCATTAGCACCACACCCGGACCCGCAGCGGATTTTTCAGAAGACGAAAAGATAGACAAAAAAAGCTATCTGCCTGCATACGCCCAGATAAGCCGGATTCTCAAACAACGTATTTCCAAAGGGATTTACGCTCCCGGATCGCGTCTACCCTCCGAAGCGTCAATCGCCAACAGCTTCGGAATTAGCGCCATGACCTCTCGACAGGCTATAGGGATTCTGGCAGAAGAAGGACTGGTAGACCGCATTCAGGGGCGCGGTACCTTTGTAAAACGGTTGAAGTTTACATACAGTAGTTTTGGACTGGATTCCTTGCGCAAGGTGTTCATGGATAGAAAGAAACTTGAAGTACGAATAATTAATGCAAAGGTAATGACAGCCAGCGAAAATATTGAAAAAAGGTTAGAGCTTGAGCCCGGGAGTTCGGTAATTTTGGTAGAACGATTGATATTTCACGATAAAAAGCCGGTTATTTATCAAATCAGCTATGCCCTAGCCGAACCTGAATCGCCGTTCGTTGAAACCAT
>CAYTAQ010000071.1:0-19641 GCA_964435695.1 uncultured Desulfobacterales bacterium | reverse complement strand
TGGTGATCATGCAGATAAAGCCCTTTTCTTTTGGCAGGTTTCGGGAGCAGTAGGGACCGAATATGGATTCAAAGCAGACAATCGGCAATATGCTAATGGAAGCGTCAGGCAATACAAACGTCGTGCTTTCCTGACGAAGACTGTAGGTGCCGGTGTATCCGCCAAGCTCCAAGGAGTATTTTCCCAAAAAGCCTAGATATTGCACAAAGGGCATGCGCTCGAATAGGGGGACTAGTTTTGTTTTGTGGTAAAACTGGGGAACAGAGGCAGAACCTGGCGGAAGAAAAAGCGCCGTATTAAAGGCCTCGTAGTAAAAGTTTTTTTCGCGATTGAAACGACTTCCCGGAGGAATGTTTTTATTGCTGAGTTTCTGGTAGCTGTGTATGCCAAGCAGAATACCCAGCTTTGGATACTTTTTCCTGAACTCCAACAAATTCCGGTAGTAGATTGATGATGAAGGATCTCTCTCGTCAATCTGTTCTACAATAAGGGTTTCGGGGCCAAACAGATATTGGGTTTCGTCATCGATAACAGCATCAGCCGTCCTGAAAAATTCCTCCACGTGTTGAGCATGATTTTCCGGGTCAAATTTTTCCGTATATGGATCCAGGTTGGGCTGAATCAGAGCTATATTTACTGTTTCTCCTTCCTCTTCAAAGTTTTGGAAAATAAGATAGGATCCAAAGATGGGGATAAGAAGGAGCATCAGTGTTGTTGCGCCAATCGGAACAATAGAACCCGGACCTTTTTGCCGATAGGTATAATACACCCTTAAGAACGCAAAATTGGTCAGTACTATCCAGAGGGTTCCACCACGGACACCGGTAAACTCGTACCATTGGATGAGCTCCGGTGCAGTGGCCAGTGCATTGCCTAGGTTGAGCCAGGGCCAGGCCAGATCCCAGGATAGATGAAAATGCTCGTACCCCATCCAAATGAGCAGAAGAGGGAAAAACAAGGGAACTCTCAGGATTGTCCGGACACGGCTTGCCAGCCAGAAAATGAGGGCTTGCAGCAGTGAATTTGCTATGATAATGAGGACGGCTCCCATAAATTGGGCTCGGGCAATCCACCAGGTTCCTATGATATTCCACAGCAAGAAGCTGACAAAGGCGTAGTTGAATACGGCATAGGCGTTTGTGTGATGCCGGACTTCCTCTTCCAACAGCAACAGGGGAACCCAGGCAAAAAAAACGAGAAAGAACAAGGCTGAAACAGACCAGGGCAGCCCCAATAGCAGACCACTTGTCAGGGCTAAGAAAATGTTTTTTCTAATGAAGATCCTCACCATTAACCCGTATCTGGTCCGGGTGTCGCTTAAAGAAAGGCTTGACACCATTGCTTCCGTTGTTTTTACAGGAAACGCATAAATGCATGGGTCCTGTAGCTCCTCTCCTTAATATTACATATGTAAAAACTTCTTGACCATTGGCGCAGCCCTCACCACGGCCACAGAACAATCGGACCGTATCATAATTTGAGAAGAAAACGAGCCGACCACGGCTCGTTGCATTAGCCCTACTTTGGTGGTCCCTACGATGAGAAGATCAAACTGAGAGGAGCGATCCACCAGAAAATCCAAAGGTTCATCCGAGCCTGCCACTTCCATACGGTAAAGTGTTTTGGACACATGTTGCTTGATGGCCTCCATCAGAATTCTGTCTGTGTGCTCCTTTTGTTTCACAGTATAATTGATGGGGAGGATGTTTAAAAAAGTAATTTCACCTCCAAATCGGTCGGCCAAAACGCCCGCCAACTTGACAATAAGATGCAGGTTGCTGCTGCCGCCGAGAGAGACGGCAATCCGTTTGGGAGAGAATTCTCCTTTCTGCTTGAAGAGAATCAGATCCGTGCGTGTCTGGCTAATAACCTCCTCGATGAACTGGAGCGAGGCCGGAGTTTCTTCGCCGGCATAACCCATGACGATCAGGTTGCAGCCTTCCTCCTCAGCCGCGTGCACGATGCCCTGGGGCAAACTCCGAGATACCCGGATGACCGGTCTGATTTTTACGTGCTCCATCTTGGGCAATTTTGTGCTGCTGTCAAGAATATGGAGAGACGCCTCCTTATTTGCCAGTGTCGTATAAAAATCCATCTGCTCGGTGGCTTCTACGACATGCAGTACGACCACCTCACCGCCTTGAGGGCCAATGAGGGCTTCGGAAATGGAAAACAATGACGGCTGGGTATGCGGGTTGGCCATGGGGACGAGAATTCTGGAAGCGATCAGATTCCGAGTCGTCCGTTTTTCAGTCAGGATGATGCTCATGCCGATTTTGGAGCGAATTTCTCGCTTTCGGGAGTAAGAGAAGTAGATGGCAAGGCCCGCCGCAATGAGTTGCAGACCGAAGGCGGTCGAAGCCCAATCAAGCGTCAGAAGCAGAATCAGATTCGACAGAAAGGCTGCTTCAGGGATATAGCGTTTCCAAAAGCGCAAGGGTTTTGGGTATACGGATGACTTATACAGTTTACGTAAAGCGATGGATGCGGGTAACAGGGATAAGATAAAGCAAAAATTAGCGGATTTTACGATAAATGTCAGATCGGTGAAGACGACGCACAGGATTGTGAAAATACCGCCGGCCCACAGCGCAGCCCGTGGTGTTCTGGAAACTTCGTGGATTCGACCCAGAATGGCCGGCAAAAACCTGTCCTTACCCATGGCAAAGACCTGCCTGGCCTGGGAGAGGAGTGTACTGTTGAGAGCGGCGGCCGAGGCAAGGGTGCCCCCGAGAGCGACTGCGCCCCATCCCAATCTGCCCAGGCTCCTGAGGGCTACATCAACCAGAGGTGCCTTTGATTGTGCCAGGGTCTGCCAGGGTACGACCATTACCGCTATGACCGCCACAGCCACATAAAACGTGAGGCTGACAAGCATGGACAGCAGCATGGCCCTGGGGATGGTTTTTTGAGGATTCACAATTTCCTCGGCGTTGTTGGCAATCAGCTGATAGCCGAAAAAGGAGACATAGATGATGGCAATCGCGCTTCCGACCCCTTTGATTCCGTGAGGAAACAGGGGTTTTACAATCATGAAGTCGGCTTTGGGCACGGAAAATAAAATAAGGGCCAAGAGAATCACCAAATTTCCCAACGTAAAAAATCTCTGTACGCGATCGCCCCCTTTGGTTCCGTGGCAGTTGAGCCATGTGAGTAATGCGATGATGGCCACGGCAATTGCTTTCAAAATGATCTCAGGAATTTTGAAGAGTAAGAAAGAGGAAAGGTAGTAGGCGAACCCTGTTGCATACATGGAGCATGCGAAAATGGTTCCCAATGCCAGGAGCCAACCCGACATAAACCCCCAGAAGCTTCCGAGGGCGTTATAAACGAATGCATAGCCTCCCCCGGCAACAGGCGTGTTGCGGGATAGCTCTCCGAAGACCAAAACAGAAAGAAGGCTCAGCAGTCCACAGATCAGGTAAGAAAGGCACACGGCAGGTCCGGCATAGCCTGCGGCGAGTCCGATGAGAACATAGATTCCGGCACCCATAAGAGCGCCGATCCCTAAGGTGCTTGCTCCAAGAAGACCCATGGTGCGCACGAAGCCGACCGGAACAAGCTTACGCTTGAATATCTCTTGAATGCTCTCAGCCATTTTTCATTTCCTTACCGGTATAAATAAAATACTATTTTTCCAACCGAGATTGCAAGCTTAAAACAAAGGCTTTTTTTGAGTTGTTCCTGTCCTCTGAATATCATAAGCAACTGTTGCCATCGATATCCTTAGCGCTGTCTGCGGCGTTATGCTTTTCAATCGGTATTGGGCGGTAAATTTGTAAGGAGGCTTGAAAGGATAAACTTAAATCGAAACAGCGAGCGCTAACCCCGCGGCTTGCCGCGGGGTTAGCTGACGAATCGAAATAGCAGGAGATAATATGGGACATTCTATAAATACGTAAATAATTTTAATGTAATATAGACTATTTACGGATGCCCCGTATTATCCTAATTTATTGAAAGTGAACGTTTCAAACTTCAAGAATTCAGATCTTTTCAACTCGGGTTTTGATATACTTGAACAAGGGGGTTCCCCCCATCTCCTCAGTAATATTGGGCTTCTGGATCCCCGGCGGATTCTTGCCGCCAAACTGGGAAAATTTAGGGTCCCCCTCCAGGCCGCGCTTGTGGCCGAAGCCGCCGCCGGCGCCCAGAATACCGGGCATGATTGCCCATGTCGGATGTGCTTTCATCTCAACCTCGCCCCAGGGAGATTTCAGTCTCACGACCTCGCCTTGCTCTATCTTTAAATCATGGGCATCCATTTTATTGATCCATAAAGTATTCGCACCGACTGCTTTCATCAACGGGAAGTCGTTAAACGTGGATGAATGCTCGTGCTCAAAGATGCGGAAGTTGCCAAAGTGAAACGGGTAGGTGGCATCGGTAGCCAGGTCCGGGGGCCCATCGTGATGATTGGGAAGCGGGTCCACGCCTTTTTCCTGGGCGACCGGATTTAAAAAGTTGTATTTGCCGGTCTTAGTGGTTCCCGAAGAGCCATACCCTTCCGGAGGGTTCAGCGAGCCCCATTTCTTGTACTTGTAATACGCGGCTTTATCTGTGATGACGTATCCACTTTCCTTGAGTTGGTCAAGCGTGCAGGGCAGCCCCCTGAGCTGATTCTCAAAGGCCTCTTCGATGTTTTTCCATGGGAAATATTGCCCTAGGCCCATCCGATTGGCCAGTTCGATGGTGATCCAGTACATCGGTTTCGAGTTGAACAGAGGTTCGACCACCTCCGCCCAGTAGCTGATCTGGGCCTCGTAGAGCCAATCTGGTTTGATCTGGCTCTGTTCAAGCCAGGTGCAGTCCGGCAAGACGACATCGCACAACAGTGCCGTATTGCACATAAAGGCGTCGATACACACCTTGAATTTCATCTTTTCAATGGCTTCCGTAATCGCGGCTTCGTTTCCCCAGCTCAATACCGGGTCGCCGAAATAACACACCATTCCCTCGAGCTTTCCGGACTCCACATCGTCCAGCAGATAGGCGGGCGCCCACCCGGCCCACATTCGAAGTTTATTCAGTTTAGGCGCATTTCCCTTGGGCGGCTTTTCCTGGCCTTCGCCCCATGCCGGCTTCAGCTTCCGCTTGAAGGGCAGGGAGGGGCCGCCGGGAGCGTCAAAGGTGCCGCACAGACCATTTAGGGCCTGCAGGGCGGCTGTTGCGTACATACCGTTGGGTACCTGGGCCAGGCCGGTCCATGACATGGCCCCCTTTGCGGTCGCTTTGGCAAACTCAAGGGCAATACGCTCAATGGTTTCCGCCGGCACGCCGCTGATTTTTGACGCCCAGACCGGCGTTTTGGGAGTATCATCATCTTCTCCCATCACCCGTTTTTTGAACGCATCAAACCCGGATGTCCAATGGGCCACAAACTCTCTGTCATACAAACTGTGTTTGATGATTACATGGCACATGGCCAGTGCCACAGCCGCATCCGTCGACGGCTTGATCGGTATCCACTCAGTGGCCAGGGCAGCTGTTTCGGAACGTCTTGGATCGAACACCACTAGTTTGGCTCCCCGGGCAACGGCTGCCCTTAACTGTGCCGTTTTACGTTGCCCATAAGAAGTTGCCACCTCATTCATGCCGAAATGGAGAATATAATCGGCCTCCTGATAATTAATCCAGGGTCGTTTATCATTCAGATTGTGTTCATTGGCCATGCGATTGGCATTATCACACATGGGCCGGTGGGTGGTCTTGGGACACCCGAGATGATCGAAAAGGGCTTCATGCACCCAGTTGGCGAAATCATTGCCCCGCATGTACCCGATCTTGGCGGGATCCATGGTCTTGAACGCCTCGATCACCTTATCAAGGGCCTCATCCCACGAAGCTTTGCGAAACCGGCTTCCTTCCTTGATGAGCGGAGTCTTGAGCCGATACGCCGAATAGACATGATGCCGGGCAGCCGCACCCTTGGGACAAAGCCTGCCGCCGCCTTTGATATCGCCCTGCAGTCCGGCAGTCGACATCAGAACACCGTCTTTGACCTTGGCCGTCATACCGCAAAGGGCACCGCAGGCGTAGCAATGGGTCGGGATGGCTTTGGCCGGGAGGGGATCGATGGCACCGGGCTTTAGAAGAAACGATTCCTTTGCCAGGGGCAAAGATTTCACTACCTTCGCGAGCTCGATCAGGTCAGTTACAGGATCCAGGGGAGCCACCTCTTCGGGCGGAACGGACGCCAGATGGACTTCGAACAGATAGCCCAAGGTGAACTCAGCCAGGGCTTTGTAAAAGCCCGACTTGTCCGCAGAGTGGAGCACTGCACAAAATTCGGTACGCCAGGCCAAATGCCGTCGACCAAAATCAGCCCTTGTATCTATTGTGGAGCGGTCACCTGCTTCCTCACGTCGGTTCAATTCAGCAAGAAAATCGAATTCAACCGATATATGATCCTCCGGCTCAGGATAATCAGGATCTTTATGCAACCCATTCTTTCTCAGGAACTCACGCATTTTAAATAAGGACTCTCCATAAAGCGTGGGCTCCCTGTCGGCGTAGAACGACTCATAGGGCAATACCGGATTATCCCCTGCATTGAGAAAAAGATCCGCATATTCAAATTTCAGCTCTTTGTAGGTATCTACTCCTGCGCCGTCCATGAACTGAAACAGCGCCCTGGCACCCCTGGACATCTCTTTTGAATATAACCTTTCGGATACATCCTTTAGGCCCATTAGGAATTTGTCGGTTTTCATGGCTTTGTAAAGCTCCGGACTTATTTCGTCCGCGAAAACTGTTGCCAGAAACCGTTGAAGTGAAAATTTGGCTGCAGCCAGTTCTTTTGTTTTCATTATTTCCTCCATTCAAGGGTAAAGGTCATCGCTTAAACGTGAAGGCTGCCTTTGATGGTGCTTTTTCCTTTTAAAAGGGCGCGCTTGAGGCAGGCATCCAGTTCCTCTTTTACGATAGGTTTGAATAGAAACGAGCACGGTGCCCATTGCAGCGCCCGGCGTACCTCCATGACATCAGGAGATTCGCAAAAAAGAACGACTTTGAAATTGGGCGATATCTCCCTGAGATGTTTGATCATATCGATACCTTCCGGCGTTGAAAGCAGGGCGATATCGACCCTGTTTTCATGGGCGAAGTCGATGGCTTCGCCCGAATCATTGAAAGACATCACCTCATGTCCCAGAGACGTCACCACATCCCAGTTCATACTGGGGTCTGCATCATAAGCGATTACTTGTGCCAAAATATACCTCCTTTACGGTGATGAGTTAGTTTAGGTCCATGCAAAAATGGTTCTTTGTGCAATTCCGGCGAGGGCTCCACAGATTGGTCTCAAAACAGCGTATACGCCCTCCTCGCCGTCATATTAAGCGCATGCCAAAATGACATTTGGAAATGGGTATCAGGGAAACATTGAAATATGATCATATGCTCGAAACTTTAGGATTTCAAGTTTTTTTTGACAATTTTGTATAATGCGCACCTTAGGCCGAAAACAAGCAGCTATTGCCATTCAAGTCCTTTTGTGTTACCTGCGGCCTTATACTTTTTAACCGGTATATGACGATCCATCTTTAGCAAAGCAGGAAAGGGTAAAATTGAATCGAGAAGAAAAAAAGATCATGGGCCTGACAATGACCTCTCACAGTCTGATCCATTTATTTGAAGGGGTACTGCCGCCGCTTCTACCGCTGGTGATGGCGGAATTCGGCACGGACTACTTTACCATGGGCATTATCGTAACGGTATTTTCCTATGCGTTTGGCCTTGGGTCGCTGCCGGCCGGTATTCTTGCCGATAAAATCGGTCCTCGGCGTCTCGTGACCCTCTTTTTATTTGGTGCCGGCACAGCGGGTGTCCTCGTACTGCCAACCAATACGTTGTTATTTTACGGCCTTGTGATGGGATTGATGGGTGCGTTTTGCAGCACCTACCATCCAGCGGCCAATACATTGATTTCCCTTGGAATAAAAGAAAAAGGGCATGCCTTCGGTCTTCACGGTATTGCAGGAAGTATCGGGGTGGCAGTGGTGCCGGTGCTGTCGGCATGGATCGGCACCTTCCTGGGATGGCGGGCCCCCCATGTGTTTTTCGGCCTCATCGGTATCGGTGCCGGCATCTTTTCCCTGACCCTGCCCCGATATCCCACCCGTCACGATCCGAGTTCTCAAAAAAACGGTTCTGAAATAGATGGCAAAAAAAAGGTTTCTTACCTTTCCCTGACTTTCTTCTTTCTGTCGGCCACGGCCCTTGGCCTTTCCTACAAGGGGATCATGACGTTTTTGCCCACTTATATGGGACAAAATGTCCATGTTGGTTTTTTAAAAATGAATGTGGTGGCCATTGGCGGTGCTTTTGCCACCATTGCCCTTTTATCAGGCGCCGTCGGCCAGTATGTGGCCGGGCGTCTTACCGACAAATATCAGGTGGAAAAGATATATCTCGCAGCGGTGATCATGGGCACTGTTTTTGTCTTCATCATGTCGATGTCCAAAGGCCTGCTGCTGGTGCTGTCATCCATCTGTTATGCCTTTTTTTATTTTGCGGTCCAACCGGCACAAAACTTCATCGTATCAAAATATCTGCCGCAGCATCGACAGGGGCTGGGTTACGGTATCCTGTTTATTCTCACCTTTGGTGTCGGGTCAACGGCAGCGGCCGTTTCCGGATATCTTGCCGATCTTTACGGCCTGCAAATCGTGTTTTATGCCATGGGGTTCTGTTTTCTTGCGTCCGCGTTGTTCGTGAGCGGGTTGGTGCTGCAACATAATAGATAACGGCTCTATACGAACCTTCAAAATCTGTTCATAGTGGCTGGGAGGATAGAAGCCTGGGAAGCTGCATCATAGCATCCAAGCATCCTAGCCTCTTTTGAATTTTGGTCTTTGTGATTTGTTTAAGATCCACTTATCGCATTTTCCGGGCATATATCGGCGCATGTCCCACAATCCGTACAGGCATCCGGATCAATGGAAAAATGATCCCGGTTGTCTGTATAAACAGCTTCCATGGGACATGCTTCCACGCAATCCCCGCATCCAGTGCATCGTGTAATATCGATAAGATAAGGCAATAGGATACCTTCCTTAAAGCGCATATGCATTCCCACGCGGGAGCGTGGGAACGAGAAAACCCGTAACCCGCAACCCGCAACCCGTCACTTTTCATGCACATCCCACATATCTTGGTCCGTAAAGCATTTTTCCGAAGCGCTTTCTTTTTCGCCGGCGTCTAATTCCACATTTCGCATCTCACCGGGTGACGCAAGGACCTCTTTGTAATACTCGTGTTGAATCAGCAGGTTCATGATTTCATTGGTCCCGGTCCAGATCTGGGAAAGCCTGATATCCCTTACCATTTTTTCAATGGGGTAGACATCCGTGTAACCGATACCGCCCATGATCTGCATTGCTTTATTGGCAACGGTCCAGGCTGCATCTGTTGCGAATTTTTTGGCTTCGCTGACCAGACGCCTGGAATTGGGTGCATCGGTATCCACTGCGCGAGCGGCCATATAGACCATGGCGCGGGCAGCGTCCAGTTGAGTGATGGCGTCCGCCACCATGAAATTGACACCCTGGAAATCCCTGATGGCGCGGCCGAAGGCATACCGCTTATTGCTGTATTGAACAGCGATATCAAGGCCGGCTTTGACCCCCAGGCTGGCGGCCGCAGACGTCAGGCGTTCCGGGATCATCATCTGATGGAATACCATGGCACCGCCGTTTAATTCGCCGATAAGATTTTCTTTGGGAACCCGCACGTTTCTGAAGACCAGACGTCCGGTACCGCCGCCCCGTGTACCCATGAGGCCATACTGATATTCGGTTTCCACGCCGGGGCTCCGTTCGATGATCAGGGCGCTGATGCGCTGATACTTGTGGGCATCTTCATCAAAGTTTGTACGGCAATAGACCAGAAAAATATCAGCTTCACTGGCGCCCACCACAAACCGTTTCTGGCCGTTGACTACAAAATGATCACCCTCCGGAACGGCGCGGGTTGTTGCGCCGAAAAAGTCGGATCCTCCTCTGGGCTCTGTCAGGGCTTCGGCACAAATGCGGCTGCCCTGCAGGATGGGTTTCAGATATTCGGATTTCTGCTCATCGGTTCCGAAAACATGCAACGCCTCGCCGACAATGGACGGCATGACAAAGGCACAGCCAAGCGCCGTACCCAAAACACCGATTTCTTCCTCGGCAATCACTTCAGCGGTCCATGGCAGGCCACGGCCTCCCCATTTCGGATCAAAGCGCAGACCCAACAGATTCCGGGCGGCTAATTTTTCGACAAATTCACGTGGATATTTGATCTGGTCCTGATCAAGCGCCCGCATAAAATCATGGGACACCTCGTCCCGGACAAAGTCTCTGACTTCCTTCTGGATTGCTTTTTCTTTTTCATTCATCAAGGTTGGATAAAACATGGCATCCTCCTGATAAGGATTGGTTTTAAGTTATATCTGAACTCTCCTTTTATAACAGGAGACTCGACAAGTTAAGACAATCCGCGGTGAATAAAAAAAGCGAATATCGAATAATGAACAAGGAATATCGAATGATGAAGTTTTTGCTCACAGCCAACAAGTATAAGGGCGGGTGAATAAAATTTCGTTGCATTCGATATTCCTTATTCGATATTCTGCGGTTCTTTTTAACCATGAAGGCCATGTGAAACTCAATGCTCTCAACAGTTACGAGACCATGCTTTGAACCAACTCCATGGCCGCCTCATAGACCTTTCCATGAAACCGGATAGCGAGTGCTTCTCGGAGCATATCCGGGGTGATGACAATCTTCAGGCTTGAAAGGATAGATAGGGCAGCCAGTGCTCGGTTCTGGCTGTTTATTTTACGCTCTTTAAAATCGATGGTTATAATTTTAGCTGTACAATCCGGAAGCGTGACATCGCTCCCTGCCAGGATTACTGTTTTTTCTGATATTTTTTGAAAAAGTTCTTTTTTGCGGGCCACGCCTTCCTGCGCGAGGGCAAGAATAATATTCGGGACGTCGATACCTGTAAAATCGACGGGCTCGGGCGATAAAATCAGTTCGCTCACCGAATGCCCCCTCAAAACGGTGATGGGGTAGTCGTTTTTTTGGGTCACCTCCAAGCCGGCCGTAAGTCCGGCGAAACATAGTATTTCTCCTGCGGTTACGATCCGCTGACCGGCGCTGCCCAAAATGACGATTTCCTTTCTGGTGTCGCAGATGGGTGAAAATTTTCTGCTGATTTGATGCGGCGGTGACAGGATGGGCTGTTGAACTGCTTTGGCATGATATTGTTTCCCGTAATCGTCTCGCAAATTTTCTTCCACCGGCCCATTAAAGACAGGCAGATCCGCCAAAGCGGCCTGGATGGAGATGGGGGTTATTTTATTTTTTTTGGTATACCGTCCCGGACAGATACCCCAGATATCAATGGTTGAAAATCCTTTGAAAAGAAGGGCCTTTTCTATTTCCCGGGGCAAGGTTTTATCATAGGCTGAGGCGCGGGCGACATAACCGCCTCCGGCGGCGCGAATTATGGTACAGGCATCGATGGGTTTTTCGATTTGATTCAGAAATCCGGAACCCACCTGAGCGTCTCGGGGGGTCGTTGATGAGCATTGACCGCCCGTCATTCCATAATTAAAATTGTTCAGAATCAGGAGTGTTATATCGATATTGCGGCGGCATGCACTCAAAAGATGGGCGCCGCCGATCCCCAGCCCGCCGTCGCCCATGGTGACAATTACATGCGAATCAGGCATGGCCAGCTTGATGCCTGTTGCGTAAGTCAGCGCGCGGCCATGCAGGCCATGAAACGCATGGGTATTGAAAAATGTGTCAAAAAGACCGGAACAGCCGATATCCGTAACGATAACGACTTCGTTACCTTTGAGGTTCATATTCTGAAATGTCTGATCCAGCGCGTTCGTAATCATCCCATGGGCGCAGCCCGGGCAAAATGCAGGCGGTCTGTTCTTATTCAGCAGGCTATCCATTCGTGACAACCTCCTTAATTTGGGACGGTGTAATC
Organism: uncultured Desulfobacterales bacterium; assembly: GCA_964435695.1. Classification (GTDB taxonomy): domain Bacteria; phylum Desulfobacterota; class Desulfobacteria; order Desulfobacterales; family B30-G6; genus CAYTAQ01. The sequence continues at coordinate 7,650 of CAYTAQ010000071.1, read as the reverse complement.
AGGTTGCCATCCATTTGACCGAGGAATCCTAGGTTTTTATAAGGAAGAATCCGTTGGATTTCATTGACATACTGCCCGAGATTCATTTCGATAACGACAACCCGTTTCACCCGGTCCGCCTGTCGCCGGATGATTTTTTCCGGTATCGGCCAAAGGGTTTTCAAGACAAGCAGGCGAACCGCTGTACCGGATCCGGCTAAATTTTTTACAGCCGCCTTTGCAGCCCGCGAAGTAATGCCGTAGGTGATCAGCAGAACGTCGGCGTCTTCCGGACCATATGTTTCGTAAAAGGAAAAGTCATCCACTTTTTGCAAAAGTTTTTGATTGAGCCTTTTCTGGTTATTTGCGATCACGTTCGGATCCACTGTGATATACCCGTCAGGACCATGCGTTGAAGAGGTTTGGCGCACGATTCTTTTTCCGCCGATGGGTAAAAAGTCCGGTATTCGAGAGCCCTCGTGGGGTGAAAACGGACCATACGCCTCGTCGCCGGTGTACAGACGGCGATTCTTTATCTCGGGTTGAGAAATTGCGCCCAGGTCTATGCCTTCTTTGGTCATGCCCACGTCTTTGTTGGATGCAATGAAAACCGGGCACCTGAATTCTTCCGACAGGTTAAATGCGTGGATGGTCAGCAGATAGCAATCCTTGACATCGGCCGGTGCAAGCACGATCACCGGCAGCCCACCGCTGTTTCCCCATCGTAAAAACTGGATATCCCCATCCGCCCCCCGGGTTGCCGAACCGGTGGAAGGGCCGAGGCGCTGTACGTCGATGATAACGATGGGTATTTCACTTCCGATGGCAAAAGAAATATTTTCACTGTAAAGGCTGATGCCGGGACCGGATGTTGCCGTCAGAACTTTCATGCCGGCCATGGATGCACCCAAACAGTATCCCATGGATGCGATTTCATCTTCTCCTTGGATGCAGATGCCGGCGTTGGGGGGTAGGATTTTCAGCATGGTATTGAAAATGGTGGTGGCAGGGGTAATCGGATAGCCGGCAAAAAATCGACACCCCGCATGGAACGCCCCCCAGGCGATCGCCTCATTGCCTTCCATAAAACTTTGTGCCATAAGGTTCCTTTTTCTAAACGCTAAACGGTGATACCCCGCATCTTGCTGCGGGGAACTTCATTACTGTTAGTGCCATACAAAATAATCAAGCAAAAAAAAAGAAAAGATTTTGATTTTGTATTTGATTTGATATAGTTTAAAAATTATTTTTATAGTTTCAAAGGGTTAGAGGATCAACAAACCAACAATCATTAAGGTGAACAACCCATGAAACCCATCGTCGCCATCGTGGGCCGCCCCAATGTCGGGAAATCGACGTTTTATAACCGGCTGACAAAAACAAGGGATGCTCTGGTGGAAAATTACCCGGGCGTTACACGGGATCGTTTGTATGGTAATGCCTGTTGGAACGATCTCGAATTTACCCTGATTGATACCGGCGGCTTTACAGATGCCACTGGCGATTTTGCGCCACAGATTCTTGCCCAGGTTCATCAGGCTGTTGAAGACGCAGATGTGATCATTCTCATGCTGGACGGCAAGGGGGGTATTTCTCCTTTTGATTCGGATATTGTCAACATGTTGCGGCCTGTTTCAAAACCGGTCCTGGTTGTAGTCAATAAAATCGACGGCATTGAAAAAGAGTCCCGTTTGTATGATTTTTACGGTCTGGGAATTGAAACACTGTACCCTGTCTCTGCGGAACATGGATACGGTATTTCTGATTTTACGGATGATCTGGTTGCCGAATTAAGGAATATCCTGTCTGTGCATGAAACGGATGCTCCGGAAGGCACCATAGCCGTCGCTGTGGTCGGGCGTCCGAATGTGGGAAAATCATCTCTCATCAATCGGATTCTCGGAGAAAAAAGACTGGTGGTGAGCGATGTGCCGGGTACGACCCGCGATGCAGTCGATGCGACCTATAAAATGAACGATACATTATACCGTTTCATCGACACCGCCGGTATTCGACGCAAAGGGAAGGTTCAAAAAAAGCTCGAGAAATTTTCGGTAATCAAGGCCTTGAAAAGCCTTGATAGATGCGATGTGGCGTTGATGATCATCGATGCACATGCCGGTATCACGGAACAGGACATCAATATTGCGGGATATGCGTTTGACAGGGGGTGTGGATGCATCTTTCTGCTGAATAAATGGGACCTGGTGGAGAAGGACAGCAGGACAGCCAAAAAGTTTATTGATGAGGTTCGGGATGCGGCAAAGTTTTTAAATTTTGCTCCCATTTTGACCATTTCCGCTCTGACGGGCCAACGGGTTCGAGAGATTTTTCATCTCATTGACGGCGTATACCACGAATATGCCATGCGAATCGGAACCGGCCGACTCAATAAAATCATGGCGTCAGCGCTTCAGAAAAACGAACCCGCTTTATACAGGGGAAGGCGTCTGAAATTTTATTATGCAACCCAGGTTTCGACCAAGCCGCCGATGTTTGTTGGTTTTGTCAATTATCCGCGAGCGGTTCATTTTTCTTATAAACGGTATCTCATCAATCAAATACGCTCAGGCGCAAATCTGAATCAGACACCCATCCGGCTGATTTTCCGTCAACGGACGGGGCGGCCGAAAGGGGTTAAAAAAAATAGAGAAAAAAATTTTATCACGAAAGCGCGAAAACACGAAAACACGAAAATGATGATCAAACCACAATAATCAAAAAACAAATAAATCACGCATGGACCTCTTCGAATATAGCGCCAAAGAATCGGCAAAAATAAATCAACCGCTGGCTGAGCGGATGCGGCCCAAGAAACTGGAAGCCTTCGTCGGGCAGACACATCTGCTCGGCACGGACAAGCTGATCCGCAAAGCCATCGAGGCCGATCGTATTTTTTCAATGATTCTTTGGGGACCGCCCGGGTGCGGCAAAACAACCCTTGCAAGACTCATTGCCGGGCAAACACGGTCTTATTTTCTTCATTTTTCAGCTGTGCTGTCCGGTGTCAAAGAGATCCGATCCGTCGTCAAGATTGCAAAAGACCAGCTCGCCGTCTACAAAAAAAAAACCATTCTATTTGTGGATGAAATTCACCGATTCAACAAGGCGCAGCAGGATGCGTTTCTGCATCATGTGGAAAGTGGATTGATAACGCTCATCGGGGCGACTACGGAAAATCCTTCCTTTGAAGTTATTTCTCCCCTCATGTCCAGGTGCCGGGTCATACTCCTGAAAGCGTTGACGGATGATGAAATATCACTTATCATTCAGACCGCACTCAGTAATGAGGAACAAGGGCTTGGCAATCAGAAGCTGCAGTTATCCCCGGATGCGCTTCTCCATCTGGTACGGATTTCAGCGGGCGACGCCCGGATGGCGTTGAATAATTTGGAGGTGGCTGCAAACCTGATGATATCAGGAGATGCCGACGCCGCCCCTGATGAATATTCAAAGCGCATAACGCTGAAAGTGGTAGAAACGGCGTTGCAGCAAAAAGCGCTTGCATATGACAAGTCGGGCGAAGCGCATTACAACCTTATCTCGGCTTTTCATAAAAGCATGCGCGGCAGCGATCCGGATGCAGCTCTCTATTGGCTGATAAGAATGCTTGATTCAGGAGAAGATCCCCTTTATATCGCGCGAAGAATGGTTCGTTTTGCGACCGAGGATATCGGCAATGCGGATCCGTACGCACTTCAGACTGCATTGAGCGGTATGGAGGCGTACCGGTTCCTCGGATCGCCGGAAGGCGAATTGGCATTAGCGCAAGCGGTTGTCTATCTTTCCACCGCTCCCAAAAGCAACAGCATATACAGCGCGTATAAGAACGCCGGCGCAACCGTAAAAGACACAGGCGCCCTGGCCGTGCCCCTGCATATCCGCAACGCTCCCACGAAACTGATGAATTCCCTTGGTTATGGAAAAGGATATAAATATGCCCACGAGTACAAGGATGCCTTTACGCCGCAGGAATATCTTCCGGAAAAGATTCAATCAAAAATCTTTTATTTTCCCACTGACAGAGGGTTTGAGGCGGTCATAAAAAAGCGCCTTGATAGCTGGCGGAAAGCAAAAGATCAATCGATCGTTACAGGAACCGGAGCCAAACAAAAGGAAAAAACAAAGGACATAAGATGAAATCATCAGAAATAGAACAGGTTCTGAGGGAAAGCAGTTTTTTTAAGGGCCTCGATGATGATGTGATCCGAAAAATCGCAGGCCTTGGGAAGGTCATTTCGTTAAAAGGCGGCGAGTATGTTTTCCATCAGGGTGATATCCATAAGGGGTTCTGATTTGAGAAAGATCATGCTCGGAAATTTCGAACTCGGTTTTCGTGTTTTCGTGATAAAGGATTTTTTTCAAAGGAGTTTCAGGTGGCGGAAGAACACAGCGAAGAAAAAGCTATTTTAAGTGATATTGAAAAAAATCTCAGCGGGTTTGGTACGGAAAGAAGAAATCTGATCCCCATCCTTCAAATGATTCAAGTGCGGCACCAGTACTTGCCGGCGGATGCCATTCAAATGGTCGGGAAATATCTGGATATTCCTTCGGCAGAGGTATATGGTGTGGCAACATTTTACAATCAATTTCGTTTTCACCCGCCGGGAAGGCATCCCATTAAGGTCTGTCTGGGCACGGCCTGCCATGTGAAGGGTGGAGATATTATTTTAGAGAATTTTGAAAGAAAACTTCAAATCAAAGAAGGCCAGACCACACCGGACAAAGAATTCAGTATCGAAAGGGTTGCCTGTGTGGGCTGCTGTGCCTTGGCACCGGTGACGGTGGTGAACGAAACGGTTCACGGGAACATGGCTCCCAGCAAGGTTGAAGGGCTGATTCTTCGAATTGGAATTGAAAAAGAAAAAGCGGCGAGAGAGAAGGAGAAAAATCCATCTGATGAGTGATCAACGTTCGAGGGATCTTTTTGAAGCAATTCGATCGGAGGCTGAAGACCGGCGGAACCGTTTTATCAACAGTGCCGTACCCCGAATACACATCGGAATGGCGACCTGCGGGATTGCATCCGGCGCCCTGGAGACGAAAAGCGCATTTGAGGAAGCCCTTGCAGAGCAGCAGGTTGAGGCCGTTATTCACACGGTCGGCTGCATCGGCCATTGCTATGCCGAACCGGTGGTGATTATCGACCATCCCGATTCCGGATTTCCCCCTATATTTTATGCGGGGGTTAATCCCGGCAAGGCCAAGATGCTTACAAAGTTTTTTCTCAAGCAAGGCGATCCCAGATTTGAGCATGTACTCGGCGCCATGCAAGAAAACGAATTGATTCCTTCCGTGATGGAGTTTTCGCGCTTTAACATGGAAAAGCGCGTGGTAACGGATAAGTGCGGTCGCATCGACCCGGAAGATATCTATGACTATATTGCCGACGACGGGTACGCGAGTCTTGCAGCGGCATTTGAAAAGACGCCGGATGAGATTATAAGAGAAATAGAGGACTCCGGTCTGCGGGGAAGAGGCGGGGCAGGCTTCCCAACGGGTAAAAAGTGGAGATTCGCCAGGCAAGCCGGTACAGGCAGCAAGGTGTTGATATGCAATGCCGATGAAGGTGATCCGGGCGCGTATATGGACCGGACGATTCTGGAGAGCAACCCGCATCAGGTGCTGGAAGGAATGGCGGTTTGCGCGTACGCCGTTGGTATTGAGAAGGCCATCGTGTATGTAAGATCCGAATATCCGCTGGCAGTGAAAATCGTTAAGAAAGCCATACAGCAGGCAGCGTCCCTGGGTCTTTTGGGTAAAGGCATTCTGGGAAGTAATTTTAATTTTGAGGTCGACGTATTCCAAGGATCAGGGGCTTTTGTTTGTGGCGAGGAAACAGCACTCATCCAATCAATAGAAGGGGGGCGGGGAATGCCCGCACACCGTCCGCCTTATCCTGTTGAGGAAGGACTGTGGGGGCGGCCCACGGTCATCAACAATGTGAAAACCCTTGCATCGATTGCGCCTATTATGAATAAGGGTGCTGCGTGGTTTCGCGGCATCGGAACCGAACAGAGCCCGGGCACGGCTATTTTTTCCGTTGTCGGTTCCGTGGTTCACCCCGGTCTGGTGGAGATTTCCATGGGGGTGACGCTCCGTTCCCTCATTTTCGACATCTGCGGCGGTATTCCCAACAAGAAGGCGTTCAAAGCCGTTCAGATCGGCGGGCCGTCCGGCGGATGCCTGCCGGCGGAGTTCCTCGATACGCCCATTGACTTTGATTCCCTGACGGAAGCAGGGGCCATGATGGGGTCCGGGGGCATGGTAGTGATGGATGAAGATACATGTGTGGTGGATGTTTCGCGCTATTTTCTCGATTTTACCCAGAATGAATCCTGCGGGAAATGCACCTTTTGCAGAATCGGAACCCGCCATCTCTTGGGCACATTGGAGCGAATGACCAAAGGAGAGGGAACGAAAGAAGATCTGACACTGCTGAGAGATTTGAGTCAGGATATCAAGTCCGGATCCCTTTGCGGTTTGGGCAAGACGGCGCCGAATCCCATTCTTACATCCATTCGGTATTTTGAAGATGAGTACCGTGCGCATGTCGAAGAAAAGAGATGTCCGGGCATGACCTGCCGCGCATTGACTGCCTACTACATTGATTTGGAAACGTGTGCCAGAGGGTGCGATGCCTGTGTGGGATGTTGTCCGGTGGAGGCTGTTTTTACCACCAGGACCCGCAAAAAGGGCATCGATCAGACCCTGTGTGTAAAATGCGGGGAGTGTATGGTGGCCTGTCCGCCGGAATACGATGCCGTTCGAAGGGTGTCGCCACCGGATCTGGCGCCGATCATTGAACGGCCCAAAGAGAAGCAGGGCATCGAGAGTGATGAATGATGACTAATGAGTGATGGGATAAGAAATTATTCCATATTGGAATAAAAAGGTTGAGAGTCAAAAACCATGATCAAAATTATCGTCGATGAAAAGGAGTTGTCCGTGCCGGAGGGGAAGATGCTTCTCCAGGCGTGCCTTGAAAATGATATCTATATCCCAAACCTCTGTTTTCTGGAGGAGATGCCGTCGCAGCCGGCATCCTGCCGCCTGTGTTTTGTTGAAATCAAGGGACAGGCGCATCCGGTGACGTCATGTACGCTGAAAGTGACGGAAGGCCTGCAGGTGAAGACCGATACGCCGGCAGTGCGGCGGCTGCAAAAGTCAGCGCTTCAACTGCTGCTTTCGGTTCATGATATCGATTGCCGCCATTGTCCTGCAAATAAAAACTGCGAGTTGCAGCGTATTGCCAGATTCCTGAAGATGGGTCTGAAGGCAAAACCGCTGGAGACCATTCTCAAAGATGAGACTGTCGATACGGGCCACCCCTGTTTTGATTATTACCCCAACCGATGCGTTTTGTGCGGGAAATGCGTGTTCACGTGTAAACAAAAGAACGGTCAGAACATGCTGACCTTTGCAAAACGCGGGTTCAATACCATTGTGAGTTCTTACGGAAATGCGGGGGAGATGGGTGATTGGTGTGATGACTGCCGGGAATGTATTGACATCTGCCCGGTGGGGGCCCTTGTGCTTAAAACGGTATAAAGGAGTGTAATGAAAAAGAAATTAATTATTATCGGTATCGGAATTGTTGGTATGCTATTGCTGTGGATAGGGGTTTCATTTTATCCGGACTGGTTGTGGTTTGAAAATTTGGGCTTTTCG
>CAYTAQ010000070.1:9283-19664 GCA_964435695.1 uncultured Desulfobacterales bacterium | reverse complement strand
AAGATCCCTTAACAAATCCTTCAGTTTTTCAGTGGATAAAAATGCCCTTAAAAAAGCAAATGCTTCCGAAGTCTTTGCCCACACCCCCAAATTGGCGTTCCCCCCTTTATCGCCCGACCGGGTGGCAAACACTTTACCAAAGGGTGCAGTAACCGTATCCCCCATCGGCAACTCCGGCAGATGGGCATGGAGATCGGGTTCTCCCGTCCTGGCTTTTTCTCCTATGACGCTCTCCACTGTAATAATTTCGCCATCAATATGCACCATCTGCTGAATATGGCGGCTTGAAACCAGAGCCGGCCAGTGCATAATGGCGGGGGTTCCCTTGGAAGGCGGCGCTGTGGCCGTAAAACCGGGAACACTGGCCAGTGCCAGTTCAACCAGTTTTGTGGAAAGCATGCCGACCTTTTTAGGGTCCGGGTCCATCACCGATATACGAAGATACGCAAAAGCTTCTTCATTGATTGCCGGATCTGTTTTATCGGATCGAATAAGCTGCACTTCCAGGTTCTGAAACGCATTCTTTTCACCGAAACTGCTGAAAAGCGCTTCTTCAACAATCTTCGCCTTTTTTTCGATGTCGAGCCCGGTCAAAATAACCGTCATGCTGTTGCGATAACCGATGAGCGTGTTGATGCAGACCTTTGTGGTATCTGTCGGGGGATCTCCTTTGACATCTTGAATCCTTACACGATCCGTATCCTCCTGCGATATGTTGATGGTATCGAAGCGCGCGGTGACATCCGGCGTCAAATAGCGGGGCTCCCTGATTTCATATAAAAGCTGCGCCGTCACCGTCCCGACGGACACGCGCCCCCCGGTTCCCGGATGTTTTGTGATGACCGAAGCGCCGTCTGCATAGATCTCCGCAATGGGAAACCCCAGATTGATAAAGGAAGGAATCTCATCAATAAAAGAATAGTTGCCCCCGGTGGCCTGGGCGCTGCATTCAATAATATGACCGGCTGCGGCTGCGCCTGCCAACCGGTCCCAGTCTGTTTCTTTCCAATTGAATCGCCAGGCGGCCGGGCCCATCACCAGCGCGGCATCGGCCAGCCGCCCCCCGACGACGATATCCGCTCCCCGCTCAAGCGCGGCAGCGATGCCCCAGCAGCCTGTATAGGCATTGGCTGAAATCGTCTGAGCCTTCGCATCCTTGAGATGGATGCCTTTATCCATATGCCTAAACAATTCACCTTTTGCTTGAAGTTCACCCAGCCGCGGCATCAGGCTGTCGCCTTCGATGTAAGCGATCTTGGGGTGAACGCCCAGACGCTCGGCAATCTTCCCCAGTTCCCGAGCAAGCGATGCCGGGTTCAAGCCGCCTGCATTGGACACCACCCGTATATTTTTATCCAGGCACGTACCCATGACGGCTTCCATCTGTTTTAAAAATGTCCCGACATACCCTGCATCGGGATCTTTCAGCTGCTTTCGCAGCAGAATCGCCATGGTGAGCTCGGCCAGATAGTCGCCCGTCAGAAAGTGAATCGGCCCCCCCTGAACCATTTCTTCTGCCGCAGAAAACCGGTCACCGAAAAAACCACTGCAGTTTGCGATAATCAATTTATCCTTTGATGAACCGAAACTTGAACTCATATGACCTCCCATATAGTCCGCATTTCTCATCTAAAATATATTTTAGATGAGAAATGCGGACTATCGTCCCTTGAATACGGGTTTCCTTTTCTCCATAAAAGCGGTGATGCCTTCTACGGCATCCTCTGTGGAAACCACTTCCGCCAGCTTTCCGCATAAATAATCCACCGCTGTTTCGAAGGGCATATCCGCCATGCTGTAAAATGCTTCTTTGCCGATCCTCAGACCGATGGGGCTTTTTAAACGCAACGCACTTAAAATCCGTTCAATTTCCGCATCCAGTTTTTCATACGAAACCGCCCGGGTGATCAAGCCCATTTCCAGCGCCGCTTCTGCCGTCAATCTCTCACCCAGAAGCACCATTTCCACGGCCTTTTTTCTTAACACGTTTCGAAATATCAATGAACCGATCATCATGGGAAAGAGTCCGACATTGACTTCGGGGGTCCCGAATTGGGCATCCTGCCTTGAGACAACGATGTCACAGGCCATCATGAACCCCATGCCGCCCGCCAGGCAGTAACCGTTTATCCTGGCAACCGTCGGCTTGGGATAGCCGGCAATCCGCTTCAGCAGATCTGCATATGCCTGAAAAGATCGCCGACCGTCTTCGGTGGCCGCACCGCCTAGATCAGCGCCTGAGCAAAAAGCTTTGTCGCCTGCTCCCGTAATCAGTATGGCGCGGATATTTTCATCGAATTCAGCCTGTTTAAGATACTCCATGAACAGTCTGATCACCTGGGGTGTCAGTGAATTTCTTTGTTTTTCCCGGTTAATGGTCAAACAGGCGACTTCATCTTTTAGTTCATAGACAAGCGGGTGGTCCGGCATGAATCGCGTCTCCTTTTCAAATAAATATTCGGTTCTATAACCCATAATAAGGGTGCTTTTAAAACTGATGCTCAATGGAACATCACGATTGATTTGGAGTATCGGAGTGATGGAGTACTGGAAATTACAGAAAACCATCGTCATGCTGAATCCAATACTCCAATACTCCAGCACTCCAGCATTTCCAAGTTAACGTGTTGAGCATGCGACCTTTGTTTTGGTAATGGTTCCGTAAAATTTCTTAGCGGTCTTATTTACATAAATTGCGGATGCCGCCGACAATGAAATCAACCGCATCCTGACCGAGTATTTTCAGATCCTTGGACCGGTTCCCCCATATTAAATATTGATATGCGATCCGCTCGTACATTCCCATGATGCTTACCGCCATCACCTCGGCTGAAAACTTGCTTTGATAAGTGACACCCAGCGTTTCCTGCACCCGCATCAATGCCTGTTGGACATCTCCTATCAGCTTATCAAATATTTTTTTTCGGCGTTTCTCCAGGTATTCGCTCTGACCGGCTGATTCGCGAAAAAAGATAGCGACCTTCTCAGGATACTTTGAGCAGAACTCCTCAAAGAATACGATACCTGCGCGTTTGAAACCTTCTATGGTGCCGTCGGCGTTTCTGAATTCCGTTCCCAGAAGATCCCGCAGTTGGTAACCGATTTTTTCCAGCATGTGTACAATCAGATCTTCCTTATTTTTAAAATAAAAGTAAACCGTCCCCACGGATACCTCGGAAAGATCCGCTATCTCTTCCATGCCTGCCTGGTGGTACCCTTTTTGGGCAAAAAGTTTTTCAGCGGCCCCAAGAATAGTCTGGTAGCGCTGTTCCCGTTCCCGCTGACGCCTGAGCGCACTCCGTGAATGTGTTTTCTTTTCGGATCTCAATTGTTTGGATTTTTGAATTTCGGTCATTGTGATTTGTTTGTTATTTATTTTTTGGTTATTGTGATTTAATTATTTATTATCTTTTACATCATTTCCATGCTCCCGCTTGGGCGCTTGGAAATGGATGGTCCCCGCCGCAACCCCTAACTCGCAACTCGTAACCCGTCACGCATACCCCAGGGCTTTGTCTCCGATTTTCACCCGTGCAATTTCTGTCGACGTTCCTGCAATCTGTGCATACTTGGCACACCGGTAAGCACACTCAGCCTTGTTTCCCAGTTGATAACCCTGGCCGGCAAGTATCTGCAGTGCCTGGCCGGCGATTTTCTCCGCCGATTCCGTGCAGAAAACTTTGGCGCACAAAGTCAATTCCGCGGCTTCCTTTGGATTCACATCCGACATCCATGCAGCGCGATACGCCAGAAGTTGCGATGTCTGGTACAAAGTGAGCATTTCGGCCAGTTTAAAAGCAACCTCCTGATAAGCCACAATCGGTTTGCCACCGCTCTGATGGGTATTTGCGTAGTTCTTGGCTGTCTCAAAAGACGACTGCATCATACCCAAACAAGCCGCCGATAGAATCTGATTCTCCCATAACCGGATTGTTTCAAGAATATTCTCATTATCCTGGGGAATAATAACCTGATCAAGGGGAATGCTGCAACCATCAAGCCGCAGATGGCATATCTGGACGCCGTCATAGCCAAGGGTGTGGAGTCTGGCATCTTTCTGTACCTCTTTGGTTTTGTTTTTAACGAGAAATATCGCAGGTAACTCATGAAATCTTCCCACAACCGCCGTCCAGTCAGCAACAGGCCCGTTGACGACATATTGCTTGCTGCCGTTTACCTGTACCTGATTGCCATGTTCGGTTCCAATGGTCTCCAGAGGATCGTTATCCACATTCAGGGTTTTTTCTGACAGCGCCACCGCCCCCAGAAGTTTGCCTTTTCTTAGGGGCAGCAAATATTTTTCTGATAGATCGCCGTTCCCCCATCTGGCGATAACCCTGCCAAACAGGCGCATACTCATCTCTATCGTCAAAAAGAGTGACGGGGATGCCGCAGCTAATATTTCCATCCCCCCCAGCAGACGCAAATCGCCACCTGATTCCATGCGGTTATGCGCAAGGCCCAAGTCCAAATATCCTGCCTCCGAAAGAAGCGCCATCGCTTCCCGTATCTGACGGCCGGCGGTTTCACAGTCTTTTGTTTCTAAGTCCCTGCCCCCGCAAAACCGATCTATTTTTTGCCGCAGCGTATCAAAAAACCGGATCTCGGATTCTGTAAAATCAAAATTCATAGTGGCCTCTTTATTTGCACTTAAATTGAGTTTAATTTTTTGTGTATTTTATGGCATAACTTTTTCAACCACAAAGACACGAAGGATAAAAGAAAGAAAAAACTTTGTGCCCTTTGTGCCTTTGTGGTCCGTCTTATTCGGGTTGGGCTACATTAATTTAGAGATAATCTTTTTTTGAATTTCGGACGTGCCGCCGCCGATAGGCGCCAGGCGGCTGTCCCGGAAAATCCGTTCAACATCAAACTCATGGGTAAACCCGTAGCCGCCGTGAAGCACCACCGCATCATTCGTTGGCCCCAGGGACCAGTCTCCGATGAAAAGTTTCGCAACAGAAGCCTCCAGATGATTCAACGGACGCCCTTGATCTCTGCACCAGGCGACGCGATACACCAACGAACGGGCTGCTTCCCCGAATATGCGAATATCGGCAAGTTTGTGCTTAATGGCCTGAAAATGGGCGATGGGTCGCCCGAACTGCACACGGCCGTTGGCATATTGCGAACATTTCTTCAAAAGATAGGTGGCGGACCCGACAAAGGGTGCCAGGATTGCACTGCGATCCCATTCAACGGTCTGCATGGCCATGAGAAATCCTTCTCCTTCACGACCCAACAGGTTTTCCAGCGGAATTTCACAGTTGTTAAGTACCAGCTCCGAGGTTTGTGAAGACCGGACTCCCATCTTGATCAAAGGGTTTCCGGCAGAGAATCCCCGGGTTCCTTTCTCTACTATGAAAGCGGAAATCCCTGCATGCTGTAACTCCGGCTGTGTTTTTGCGTAAATAACGGCCACGTCGGCAATGGGGCCGTTTGTAATCCACATTTTTGTTCCGTTGAGAACATAGCGATCGCCGATTTTTTCTGCGGTGGCTCTCAGGGAGGCGACATCCGATCCTGCATCCGGTTCGGAAAGCGCCATACAGCCGATCATCTCAGCCGTCGCCAGTTTTGGAAGATACTTTTTTTTCTGATCTTCGGTGGCATGCCGTAAAATCGTATCCGCGCACAAAAAAGAATGCGCACCGTAGGACAGCGTCAGCCCGCCGTCAACGCCGGCCTCTCCCAGGGCTTCACCGGCCACGACGGTCGTCACCACATCAGCCCCCTCGCCGCCGTATTTTTCCGGAAAATGCAACCCCAGTATACCGAATTCACCCAGTTTCCGGAATGATTCAAAATCGAACGCCTCTTTCAAATCAAACTCGCGGACATGCGGAACAATTTCTTTTTTCGCAAAATGGACGACTTCCTTTTTGAACATTATCTGTTCTTTGCTCAGGGCAAAATCCATTTTTCCTCCCCATATAGCGGTTGTCTTAAATATGCTTCGTTTGGTTTGGCTACTAATAGGTACTGATGTATTTGTGTCATAACTTAAATTCATTGTACATTATGACAACCGCTATCTTGAAGAGCCTAAAAAAACCAAAAAGCCTACAGTATCGGAACGTTATTCTGACAACCGCTCTATTCGCGTTGCTATATAATTTGAATGGAAATATGATTTTTGAATCTAATTCAAATATCGAATCAAATATTTATTCAATTCAGACACAAAAGTCAAGCTACGAATATCAAATATGGATTACAAGATGGACGAATAATTTCAATTTGTGAAACCGCTGCGCTACTACCCCGAATAACGTCGTTAATGATTGGCTCTTTGCGTGCCGAATTGTCAATTGACAAAACCGGCGTTTTCCCCATAATATAGTCCAAGTTTCAAACCTCATACGGAGGCTTCACAATGAAAGATGTTGTCATTGCATCGGCATGCAGGACCGCCATCGGTGCCTTCGGTGGAACCCTGCGGAACACAATTGCAGCCAAGATTGCCGCCGCTGCTATGAGCGAAGCTGTAAAACGCTCCGGTATCAATGCGTCCGTCATAGATGATGTGCGCTTCGGTTGTTGCATGGAGCCTGTCGATACGCTCAATGTTGCCCGCATAGCGGCTCTCCTGGCCGGCATTCCGGATACAGTGCCCGCCGTTACCATTAATCGCGTTTGCATATCCGGCATGGAAGCAACCCTCTCCGGCATGGCCATGATCCAGGCAGGCATGGCGGATATCATACTGGCCGGTGGCGTAGAACACATGTCCGGCGTACCGTATGTCGTACCCGGCGCACGCTGGGGATGCCGCCTTCAGGATCAAACCTTTGTTGACGCAATGATCCGGGGTCTTCATTGTGGATCCCACGTCATTCCGCATCCTGAAGACGGGCCGGTGAATGCGGACATGCCCCCGTTGAGCTTTTTTAAGGGGAAACCCTACATCATGGGACACACAGCGGAATTCATAGCCCAACACTTTGGCATTACACGCCAAGAAATGGATGAAGTGGCCCTGAGAAGTCAAAACAATGCCGAAAGGGCCACCCTTGACGGATCATTCAAAACAGAAATCGTGCCCATGGAAATTCCTCAAAAAAAGAAAGCCCCCATCCTGTTTGACAGAGATGAACACTTCAGGCCGGGCCTCACCATGGAACAGTTGCAGAAACTTCCACCGGCCTTTATTCCCAAAACCGGAAAGGTCACCGCAGGCAATTCGAGCGGCATCAATGACGCGGCCGCAGCCCTGGTGATCATGTCCGCTGATAAGGCAGCGGAACTGGGCATCCGACCATTGGCAAGGATAAAGGCTGTGGGAAAAGGCGCCTGTCACCCGTCCGTCATGGGGCTCTCTCCGGTTCCGGCTGTGCACGATTTACTTAATCGCAGCGCTTTAAAAATTGATGATTTCGAACTGATCGAAGTCAATGAAGCCTTTGCAGCACAATACATCGCCTGTGAAAGAGAACTCGGCTTAAACAGAGATATCACCAATGTAAACGGATCCGGAATCGGTCTCGGGCACCCGGTCGGCGCAACCGGCGCCCGAATCATGGTGACCTTGATTCACGCCATGAGAAAAAGAGGTAACAGCCTGGGCCTGGCAACACTCTGCGGCGGTGGAGGTGTCTCGATGGCGTGCGCCATTGAAATGATCTAGTTTCCTACTCGAACCCTTGACCCCTTGGATCCTTGAATCCTGCATTTTATGTGCGAAAGAGACATCCCAATGAATTAATTTTGAAATGACTGAAGGAGCTAAATGATAACATAAACGGCAAAGGGAGCATATCTCATGGAAGAACTGCTGAAAACTGTTTTTTATGACCGCCATATTAACTTGGGTGCCAAAATGGTCGAGTTTGGTGGTTGGGAAATGCCGATTCAGTATCCAAAGGGGATCATCCAGGAGCATTTGGCTACGCGAAAGGCCGCCGGCCTTTTTGATGTATCCCATATGGGACGATTCATTATTCGTGGCAATGATGCGTTGGCTTTTTTGCAGCATGTGCTTTCAAACAATGCTGCCGGTCTTAAAGCCGGAGAAAGCCAGTACACCCTGATACCCAATGAGGCCGGAGGCGCCATTGACGATGCATATCTGTATCGTTTTTATGAAGACGAATACCTGCTGGTCGTTAATGCATCCAATAGAAAAAAAGACTGGGACCATCTGCAATCCCAATCCACCGCTTTCCAAGATGTTGCGTTATCCGACCGGACAGATGAGATAACCATGTTAAGCCTTCAAGGGCCGCTTTCCAAAGATATCCTCCTGAAAATAATCGACACGGGCGCCCTTCCCGAACCCATGCGAAATTGTCTCAGCCTTGCCCGCATTAAGGGGGCGGAGGTGCTTATCGCCAGAACCGGCTATACCGGTGAACCCATCTGCTTCGAACTTTTTATCCAACGCAGCGATGCGCCTGAGATCTGGGACCTCCTCATCGACCACGGTGCCCACCCGATTGGCCTGGGCGCCCGGGATACGCTCAGACTTGAAGCAGCGTTACCGTTGTATGGTCATGAACTGGGGTTGGACCCTGAAAACAGGGAGATCCCCATTTTTGCCTCTGCGTTATCCAAATTTGCAGTAAGCCTGTCCCCGCTGAAAAAGGACTTTATCGGACGTCATGCCCTGGCAAAACAATTTGAAGCATTAAAGCACATCACCGAGCGGGATTTTTCCTTCATTCAGGACCTGCCGCGCCTCATCATGCCGGTGGCTCTAAAAGAAAAAAGTGTCGCCCGCTCCGGATACAGCGTTTTTCAAAATGATCGTCATATTGGGTTTGTCACCAGCGGCACCCGGGTTCCGTTTTTTGAGGCGGAAGGCGAAGGCATCTCCTCGAAGCTTATTGAAAATTACGGACTCAGAAGTATCTGCCTGGCACTTTTAGACAGCAATCTGTACGAAGGTGATGACGTGGAAATCGAAATCAGGGGCAAACGTTCGCCGGCGGTTGTTGTCCCCTATCATATGCGCAGTGAAGCCCCTCCCCGTGCCAGGCCCATACCCTATGACCGCATCCATCAGAAAAAAGCGGAGCCTGCAGCCGATGAAGCCATACTGCGTGTCCGTTCACTCATTCGGAAATCGATTGAAAACACGGCCTGGCGGCAGACGGAATGCATCAATCTCATCCCTTCCGAACAGACACAGTCGAAGCTTGTGAGGCTCCTTTCTATTATGGATCCATGCGGCAGGTATGCCGAACACAAACAGGTTCCTGCTTTCAGCGAAGCCGAAGTTTTTTATTATCAGGCAACAGATTTTATCGCAGACGTTGAGTTTTTGCTGGAAAACGAGCTGAAAAAATATTTTGACTGTTCACACGTTGAAACCCGTCTGGTGTCCGGTCAAATGGCCAACACCGCCTTGTTTAGCGCCATTGTGGATTACATTAACCGGACCGATCGCAAGCAAGAGCAGCGACGCATGCGGAAAGTGATGAACAACCATATTATCAAAGGCGGACACCTCAGCGCACAGCCCATGGGCGCACTGCGGGATTTTGTCGCCCGCGACCCCATGACTGAAAAACCGGCGGTGGTCAATTTCCCGGTTCTCCCCGAAAATCCCTTTAAAATCGATGTGGCATCGTGTGAGGAACTCATTGCCACCCATAAACCCGAGTTGATTATCTTCGGAAAAAGCATGACGCTCCATACGGAACCGGTGGCTGAAATTCGTCAAATGGTGGATGCGTTATCCCTTAACTGCATCATTATGTACGATATGGCCCACGTTTTGGGGCTCTATGGCCCTCATTTTCAACAACCCTTCAAGGAAGGGGCGGACTATATAACCGGCTCTACCCACAAAACCTTCTTTGGGACACAACGGGGCATCATTGCGTCTGATTGCGATGAAGAATCATCTGAATTTGAACTCTGGAAAGCCGTGAAGCGCAGAGCTTTCCCCGGGAGTGTCAGCAACCACCACCTGGGAACACTTCTGGGCCTGCTGATGGCGGCATATGAAATGAATTATTTCAGGGATGAATACCCGAAAAAGGTCCTGGATAACGCGGTTGCCTTTGCAAAAGCATTGAATGATTGCGGACTTGATGTCGCCGGAGATCCGGCAATATCCTTCACCCAAACCCATCAGGTCATACTTAATGTCGGATATGCAAAAGGAGCGGAACTGGCCAACCGGCTGGAAGAGAACAACATCATCGTCAACTATCAGGCAGCGCCGGAAGAAGAAGGGTTTACCGCTTCCGGTTCTTTACGGATGGGGGTTCAGGAAATGACGCGCTTCGGTATGGAAGCCGTTCATTTTGAAACACTGGCGCAGTTCATGCGGGATATCATTATACACGGGAAAAACGTGCGCCAAGACGTCGCTGCTTTACGAAAACAGTTTCTCGATATGAAATACTGTTTTTCAGATGAACAGGTTGAGGAT
>CAYTAQ010000070.1:0-9183 GCA_964435695.1 uncultured Desulfobacterales bacterium | reverse complement strand
TGGGCCAAGCTGGAAAACGATGAAGCTGTTATCGGTATCAGTGATTATGCCCAGGATCAACTGGGCGACATTGTATTTGTTGAACTGCCCCAGGTGGGTGACACCTTTGAAAAGGGAGCGGAGTTCGGCACGGTGGAATCCGTAAAGGCGGTTTCCGAACTCTACATGCCGTTGGGCGGGAAAGTCCTCGCCGTCAATGAATCCCTGGAAGATTCGCCGGAACTGGTCAATAATGAACCTTATACCGGTGGCTGGATGATAAAAATCAAACCTTCAAATGCTGCCGAGGCAGAACAACTCATGTCCAAAAACGCCTATCTTAAGATGCTGAAAGGATAAGATCATGAGATACTTACCCCACACAAAGGATGATATTGCCGACATGTTGCAAACCATCGGCATCGCGTCCCTTGATGATCTTTTTGCTTCCATACCCGCAACCTGCCGACGAAAAAAGGATCTGAATCTCCCCGACCCCCTGACCGAATGGGAACTCAACAATCACATGAGCTCACTGGCTTCCACGGTGGCTGTCTGCCCGGAATACAAGGTGTTCATCGGGGCCGGCAGTTATGATCACTACATTCCGGAAGTTGTCCGGCAGCTGCTCGGCAGATCCGAATTCTATACCGCCTATACACCCTATCAGCCTGAAATCAGCCAGGGGACCCTGCAGGCCATCTACGAATATCAGACCTTGACGACCCGGCTCTTGGGTCTGGATGCCGCCAATGCATCCATGTACGATGGCGCATCCGCCCTTGCAGAAGCGCTTCTGATGGCCGTTCGGATCACGCGGCGTAAAAAAGTGGTTGTTTCATGTCTCATACACCCACTCTACCGGCAAGTTATTCAAACCTACTTTGCGCCCACGGGCTATGACGTCATCGAACTCCCCTATCTTGAAAACGGACGGACCGATTTATCCGGGCTGGGTAATTTAGAAGAAATAGCCGGTGTCGCCATTCAGTCACCCAACTTTTTGGGGTGTATTGAAGACATCGCCGCCGCCAGTGACAAAGTCCATTCAGACAAAAAAACCCTCATGATTGTTTCATTTTCAGAGCCGCTTGCGTATGGCATCTTAAAAAATCCCGGCAGTCTGGGTGCGGATATCGCCTGCGGCGAAGGTCAAAGTCTGGGAATTCCAAGATCCTTTGGCGGGCCGGGCCTCGGCATGTTTGCAGCCAAAAGCGCGTACATACGACAAATGCCGGGACGACTTATCGGAAAAACAAGGGATGTTGACGGCAAGAATGGATTTGTGCTGACCCTGGCAACCCGGGAACAGCATATACGCCGTGAAAAAGCCACTTCCAATATCTGCTCAAACCAGGGCCTTTGTGCCATGGCAGCCGCCATGTACATGGCCGCCTTGGGCGGCAGCGGCATTCGTGGGCTCGCCCAGCTGAATCATGACAAGACCATGTATTTAAAAACCGCCCTGAAAAATGCCGGTGCTGAAATCCCTTTCAGTACGCCGACCTTTAATGAGTTTGTCGTCAAATTTCCAGACGGGTTTGAAACAATTTACAACAAATTGATGGCTAAAAAAATCGTGCCCGGCCTCCCGCTCGTCCATCATTATCCCGAACTTAAGCGGCATTACCTTTTATGCGTTACCGAGACCATGGACAAAACCGATATGGATCTGCTGGTAAAGGAGATTGCGTCATGAATAATAAAGTTGGAACCTCCGGCTTGATTCTAAATGAGCCGTTGCTGTGGGAAAAGGGTAAAAAGGGGCGAACAGGATTTTCCCTCCCCAGAAGAGATGTGCCGGCATCCCCGCTTGCAGGCGAACTGGTTGGTGATGGGCCTGATTTTCCGGATTTAAGTGAAGTCGATATCGTACGCCACTATACGAGACTGTCTTCATGGAATTTTGGTGTGGACAGCGGCATGTATCCCTTGGGCTCCTGCACCATGAAATACAATCCCAAGACCAACGAACGGCAGGCATCTCTTGCAGGATTTTCTCAAGCCCACCCGCTGTTACCGGACGAATTGGCTCAGGGTGTTCTCAAGCTCCAATATGACCTACAAAATCTCCTGAGTGAAATTACCGGATTGCCGGCTGTTACCCTGCAACCGGCTGCCGGAGCCCATGGAGAATTGACCGGAATGCTTATTTTTCACGCGTTTCACAAAAGCAACAATGAAAGCCGGTCAAAAATTCTCATACCGGATACAGCCCATGGAACGAATCCGGCAAGCGCTGCGTTGTGCAATTTTCAGTCCATACCCGTTAAGTCCAATGAAGCTGGTATTTTGGGACCGGAAGACGTGGCCGCTCTGATGGACGAAGACACTGCCGGCATCATGGTCACCAATCCCAATACACTGGGACTTTTTGAAAATCATATCAAAGCGGTGGCGGATATTATTCACGCCAAAGGTGGTTTGGTCTATGCCGACGGCGCCAATATGAATGCCATTATGGGCATTGTCAATATGGAAGAAATCGGTGTGGATGTGCTGCATCTCAACCTGCACAAAACGTTCTCGACACCCCATGGCGGTGGGGGGCCCGGAAGCGGTCCGGTATGTGTCACCCGCTCTCTTGAAAAATTTTTACCCGTACCCCGGGTGATGAAAACAGGAGAAACCTATACGTCTTCCTATGAGTTTCCGGATTCCATCGGGAAGCTTCACGCATTTTACGGCAATTTCGGCATCCAGATTCGTGCATACGCCTATATTCTATCCATGGGAGCAGACCTGAAAAAGGCCAGCCAGTATGCGGTCCTGAACGCCAATTACCTCAAAGAACGTCTTAAGAACGTATTCCATCTGCCCTATGACAAGCCCTGCATGCATGAATGCGTTTTTACGGACCAAAACCAGCATCCTTATAAAGTGACAACCCTCGATATTGCCAAGCGCCTGATGGATTACGGGTTTCATCCGCCCACCATCTACTTTCCACTGGTGGTTCAAGGGGCCCTCATGATGGAACCGACAGAATCGGAATCCAAGGAGAATCTCGATCAGTTCATTGCGGCGTTAAAACAGATTGCCAAGGAAGCGGAAACAGACCCGGAACTGCTCACAAATGCACCGCATTTAACAAAAGTCAGGCGCATGGATGAAACGGCGGCCGCCCGTAAGCCGTGCCTGGCGGGGTAATCGGGTTGCGGGTCAATGCCGTTAGCTTTGAGATGTAGCTCATAGCGTTACAGACAGTCTCGTAACTCGTCATCCCGGCATCGTCTCACGATCTGTCATGGGCTTTGACAAATCGTGGGACGTGAGCCGGGATCCAGGAATTGCTTTTTGCTGTTCGCTATCCCTGGATTCCGGATCTCATCTCGCCACAGAGCGAGATTCGTCCGGAATGACGGCTTTTTGCTGGTTATTGGACAGCCTGTTTAACTCTGCTCATGAACCATTTTAGCAGATCTAAAGACCTGCACTACATTACAAAGAATAGCATACTACCATAAGTTAATGGCATTGGGTTGCGGGTTGCATCACGAAACCCGCAACACGTAACTCCTAACACAATTGATAAATTCGATTTTTTCGAATTCATCATGAATCCTCAACCTAAAAAGAACGGTATAAATACAACAAGATGCAACCCGTAACTCACAACCCGCATCCCACAACCCGCAACGCGCAACCCTGTTATTACCTTGAACTGCCCCTTACGGATTATCATGAGGCCTGGAAGCTGCAACTCGCGCTTGTCAAAGCAAAGAATTGCGGTATCCTCAAAGCCGATGTGATCCTTTTGTTAGAGCACCCCGCTGTTTATACACTGGGTCGCAGAGGGGGAATTGAAAACCTGACCGTCTCAAAGGCCGTCCTTGAAAAATCCAATATTCAGGTAGTGCCGGTGGAAAGGGGAGGCAACATTACGTACCATGGTCCCGGCCAACTGGTGGTCTATCCCATTATCGATCTGAACCGAACCAGGCTGGGCATCACCGATCTGGTATCCGGAATGGAAGACATCATGATCCGAACAGCCGAAGATTTCGGAATACATGCTGGACGCAATCAAAAAAATCGTGGGGTCTGGATCGGTAACCACAAATTGGGCAGTATCGGTATTGCCGTTCGAAAAGGTATAAGTTTCCATGGATTCGCGCTCAATGTCAATCCGGGGCTGACACCCTTTGAATGGATTCATCCATGCGGGCTCACAGATATCCGGATGACCTCCTTTAAAAAAGAGCTCGGGGTCGAACCCTCCATGGGCGCCGTCAGAAAAGCGATATTGCAACACATGGAAAATATTTTCCACCTCAAATTGGAAAGGATAACAAAAATAACCTTAAACGACTTGCTATCCATCAATCCTTCAGCAAAGGCGTCCGTATTTTCAGGACCCGGCAAACATGTGCATGTTAAAAAGCAAACAACAAAAACCCCCTTGGCTTAAACGCCGCCTTCCCACGGGTCCAACGTATGAGAAGGTCAGAGACCTGCTGAAAAGCAGCCGGCTGCATACGGTTTGCCAGGAAGCCAGATGCCCCAATCTATGGGAGTGCTTTTCCCGTGAAACCGCTACATTTCTGATACTCGGCGATCGATGCACGCGGGACTGCCGTTTCTGCGCGGTGGAACACGGGCCCGATGGCCCGCCGGATCCAGACGAACCTGCCCATGTCGCTGAAGCAGTGTTCCGTATGAAACTCAGCTATGTTGTAATAACATCCGTCACCCGGGACGACCTTCCCGATGGCGGATCCGGCCATTTTGTTCAAACCATCCAGAAAATTCGCAATAAAACGCCAAACACCCGTATCGAAGTCCTGATTCCCGACCTCCAGGGAAACAGGGAAGCGCTGAACCTTGTTTTAATGGCGCACCCGGACGTCATTAATCACAACATGGAGACCATCAGACGACTTTATCCCATCGTCAGGCCACAGGCCGATTATGATCGATCACTCATGTTGATCAGGTATATCGGCGAACACAGTCTCGGTATCCCCGTAAAATCCGGTCTTATGCTGGGTCTGGGGGAAACAAGAAACGAACTTATCGAAACACTTGAAAACCTCCTCCAAGCAGGATGCCGCATGCTGACCATCGGTCAATATCTTCAACCGTCGAAATCTCATCTCGAAGTAATCCGTTATGTACCGCCGAGTGAATTCAATGAACTGCGGAATATCGCGCTTCGAATCGGATTTACGCAAGTGGCAAGCGGTCCTTTTGTGCGCAGCTCCTATCATGCAAAGGAAATGTTTAATGCCTTGCAATCTAAGGATTTATCATGAATGCCATGATTTTGAAACTGGAAGACGTTGGAAGACATGACGTATCCAAAGCCGGCGGGAAGGGCGCCAACCTGGGGGAACTCGCCGCCAATGCATTTCCCATACCGCCGGGATTTATCATTTCTACAGATGCCTGCCTTTTATTTTTCAAAACCATCTCCCTTGACAGCATATTCAATATGTTAAGGGATGCGGGCCCGGATGATATTCAGAAACATTGCGTAAAGATTCAAGAAAAGATATTGAATGCGGATATACCGGAAGACCTTTCAAGAATTATTCTCTCAGCGTATGATGAATTGGAAAAGCAACGCACCAGGGGAATTATTTGCGCTGTTAGGAGCTCTGCCACAGCAGAGGATCTTGGTGATGCGAGCTTTGCCGGTCAACACGCCACCTATTACTATGTATCAAGAGAACGACTCCTTGCAATGGTTAAGCATTGCTGGGCTTCCCTTTGGAACCCTGAAGCAGCCATGTATCGTTCCACCCATGGCATCGACCATACTTCGATATTGATGGCAGTGGTTGTGCAGGAAATGGTACTTTCAGACGTGTCGGGAATCACCTTTACAGCCAACCCGGTCAGCGGTTCCAAAGATGAGATCGTAACAGAATCCAGCTGGGGCATGGGAGCTGCGATTGTAGACGGCAGAGTGACGCCTGATCATTATGTGATCGAGAAAAAGAGCCTCAGACTCCTTGAGAAAAGGGTTGCGGATAAACGGTTTATGGTTCCCCCGCAAATTGCCGCAAACACAAAATCGCGGCTTCATGAGGTACCTCATGAACTTCGAAAAAAAGAAACCCTGACGACGAGTCTTATAGAAACAGCAACACGATGGGCCTTGAAGGCGCAGAACCACTTCGGGAGCCCCCAGGATGTGGAATGGGCTATTGCCGGAGGTGAATATTTCATGCTCCAATCACGGCCCATTACAGCAATGGGGAGAGAAGATATGGAGCCGGAGATTCAGGGCCGGTACGTTCTTTTCAAGCCGTTATTTGAAAACTTTACCGATCCGGTTACACCGCTTACGAGTGACTGTTTCCAATTTCTTTTCACCCCTCCCTTAATGCAACTGATCAAGGGGAGATTGTACGTAAACGTCAACATTCTTCAGAAGCTGTTGCCTTTAAAAATTTCAGACGAGCAATTAGCCGACTTTCTTTATGAATTCGGAACAGAACCGCCCGTGGCAAAGGTTTCTCTCATAAAGCTCCCCTTTTTCCTCTGCTTTCTTTTTATCGCCTATCTGGTGATTGGTGTTGGTTTTGCCCGCACCTGCGGTCTGCCCGCTGATTTCATGGATCGGTTTAGAAATCTCGCCAATAAAATAGACCGAGACGACAGCTTCGACATATTGAAGTCATTGAAGCACCTGTTATGGTGGTCACATATTTTTGAACCGATCGGAAACCTCGTGCTGCTGGTGAATTTTTCGGCTACGCGTTACATCTTTCACCTGGGAATACTAAAAAAATTAATCCATCGATGGCTGCCGGACCTCGATGAAGATGCTGCGTCACTGCTTTGTTCTGGAACGAAAAGTGTGCTGTCAGCTGAAATGGGGCGGGGAATTTGGGATCTGGCAAAAGCAGCCAAAAGCAATAGCATGGTCCGACGGATCTTGAAAACGCATAATCCGGATCAGATCTTGGCTGGACTCAGGGATAAACCCGAAGCCACTGATTTTTTAAACCGTCTTGATGCGTTTATGAAACAAAACGGCCACCGGGGTCTGAAGGAGTTGGAGCTTCGCTCTCCCAGATGGGAAGAAAATCCCGCACCGATTCTGGGAATGATCCGAAATTATATGCTGGTGGACAGCAACCCGGATGCACATGAAAAAGCAGCGGAGAAGGCCAGACTTGACTTGGAAAAAACCATACAAAAAACCCTGGAAAAATTCCCCCTGGAAAAGAGCAGCCGATTTCGTTGGCGCATCATCCGGCATTTTGCATATCTCACCAAATATTTTGCCCGGATGAGAGAAAACAGCAGATTCTACCATATCATGGGGTTTTATATCATCAGAAAAAAGATATGCCGCATTGAGGAATCATTCATTCATCAGGGAAAGCTGAAGTGCAGGGATGACATTTTTTTTCTCCATCTAAATGAAATAGATCAAATGGAGACGGGGAAACTCAAATGGGAAGATGTGGAGGCTGTAATCCGTGAACGCCGTATGGAACACATCCGGCTCTCCAAAATCAATCCGCCGAAAACTTTCGGAATTCAGATGAAAGCGTCCATCAAAGACGAGAATAACGATGATGAGCAAGATGTCGTGCTTAAAGGTCAACCGGCATCTCCGGGTAAATATGAAGGGATTGCCCGCGTCATCCTGGACCCTTCCATGGACGTGGAACTCAGGCCGGGTGAAATCCTGGTGGCACCCTATACGGACCCGGCCTGGACACCGCTCTTTCTTACAGCGGGCGCAACCGTCGTGGAGGTCGGCAGTTATCTGTCACATGCCGGGACTGTAGCCAGAGAATTCGGGATGCCCTGTGTGGTTGACCTGCCCGACTGCACGACTCGTATTCAAACGGGTGCTAAGATATCTGTGGACGGCGATACCGGCATTGTTAGGTTATTGAACGAAATGGAAGGGTGAAAATCATGACAGTCCTTGCCAAAATCATTATTTTTCTTCTGGGCATGAGTGTATGTGTACAGATCGTTGCCGCTCTCTACGGTTTCATCGACCTCTGGTACACATTCCGTACAACATATATCAAAGTGCTTCAGCGTATCGTGGTCTGGTCTATTGTTGCAACTGCCGTATACTGGCTTCTAATGGATTCATTGCGTCCTGCTTTTTTAATGGGGATGATCGGATATATTCTTCTCTATGTTGGAATCTATGCTTCCTACCATCTTTTATTCTCACGCAATACAAAATTTGTGAAAACAAAATGAGTTTCGATGCATGAAAAAGCACGTCCATTCGAAAATCGCTTTCTTTGTCACGGAGCATGGGTTCGGACACGCAGCAAGAGCCTGTGCCGTCATGGCAGCGCTTCATGAGCGGGACGAAGCCATTGGTTTTGAAATATTTTCAGCGGTCCCTGAATGGTTTTTCAGGAATTCGCTGAAACAGGGTTTCAACTATCATCCGGTCGTTACAGACATCGGTATGGTACAAACATCACCGTTCCATGCAGATCTTGGGTTAACGCTTGAAAGGCTTCATCAATTCCTGCCCTTTGACAAAAAACATATTCATGAAATATCAGAGAAGGTCCTTCGGGCAGATTGCCGTCTGATTGTCTGCGATATCGCCCCCATGGGTATTGCTGTCGCTGAGAAGGCTGAAATCCCGAGCCTGCTGATTGAAAATTTTACCTGGGACTGGATTTACGATGGTTACCTGTCCATTTTTCCGGAATTAAAAACATATATAGATTATCTGGGCGTCTATTTTAAACATGCGACCTACCATATTCAAACCGAACCGGTTTGCGAATACAGGCAGGCAGACCTGCTCGCTGCGCCGGCCGGCAGAAAGTTCAGGACACCTAAAAAGGCAACCCGAAAAAGCCTGGGGATTCCTGATCATGTCCCGGTTATTTTGTTAACCTTCGGGGGCGTACCGGATGGCAACGATGTGGTTTCACGATTACCTCATCAAAAAGATGTCTGTTTTATCGTTCCGGGTGCATTTGAGCATGTCCACAGAAGGGGTAATACGATCATGCTCCCTCACAATTGCATGTATTTCCATCCGGATTTAATCCAGGCCAGCGATGCCGTGGTGGGCAAAGCCGGCTACAGCACCATCGCCGAACTCTATTATGCGGGAATACCCTTCGGGTATATTTCAAAACCCTCTTTTCGCGAGTCCCCCATCCTGGAACAGTTTATTAAGCAGCATATGATGGGGATTCCGATTGATGAGGCAGAGCTCACCGATGGCCACTGGGTTAACCATATACCTGA
>CAYTAQ010000069.1:18465-19798 GCA_964435695.1 uncultured Desulfobacterales bacterium | reverse complement strand
GCGGACGCGATGATGGGAATTTCGTCGCGGCGGATGGTGCGGAAGTCGAGCACGTACTCACGCTTTTCGACCCGGCCGAACACCGGCGGCCGGCCGTTGCCGGGCCTCGTAGTCAATTCCCGCTCCTAAGACGGGAGCGCCCGTAGTGCGGCGTTCATCATCGCCGCGGTCTGTTCCGACTTGAATCCGAGATGCGTGATTGCGCCCGACGGACAGATTGCGGCGCAGTTACCGCAACCCTTACACAGGGCCTCGTTGACATGGGACACTATCCGGTCGGCTCTCTCGACCAATTCCGGAGCGTTGTAGGGACAGGTGGCCACGCAGAGCCCGCAACCCGCACACATGCTTTCGTCCACCACCGAGATTGTGGCGCTCGCCTCATACTTATCCCGGGAGAGGATGGTGCCTGCCCTTGCCGCCGCAGCCTCCGCCTGGGCGATTGCCTCCGGGATGTTCTTGGGCGAATGCGCCAGCCCGGCAAGGAACACGCCTTCGGTCGCAAAGTCAACCGGCCGCAACTTGACGTGTGCTTCGAGGAAGAAGTTGTTCTCGTTCAGCGGGACTTTGAGCATCCGGGAAATGGCGGCGGCATCTTCGTGCGGGACTATCGCCGGGGCAAGCACGACAAGGTCCGGGTTCACCGCCAGGTCGGCCTCAAGAATCAGGTCCCTGACTTTTACCTTCAGGTTGTCCCCGTCCGTTTCCACCACCGGCTTCTGTTCTTCGTTGTACCTGATGAACACCACGCCTTTGTCGCGGGCGAGCTGGTAGTATTCTTCGAGGAACCCGTAGGTCCGCATGTCCCGGTACAGCACGTAGATATTCGCCTTGGGATTGAGCTCTTTAAGTCTGAGCGCGTTCTTGACCGCGTCCGAACAGCACACTCGCGAGCAGTATGGGTGCTTGTCATCCCTCGACCCGACGCACTGGATCATCACGACGTTCTTGAGCTTGCCCAGCTTGTGGGCCGGCGGGTCCTGCATCCGCTTTTCCAGTTCGACCTGGGTGATTACCCTCTCGTCCTGGCCGTACAGGTACTCCCCGGGCCTTGATTCCTCGGCACCGGTCGCAACGATGACAACTCCATGCTCAATCTTGGTTGGTTCCTGGCCTTTGACTTCAATCGTCGTCTTGTAGTTCCCGATGTAGCCTTCGATATCCTTGATGGTCGCTGACCGGTACACCTTGACTCGCGGGTGATGCTCAACCTCGTAAACCAGATTCTTCAGGTACTCCTGGACGTCCTCGCCCTGAATCGTCCGGTACAGGTTCCTCAGGTTCCCGCCCAGTTCGCTTTCGCGCTCGACCAGGATGGCCTCGAATCCCTGGT
>CAYTAQ010000069.1:2602-18365 GCA_964435695.1 uncultured Desulfobacterales bacterium | reverse complement strand
TCCTGGAAGAGCGGCTCGTGGGTCCGGGGCGAGCAGGACGCAACCACAACGCGGTTGAGACGCTGTTCCCGGATAGTCTTGCTTATCTTCTGCTGGGTATCTTGAGAACAGGTGAACAGGTTGTGCTCGGCATAGACGACGCCGGGCAGTTTCTTGGCGAATTCGACCACCCCGGGAACGTCCACCACGCTTCCGATATTGATGCCGCAGTGACACACGAACACGCCGATTCTCGGCGGTTCGCCCCGGACATCTCTTTCCTGCGGGTACGTCTTGGGGACAATCGCGGTCCCCCGGGCCTCGGCGACCACGCCTTCGGCCGCGGCGGCGGCGCCCGACGCCTCCATTACCGTTTCCGGTATGTCCTTGGGGCCGCAGGCCGGACCGCACACGAATATCCCGGGCCGGCTCGTCGCGACCGGCGAAAAGGTCGAAGTCTTGAAGAACTTGTGCTTGTTCAGCTTGACGTCCAGCTTGTCGGCAAGGACCGCATTAGCCTGCCTGGGCTCGAGCCCGACAGAGAGCACCACCATGTCGAACTCCTCGCACAACTGCCTCGGATTGTCCTCCGTGGTGTAGTAGACGAGCAGGTTCCCGCTCTTTGGGATTTCCAGTACCTTGCCCACCCTGGACCGGACGAAACGCACGCCGTGCTGGTCCTTTGCCCGGTTGTAGAACGCATCGAAGTCCTTGCCGTGGGCGCGGATGTCCATGAAGAATATGGTCGGCGCAATCTCTTTGACGTGCTCTTTGGCGATGGTCGCTTCCTTGATGGCGTACATACAGCAGACCGACGAGCAGTAGCTCCGGTCTTCGCGCTCATCCCTGCTGCCGACACACTGTATCCAGGCGATTCGCCGGGGAACCTTGCCGTCGTGCGGCCGCTGGACGTGACCGGCAAAAGGCCCGGAAGCGGCCAGTATCCGTTCGAACTCGATGCTGGTCACGACATTCTTGCACCGGCCGTATCCGAACTCGTACTTGAGCGAAGGGCTGAACTTCTCCGCGCCATCCGCGACGATGACCGCCCCGACATCGAAAGACAACTCCTGTTCCTTCTGGTCGAAGTCAATCGCATCCGCCTCACAAAACTCCTTGCATACCTGGCAGTTGCCGGTTTGCAGGTGGATGCAATGCTCGGCATCGATCGTGGCGTAGTTCGGGACTGCCTGCGGGTAGGAAATGTATATCGCCGACCTTTCCTTAAGGCCCTCGTCGAACTCGGACAGAATCGGGACGGGCTTGTTGTAGGTGATTTTCCCAAACTCGATACACTTGGTCGGGCATACGGAAAAGCACGCCCCACAGGTCTGGCAGACATCCGACTGGACGTCGAATGCCGGCTGCACGAGCCGTCTGTCACCTCTGCCCGAGAACCCGATTGCTCCTTTTCCCATCCGGTCGCGGCACATGCGGACGCAGAGACCGCAAAGCAGGCAGTCCTTGTTCTTCAGCGCAATCCTCGGCTTGCCGACGCCCATCTCCTCGGCCAGACGTTTGACCTCTTCGGAGTCCGGGCACCGCGCCAGCAGCAATTCTACCATTATCTTGCGGGTCTTCTTCACGCGCGGAGTGTCGGTCTCGACAATCAGCCCATCCTGGGCCGGGTAAGTACAGGACGCGTGAACGGACGCCGGAGTGCCCTTTCGGCTCACCTCGACCAGGCAGAGCCGACAGGCACCATAGGCGGGCAGCGCCTTGTGGTAGCACAGGGTCGGTATCTTCACGCCGGCTTTTTCCGCCGCCTGGAGTATTGACCGGCCCGGTTCGACTTCTACCTGTTTACCGTTGATTGTCAGACTTACCACATTCTTCACGCCGACTCCCCGGTTGTGACCAGTATCGCGCCGAACTTGCAGCCATCAAGACAGACCCCGCACTTGATGCACTTGTCCTGGTCTATCACGTGCGGCGTCTTCTTCGCACCGGTGACAGCCTGGGCCGGGCAGTTCTTCGCACACAGCATGCACCCGGTGCATTTGTCCTTGTCCACCTCGAAACGAATCAGCGCTTTGCACACCCTGGCCGGGCACTTCTTGTCCCGGACGTGGGCGACGTACTCTTCCCGGAAATGACGCAGGGCGCTCAGCACCGGGTTGGGCGCGGTTTTCCCCAGCCCGCAGAGGGATGCCTCTTTGGTTGCTTCGCCCAGTTCCTCCAGCAGTTCGATGTCGCCTTTCTTCCCTCTTCCCTCGCAGATGTTTGTCAATATCTCGTGCATCGCGGCGAGGCCTTCGCGACAGGAATTGCACCTTCCGCAGGACTCGTCTTTCGTGAACCCGATGAAGTACCGGGCAATGTCGACCATGCAACTGCTCTCGTCCATCACGATCATCCCGCCGGAACCCATGATCGCGCCCGCCTCCTGCAGCCGCTCGTAGTCCACCGGCAGGTCGAGCATGCTCTTCGGAATGACGCCGCCGGACGGGCCGCCGGTCTGGACGGCCTTGAATTCCTTCCCGTTCGGAATCCCGCCGCCGATGTCATAGACGATTCGCCGCAGCGTTATCCCCATCGGCACCTCAACGAGCCCGGCGTTGTTGATGTTCCCGGCCAGCGAGAACACCTTGGTGCCCTTGCTCTTCTCGGTCCCGACGGCGGCAAACCACTCTGCCCCGAATTGAATTATCCTCGGCAGATTCGTCAGGGTCTCCACGTTGTTGATGACCGTGGGTTTCCCGAACACCCCCTGCTCAACCGGGAACGGTGGCTTCTGGACCGGCTCTGCCGGCTGGCCTTCAATCGAATGGATCAGCGAGGTTTCCTCACCGCAGACGAACGCGCCGGCCCCGCGGAATATCTCGACGTCGAAGTCGAAACCCGAGCCGAGAATGTCCTTCCCGAGCAGTCCATACTCCCTGGCCTGGGCCGTCGCGCGAATCAGCCGCTTGATTGCCAGCGGGTATTCAATCCTGACGTACACGTAACCCTTATTAGCCCCGATAGCGTAGGCGGCAATCAGCATGCCTTCAATCAGCGAATGCGGGTCAGCTTCGATGATAGACCGGTCCATGAAAGCGCCCGGGTCGCCCTCATCGGCATTGCAGATGAGGTACTTGGGCGTATCGGGATTGGCCCGGCAGAATTCCCATTTCCTGCCGGTCGGAAAGCCGGCCCCGCCGCGCCCCCGCAGGCCTGAATCCTTTATCTCCCGGACTACGTCGGTCGGAGCCATGTCTTTCAGGGCCTTTGCCAGCGCCTGATACCCGCCCCGGGCGATGTACTCATCTATCTGGTCCGGGTCGATAATCCCCCGGTTCCAGAGCACGATGAGTTGCTGGTCGCGACAGAAGGGAATATCGTGCAACTTCTCAATCGGGGCCTGGGTCTCGGGGTTGACGTACATCAGGGACTTCACCGGCTTACCCTTAAGCAGATGCTCCTCAACCAGGACCGGAATATCTTCTTCCTTCAGGGACTGGTAAACCACGTCGTCCGGCTGGACAATCAACGTCGGCCCTTTAGTGCAGAGCCAACTGCTCCCGGTAAGCACAACCTGGACCTCATCCTCCAGATGGTGCTTCCTGATTTCTTCCTCAAGACGTTTCCTGATTCGGAGCGCCCCGACCGAAACACACATCGTGCAGTTGCAGAGCATCAGGTTGGTCCGGTACGCCTTCAATCCCGCCCCGGCCCCCGGCTGCGGATTGGCGTTCGGTGCGCGACCGTCCCTGGTACGAAGGAACATCGTCCCTTGCACCTTCTCCGCAATCGCCGTCAGGTCCTCAGACCTCAGCTTCGGCACGCGCCGCCTCCTTGCAGCTCCGCAGCAGCCTGGGGACTTGCGCTACCTGGAAATGGCCGTGCAGTTCTTCGTTCACCACCACGACCGGGGCCTGGCCGCAGCATCCAAAACAGGCGATGGTCTCAAGCCCGAACATCAGGTCCTCGGTGGTATTTCCCACCTTGACGCCCAGCGCTCTCTCAAACGCCTCGAGAATCCGGTTCCCGCCCTTGATGTAGCAGGCCGTTCCCATACAGACATTGATGGTATATTTCCCTCTTGGTTTCAGGCTGAATGCATTGTAGAAAGTGGCCACCTGGTAAATCAGGCTCAGCGGCATGTCGAGTTCCTCGGAAATGTAGCGCAACACGCGTTCCGGGAGATAAGAGTAACTGAGGTTGATATCGTGCAGAACCGGCAGCAGGGCACCTTCCCTGTTCTTGTGCTCCTCGATAATTCGCCGCATCCTGGCCAGGTCGTCGGGGTCGAGCTTCACCTCGACCTTCTCCTGGTCGAGTTGGACGGCCTTTGTCACCGGGCAGTTTTCCACGCACAGCCCGCAGCCGGTGCACTTATCCTCGTCGACATAGCGGGGCTTCTTCTTCACCTTCACCACGAACCTTCCCGGAATTCCGGTCAGTTCCTCAAGCTCGGCATTGGTGATTAGTTCGATATTGGGGTGCCTGCCGCAGTCGACCAGCTTGGGCGAAACG
Organism: uncultured Desulfobacterales bacterium; assembly: GCA_964435695.1. Taxonomy (GTDB): domain Bacteria; phylum Desulfobacterota; class Desulfobacteria; order Desulfobacterales; family B30-G6; genus CAYTAQ01. Next base: position 13,928 of record CAYTAQ010000069.1, on the reverse strand, counting down.
ATGCACATGGCGCAGTCGTTGGTCGGAAACGTCTTGTCAAGCTGCGCCATGGTCCCGCCGATGGCCGGGCCGGACTCAACCAGGTACACCTTGAACCCGGAATTGGCCAGGTCCAGCGCCGACTGGATCCCGGCTATCCCGGCACCGACGATAAGCACGGCGCCGACCGGCCGGGTTCTGTCTTCCGGTTCGGGGCTTGCGACCACCGGATGGATCATTGTCGGTTGGTCGCCGGTCATTGCCGGACCGTCCGTTTCGCCGCGCGCTCCCGCTTCCTGGCGGCAACCGCCTCGACCGCGAACATCATGTTCTTTTTCTCGGTTTCCGACAGCATCTTCGACTGCAGCCGGCCGTGGTTCACTGCCTCGGCGAAGGCCCGCTTCGCCAGTGTGGTCCGTATTAGCACGGTAGTATACCCGTCGGCGGAACCGAGGCCGCCCACCGAAATGTCCGCGAAATCATTGGCGAAGTTCCGGCACACCAGGCAGGCCGGTCTCGCGATATCCTCTATTTCACCGAACGGGACGTGGATGGTCACGCCGGATTTCATCTTCAACCGGAAATCCTCTTTGACGTTAATCGCCATGATATCATCGGGAACTATGTGGTATTTCTTCACAAAGGTCTTGCCCATCAGGTTGTCGAAACTGAAACACTGCATGCAGAACAGGCCGACGGTGAAGTGAATCGCGTCCGCCGGCAGGATATTCAGGGCCTGCATCTTCCGGACTGCGGTAATCTGGCACGGGGTGCCCACTACCGCCAGTCGGACAGCCTGCTTCGGCTCGAACGCCTTCACCACCGGGAGCACCGGCACGTAGGTGGAGTATGTCTCGCCTACCTCACCGAGGTGCGACGACTCGGAGAACTGCGACCCCGCCGCTTGAATCAACTCTTCACGCGTGACGGCAATCATCGGCTTGCGGTTAAACAGCCCTATCCTGTTCGCGACGATTGCGCCGTGGATGGCCCGGCTTTCAAACATGTGGGACAGAAGCGCGGTGACCACGCCGCCGTCGGTCGCCACTGCCAGTATCTCCGGGTCCGTCGCCCGGGCCGAGATGACATCCTGCAGCGCGCCGGCCGGGGCGCCGACATCATCATCAAGCTCTCGCGTCTGGGGACAGATGAGGTAGCATATGCCGCACTTGAGACACCGGTCCGGGTGTGCATACCGGGGCAGGTTGTCGCCGGCGCTGTCGTGCATCTCGATTGCGCCGATCTGGTGGGCGGTGCAGAAAGACACGCAAGCGCCGCACTTGTTACACAGACCCTTGTCGACGACTTCCTTGAGCAGGTCGTCGAAGCTCAAGTCGGTTTCGCGCCGCATGCTCATTTCCACGCGCTCCGTCGCCAGCTCATTTTGTACCCAGCCGGTGCTTAACCATGGCGGCAATTCTCTTCTTCTGCTCGGCGCCGGGCCGGATAAGATCCTGCACCAGGTTACACCTCAGGTCCTGGGCGAACCGGTCGAGTTCCTCCATCTGCCCGAGGCGTTCCCGGGGAGCGAAACCCTCCTCGACCGCCATCTCGCGCAGCACGCCCATCACGTCGGCAAACTTCACGTTCTGCGGGCAGTGGGCATAGCAGATATAGCACCGGGCGCACATCCAGATGACATCCGAAGACAGGACTTCCTTCCGCATTCCGAGGACCGCCATCCGAATTATTCTCCTCGGGTCGTAGGCTTCGTTGACCTCCGAAACCGGGCAGCCCGCAGTGCAGGTGCCGCATGAGAAACAGCGCTTGAAGTTCTCGGCCCCGGGTCGCGCGGCGATGTCGTACTTGAACTTCGCGTCAAGGTCTTTCTCGTTAATTTCATCCATGCCGTCTCCTCTCAGAACTGCTCCGGCAGTTTCTGCAAGTCCGCATATGAGAACACCGGGCCGTCGGCACAAACGTACTTCGACCCGACATTGCATCGGCCGCACTTGCCTATCCCGCACTTCATTCTTCTCTCAAGCGAAGTGTAGACTCTTTCCGGCGGGAATCCGAGCTTGAGCAGGACCGGCAGCGTGTATTTTATCATCACCGGCGGCCCGCACACGATGGCCCACGTGTCTTTCGGGCTGGGCGCCACTTCCTCGGTAACAGCCGGGACGAACCCTACTTTCTTGTCCCAGCCCGCCGCGGCCTTGTCAATGGTAAGATGCAGGTGCAGGTCGTCGCGCTTCTCCCATTCCGCCAACTCGTCCCGGTAAAGCAACAGGCCGGGCCGGCGTGCCCCGTATATGACCGTTATGTCGGCGAAGTCTGCGCGGTGCGCGAGCAGGTAGACGCCAAGCGACCGGAGCGTCGTGAACGCGAATCCACCGCTGACAATCAACACGTTCCGGCCTTTGAACTCCTCCACCGGGTAGTGGTTCCCGAGCGGACCGCGCAAGCCGATTGTCTCGCACTGCGCCAGGTAGTGAAGCGCGGTCGTAACGGCGCCGACCCGGTTAACGGTAAACCGCAGGTGGCCCTCCTCGGTGGGCGATGACGCGATTCCGAACGGGGCTTCGCCTTTGCCCAGGATGGATAACTGGCAGAACTGACCGGGCAGATAGTCAAACTCCTGCTCTTTGTTGCGGAAACTGAGGTCGAACGTCCTCAGGGTTCCGTCGTCCGACTCCGTCCGTATCGTGTCCACGGTCATCGGGATGGGGACGTAGCAATTATCCGGCATTGATGAACCTCACAAGTACTTCACGGATGTCGAGATTGACCGGACAGCTACGGATGCACCGGCCGCAGCCTACGCACGCCGTCTCGCCGTATACGTCAACGAAGTAGTTGAATTTGTGCATCACCCGCTGGCGAAGTCGTTCCTTCCCGGTCGGTCGCGGGTTGTGTCCGGACGCCTCTTTCGTGAACAAAGGCGCCATGCAGGAATCCCAGATTCTGATCCGTCGGCACTGGTTCGTACCGGGCGCCTTTTCGTCCTGAATGTCGAAACAGTGACAGGTCGGACACAGGTACGCGCAGGCCGCACAGGAAAGGCAGTTTCCAGCAAGTTCTTCCCACAAGGGGCTGTCCCAGGCTTTATCCAGGGCTGATTTCAGAGACGAGATGTCGACCTTGCCTGGCATCGATGACTCGGCCCGCTCCTTGACGTCGGCAGCCTTACGCAGGTCGGCGACGGAAGCTCCCTCGCAGGCAATCTCCTTCAAGAAGTCCATTCCCTTTTCGCTGCGGGGCTCCAATAGAATTGCATCGCCGATATCGGTGAGCGCGATGTCCGAGCCTTCCGTGCCGAACGGACCGGAGCCCAGCCAGTTGCAGAAACAGCCGGCCCGTGGTGTGCTGCAGCCCATGGTCACTATGAGCGCATTCCGATAGCGCCGCGTCCAGTATGGGTCCTGGTGTTCGCCGGTGCCGAACACCTTGTCCAGCATCGCGAGGCCCCTTGCATCGCACGGCCTGATGCCGATTACCGCAATCGGCCTGTCCGGCTCCCGGGTTGGCTCCACCTCTCCCTGATTGCCGGTGAGCAGTGTCTCGGTCTGGGGAAAGAAAATGCCCTTTGCCGACTCATCCGGGTTGGCAATGTCCAGCCGCAGCGCGCCGGTTGACTCGACTTCGGCGAAGCGCATCCGGCCGTCGCTATCAACCGGGCCGAACAGGCGATACCGCGAAGCCAGCGCCGCGATGAATTCGTCAAGCCGCTTCTTGTCCAGCCGAAGCACTTTGCTCACAGGATGAACTCCTGTTTGTCTTCCTCGTCGTAGGTCGCCATGGCCGGTATCTGGTCGGGGTCCAGGCCGGGAGTGTATCCGAATCTCTCCCGCACCTCTCGCTCGACCCGCTGGTTCAAGAAACTCAGGTTGATGCCAAGGGGACAAGCCCGCTCACACGCCCCGCATTCAACGCAGCGCCCCGCCATGTGCAGCGCCCGCACGATGTGAAACAGCATCGTATCGGACAGGTCAGTGCTCTTGCCGAACCACTGGGGGTTGCTCTGGTCAACGAAACACTCTTCGCAGTAGCACATCGGGCATGCGTTCCGGCAGGCATAGCACCGGATGCACCGGCCGAACTCCTTCTCGAAGAAGGCCCACCGCTCGGCGGCCCCGAGTTCCTCGAACTTCTCCAGTTCCTGCCGCCCGTGTTTCTCCGGTGCCGCTGCTGCCGGCTCGGCAACGAACACGTCGTACACCGGCGGGTTCGGGTAGCGACACCGCTTGCACGAATCAGACAGGACGTCGGCCCTGTCCAGCGATACCTCGAAATCCTTCCCCTCGAACACGACCGTCTCGCCGTCAACCCGGCACTGGGAAACATCCCGGTCTTGAACCAGGTCACGGACCTTCCGCACATCCAGAACGCCTTCGCAGGGAACGCCGATAATCAGCACATCCTCACGCTTGACCTGACCCTCGGCCAGGTACTGAACTACCGCCCGGCCGTCGCAGCCCTTGGCCACGATTCCAATCCTCTCGCCCCGGGCCCGGTTTTGCTTCCGCAGGTACTGAGCCAGGTTATTGCCGCAGGTGACGTCGAAGACGAGGCCATCTGCATCCGCCTCGTTTTCGACAATGACCGGCGCTGACCGAAACGCCGTGCTTCCCCGGGCATACCCGATCACACGGCTGACTTCTTTCTCCCTGAGCAGTTCCTTCACCTTTTCCCTCAGTAACTGCTCTACGTTCGCCATGTCACACCTGTGTATCCGAAGACTCAAGCGCCTTCACAAGTTTCCCGGCAGGACCGAGCTTCTTCACGTCCTCGGTGACTTTGGTAATAACCTGGGCGAATTTCTCGCCTTCGCCGGCCGACACCCAGGAGAATTGAACCCGTCCCGGCTCCAGGCCCATGAATTCCATAAGCGTCTTCAACACGGCGAACTTCCTGCGGGCCACGTAATTGCCCGAGATGTAGTGGCAGTCGCCGGGGTGGCAACCCGAAACCAGGACTCCGTCAAACCCGTTCTGCAGACTCTTGAGAATGAATAACGGGTTCACCCTTCCGGAGCAGGGAACCCTGACAACCCTGACATTGGGAGGGTACTGAATCCTTGAAACCCCGGCAAGGTCGGCCCCGGCGTAGGAACACCAGTTGCACAGGAAAGCCAGTATCTTGGGTTGCCAGTCGCTCATATCGCTATTGCGCTGACCGCCTCGAAAATCTGGTCGTCGGTGAAGCCCTTCAGGTTGACGGCACCGGACCGGCAGGATGCTGCACAGGCGCCGCACCCCTTGCACAGGGCTTCGTTCACCTCGGCGACCGTTCTTACGACCTTCGACGGCATCAGCTTGTCCTTCAATTCGATTGCGGCATAGGCGCAGGCCTGGACGCAGACGCCACAACCGGTGCAACGGTCGGGGTTGACCCAGGATACGGTACCTTCTACCTCGATGGTCTTTCTGCTCAGCACTGACAGGGCCCTTGCCGCCGCGGCCTTTGCCTGGGCAATTGACTCCTCGATGTTCTTCGGGGAGTGGGCCAGCCCGCACATGTAGACCCCGTCGGTCGCGAAGTCAACCGGCCGGAGCTTCATGTGGGCTTCGAGGAAAAAGCCCTCTTTGTTCAGTGGCACCTTGAGCATCTTTGCCAGAACTTCGTTCTCCTGCGGGGCATCCATCGCCGCCGAAAGCACAACCAGGTCCGCGTCCATGACGACCTTCTTGTCGAGCAGGAAATCCGTCAGCTTGACTTTCAACCGGCTGTCCGGGTCGTTCGGGTCGCCGGGTTCGAGTTCGGGCTTGTGGTCAGGGTCATACCTTTCGAATATCACTCCGAGGTCCCGCGCCTTGCCGTAGTACTTCTCGTTCAGACCGTAGGTCCTCAGGTCCCGGTACAGCACGTACACCTCGGTGCCGGGATGCCGTTTCTTGATAAGCGCGGCGTTCTTCACCGCCTGGCCGCAGCACACCCGACTGCAGTAAAGCCGTTCCTTTTCCCTGGAACCGACACACTGAATCATGACCACGTTTTTGTATCGCGGCAGATCGCCAATCCGTTTCTCCAGTTCAAGCTGGGTAATCACCCGTTTGTTCTTCCCGTAGAAATACTCGTCGGGTCGCGACTCCCGGGCCCCGGTGGCAACGACCACAACGCCATGTTCATACTCGACTTTGGATTCCGGGTCCCGGACTTCGAAGGTGGTCTTGTAATGCCCGATGTAGCCTTCGATGCTCTGCAGCCTGACATTCCGGTGAACCGTAATGAGTTCGTTTTCTTCCACTCGGTTGATGGTCCGGTGCAGGAATTCTGCCGGGTCCGGGCCGCCCAGCGTGCTGTGGATGCCGGCCACGTTCCCGCCGAGTTCGCCTTCCTTCTCCAGCAGGCAGACTTCGTACCCGGCGTCGGCGATTGCCAGCGCCGCGGTCATGCCCGCCAGCCCGCCGCCGACCACGAGCGCCTTCGGGTTGATTTCAATCGGCAGTCTCCGCAACGGCACCAGGTTCCTCGCCTTGGCAATGCCCATTTCCACCAGGTCCATGACCTTGGCGGTTGCCGGTCCGGGTTCGTGCATGTGCGCCCAACTGCACTGGTCCCGGATATTCGCCATCTCGAACAGGTACTCATTCAGGCCGGCTTCTTTGAGCGTTTCCCGGAACAGCGGCTCGTGGGTCCGTGGCGTGCATGCGGCCACGAGGACCCGGTTCAGGTTGTGCTCCCGGACCCGGTTCTTGATCGTATTCAGGCAATCCTGGGAACACGCGTACATCACGTCTTCGGTGCACTCGACATTGGGCAGGGTTGCGGCAAACCCGGCGACTTTCTTGACGTCCACCACGCCGGCGATGTTGATCCCGCAGTGACAGACAAACACCCCGATGCGCGGCCGCTCGCCCACAACGTTCTTCTCTTCGGGAAACGTCTTCTTTGATACCTTGTCCTGCCTTTCGAGCGCCAGGAGGCCCGCGCAGCCGGCCGCGGCCCCGGAAGCCGACGTCACCGACTCCGGGATGTCTTTGGGCCCGTTCGCGGCGCCGCAGGCGAATATGCCCGGTCTCGTGGTGTTGAGCGGCTCGAACGGGACCGCCCGGCAGAACCCGTACTCATCCAGCTTGATGTCGGCCTTGTCCGACAGCTCGACCATGCCCCGGCGTGACTCCAGGCCGACCGAAAGCACAACCAGGTCGAAAGTCTCACTGTCCCGCTTACCGTACTCCCCGGTGAAATCGAGCATCAGGTTGCCGTCGTCGGCCGGCACGACGCGGGCGACCCGCGCCCTGGTGAACTTGACGCCGAACTGCGACTTGGCCCGCTCGTAGTACTTGTCGAAGTCCTTGCCGAACGCCCTGATGTCCATGAAGAAGATAGTCGGTTCGAGTTCCTTGCTGTGCTCTTTCGCAATGACCGCCTCTTTTATCGCGTACATGCAGCAGACCGAACTGCAGTAGTCGTGCTTCCGTTCGACGTCCCTTGAACCGACGCACTGGATAAAAGCGACCTTGCGCGGCTCCTTGCCGTCCGACGGCCGCACGACGTGCCCCTTCATTGGCCCGCTGGCCGAGAGCATCCGCTCAAACTCGATCGAGGTCACCACGTTCGGGTATGCCTTGTACCCGTACTCGCCGTACCCGACCGGGTCGTGCGGGTCAATGCCGGTTGCCAGGATCACCGCGCCGCAATTCAAGTCCACGAACCGGTCCTGGTCCTGGAAGTTGATTGCCTTCGCCGCGCAGGCTTTCTCGCACAGCCGGCACACGCTCTTGGTGAGATACAGGCAATGGGCCGCGTCAATGACGTAGTTCGACGGGATGCTCTGGGCGAAATACCGGTATATTGCCTTTCGCTGCCTGAGTTCCATGTCGAACTCGTCAACGACCTTGACCGGGCACTTATCGGCGCACAGCCCGCAACCGACGCACCGGACCGGGTCAACGTAGCGGGCACGCTCCCTTATCCGGCACGTGAAATCGCCGGCCTTACCTTCAACCGAAACCAGCGACGAGCAGACGTGGAGCTTTATCCCGGGATGCCGCGCGCACTCGCTCATCTTCGGCGAGAGGATGCAGATTGAGCAGTCGTTGGTGGGAAACGTCTTATCCAGTTGGGGCATCCTGCCGCCGATTGACGGGGTTTCCTCCAGCAGATGGACCTCGGCCCCCATCTCCGCAAGGTCGAGCGCCGCCTGAATGCCGGCTATCCCGGCGCCGACCACGAGCACGGACTTGCTGGAGACCTCGTCGCTCAAACTCTCATCCTCTGTTCCTGCCGGTTCCGACCGCGTTCCGGTTCCGTCTTCCTGCTTCTGACTTCTCCGGAACTCACAGGTATATCTCCTGTTTCGCCGGGTTCGGTCCGGCATCGCTGACCGCATCGGAGAACTCGGTGACGACCTCCTGGAATCGCCCGCCCTCGGATGCGGACACCCACTTCAGACTGACCCGGTTCGTCTCAAGGCCCAGTTCATCGAACACCCGTTGAGTAACCGCAAACCGTCTTCTGGTGTAGTAGTTGCCGGTCTGGTAGTGACAGTCTCCGGGATGGCACCCGGCAACCAGGACCCCGTCCGCGCCGCCAAGAAACGCCTTGAGCACGAAAAGCGGGTCTACCCGGCTCGAACACATCACCCGGATGGAGACCATCGTCGCCGGCATTTTCAACCTCGACACCCCGGCAAGGTCGGCACCGGCATAGGAGCACCAATTGCAGAGGAAGCCTACTATGGTGGGCTGAAACTTCTCTGCCATGCTACGCTCCAATCTCCTTCAGTTCTTCCGCCTCGAAGGTGCTGGTCGGGATTTTCTCATCGACGTTTCTTCCCGCCACGTAGTTGAACATCCCCTGGACCCGGCCGGCCAGCCGGGTGAAAATGGACGCGACCGGGATGTTGACCGGGCACGCGTCCGAACACATGCCGCAGCCGACGCACGTCATGCTGACGTGGAGCATGCGGCCGACATGGTAGTAAATTGTCCCAACCGGCAGCCTCAAGCCGCCGCGCCGGTCCAGCTCCTCCACGGTCTCGTTCGGCTGCTGTGCCGCGTCGGCCGACTCGAACTGGCACATGTTGCAGTAGCATACCGGGCAGGCTTTGCTGCACGCGTGGCAGTTGACGCAGCGCCCGAACACCGAAATCAGACCGGAGAGGCCGAAGGTCTCGGGCGCGAATCGGCCGAAAACGGCCGGCTCCTGTCCGGCCCGTTCTTTGCCGAGTCGTTCCAGTACGCCGGAATCCAGCGCGCCTTCGCTCGATGGAACCAGGCCGTCAAGCAACTGCTCGCCCTTCTCGGTTCCAGCCAGCACCTCGGTCGTCTCTTTGCCGTCGTTGCCGACCAGCGCGAGCGTAACATCCGCCCCGGCCGGCACGAACTCCCTGCACACCCGGCACGTATCGCGCAGCCCGTCCCAGGTCGCGCCGGCCTGCAAGGTCTCCCGGTATTTCTCCAGCACCGGGGCCATTTCTCCGCGCATCGTCCTTGTCGGCACCACCCCGCCGCAGGTGAAACTGATGATAAACAGGTTGTCCAGCCGCGCCTGCTCCAGCTTGACCAGCTCGAACAGCGCCCGCAGTTCGCACGGCCGCAGGACGACGGCAATCGGTTCCGGCGAAGGCTCGAGCATTGTTAGCCGGGAGACCATCTTGCCGGCGTTCACCGGCATCAGCGGCACCGTAGGCGCGGCCCGGTCAAGCAGCCGGCGGTCGGTAATCAGCGTATGGGCGTACCTGCCCGGGGCTGTCTCCGCAAGCACAAAGGCTCCCCGGACCCGCCCGTGCTCCATTAGGAAACTCAGAAGCTTCCTCGCCGCTTCGTCCGGCGTCCCGGGAACTCGGAACCGCTTCACTCCGTACCTCCGGCATCTTCGAACACGTGCAGTTCGTCTTCCCGAAACGTCGTCATCGGCATCGTTTCTTCACGGCTGCGACCCGGCACGTAGCCGAACTCGTTCTGGACCTGGTCGCCGACGAATGCGAACAGCCGGCTGACCGGCACGTCCATCGGGCACGCGTCCTCGCACGCCCCGCACGCGACGCACGACAGCGCCATGTGGTACATCCGGCCGAGATGGAACTTCATCATCTCGCCCGGGAAACGGATGCCGCCCCGGTTCTTCGCCCGGGCAAGATAGTCCTCGGCCCTGAGCCGCACGCTGTCAGCCGAGTCGAACAGGCACTGCCGGCAGTAGCATATCGGGCAGACCCTCATGCAGTTGTGGCAATTGACGCAGTCGACGAGAAGCTTCTCGAGTGCATCCGCCCCGGACGCCCGGCCCTTTATCTCCTGGAAAGCGCCGGCCCGGGCTGCCGCGCGGACCTTTGTCTCCGCATCCACCCCGGCCTGCCACTCCGACATATCCTCGTCTCCCGCGAGCCCGGCAGCGGCCAGCAGCCGCTCGCCCCGCTCGCTTTTGTGGAAGACAACGAGCTCGCCGGGCTTTCCCTCTAGCAAGCCGACGTGTATGTCGGACGCGACTTCCCGGTGGCTGAAGCCTACGCAGCTCCGGCAGTCCGGCCGCAGGCCGTCGTCCCGCTTTCCCTCAAGGACTTCCCCGAAACGGCGGTCGAACTCGTCCGGGTTTCCGATGTAGTCCCGCGTCGGGAACGCACCCGGGCAGTCTATCGTCAGAAGCAGCACGTTCTCAAGTTCCACCTGGTTCCGTTTAAACAGCTCGATGGCCGCCCGCGCTTCGCATGGCCGCAGCGCGCACAGCATCCTGAGCCGGCTCCCACCGCCGCGACCCAGGCTGTGTAAGGAACGCGCGCCCTGCACCGGCAGTACCGGCGGCAGCGGGGTGGCCGTATCGAGCAACTGCGGGTCACGAATCAGCAGGTGGACAAAAGACTCTTTCGACGGGATGCGGCTCGGCACCATCACCGCGTTCACGTCCGCCGCCTTCAGCAGCGAGGCTATCAAGGACCGCAACGTGTCGTTCACGCCGCCCTGTACCGGCAGTCTCTTGCCCCTCATCTGAGCACCTGCGTTACTTCCTGGTCCAATTGCCTAGTTGTGAAATGACGGTGCTGGGCAACGCCCGACGGGCAGGCCGCGGCGCAATTCCCGCAGCCGCGGCAGAGCACCTCGTTCACGACCGCGACGTGATGCATCTCGTCGAGCGTCACCGCCCCGTAGGCGCAGGCAGCGACACAAAGGCCGCAGCCGACACACCGTTTCTCCGCCACTTCGGACGTTCTGGTTTCGAGCCGCAGTCGTCGGCCCGGAACCAGCGCCGAGAGCACTTTGCCCGCCGCGGCGCCGGCCTGGGTCGCCGCGTCAAGTGCGCTGGACGGACCACGGCAGCCGCCGACAACGAACACGCCCTCGGTTACCGTTCCGACCGGGTTCAACACCGGGTGCTCCGACTGGAAGAAGCCCTTCTCGTCAATGCCGATGTTGAACATCCGGGCGAACTCCGCGTTCGCCGGGTCGGCCGCCACGCCCGCCGCCAG
>CAYTAQ010000069.1:0-2502 GCA_964435695.1 uncultured Desulfobacterales bacterium | reverse complement strand
CCCGGAGCAGTAGCCCAGCTTTTCCCGGCCCACACAGTGAATCACCGCGACCGACTTCGGCGACCCGGCCATGAAAGCGGCAATGCCGGCCTTCTCGACTTCACCGACCGTGCTCACGCCCTTGAGTTTGCCGTACCCGCAGCCGGCGAGACCGGTCGGGTCGAACGGCACGGCCCCGGTCGCAAGCACCACCGAACCGGCCTTGATTTCAACCTCTTTGTCTTCCCGGGTCTTCAGGCGGGCGACAAAGCTGCCGAAGAACCCGAGCACCTCGCTGACCCGGCAGTGTTCGTACACCTCGACCAGCGGGTTTTCCTTCAGCGCGGCAGCCCGCGCCGCCGTCCATTCCCGGGCCGTCCGCGTTCCGCCCAGCTCGCCTCTTTCCAGGACAAATACCCTCCTGCCCTCGTGCGCTATCCTCAGGGCCGCTTCGATGCCGGCCGTACCGCCGCCGATCACGATGGCATCCGGGCTGCACTCAATTTCCTTCTGCTCAAGCGCCTGGTGATACCTGACCCGGCTGACCGCCGCCCGGATGAAACGCAGCGCCTTGTTCGTCGCCTGCTCTTTGTCCGGCGTGGTCCAGGCGCACTGCTCGCGGATGTTCACCATCTGGAACACGTGGGCGTTCAGCCCGGCGCCCGCGATTACCTGCTCGAACGTGCCCTGGTGCTGCTTCGGCGAGCAGGCGGCGATGACGATGCGCTCATACCCACGCTCCTTGATATTCTCGGCCAGGAACTTCTTCCCGTCTTCGGAACAAAGCAGCTTGAACCGCTCCACCCCGGCGACCTTGCCGTCTTTCTGTACTTCGGCGGCAACCCGGTCCAGGTCGATTGCCTCGGCGATGTTCGGTCCGCACTCGCACAGGTACAGGCCGACCTTACTCACTTACGCTCCCGGTCAACCCGAGGACGCCGCCCGCGGCCGCATCAGCCTGGATTACCACCGTCTGCATGTCTTTCGGGCCGCCGTTGCACCCGGCGATGAAAACACCGGGCCGGGTCGTTGCCGCCGGTTCGTGTTCGGCGGTGCGGAAGAACCCGAAGCTGTCCATCTCAAGGCCCAGCATCTTGGCCAGCTCCGCCGCCCCGGGGTCCGGTTCGATTGCCGAAGCCAGCACCGCCATGTCCACGTCAACCGACCCGCTCTTCCCGTTCGCCTGGTACTCAATCCTCACGCCGGAACCGTTGGCCAAGACCGCAGGCACGGCCGCGGTCCGCACGAGCTTGACACCCTCGTGCAGGGCGGCATCGAAGAACCGCTGGCTGTCCTTGCCCGGGACCGAGGCCTCCTGGATGAACTCATGCACCTCAACTCCCTCCAGCTTGTCGAACGCATACCGGACGAACTTGGCAAGATAGCGACAGCAAACCTGGGAACAGAACCCTTTGTCTTTGCGACCCACGCAATGGATGAGCGCGATTGACTTCGGCGCCTTCCCGTCCCGGGTCTGGATTGCGCCCTCGGTCGGTCCGTTTGACGCCCGCAGCCGCTCGAACTGGAAAGCATTGAGCACGTTCTCAAGCCCGCCCCGGCCGCGTTCGGCCGGCAGGCCTACCGCGCTCAGCCGGTAGCCGGTGGCAACGACGATGGCCCCGACCTGCACCTTGCGTTCTTCATCCTTATCTTCGTAGTTGATTGCATCGAACATGCAGGCGTCACGGCACGCGGTGCAACTTTCGCCCTTCGAGCGCAGGCACTCACTCATGACGATTGCCGGTGCATTGGGCAGGGCCCCGGCACAGGCGACGTGGATCGCCTTTCGCTGCGACAGCCCTTCCTCGAAGTCGTTCGCCGCGCTGACCGGGCACGGCTCGAAACAGGCTCCGCACCCGATGCAGTTCTGCAGGCTCACGTACCGGGCGCGGCGCAGCAGCGTGACGTCAAATGCGCCCGCCTCGCCCTGGACGTCCTTCACCTCGGTCAAGGTGAGCAGTTCGATATTCGGGTTCTCGATGATGTCTGACTGCTTCGGGGCAATCATGCAGGTAGCGCACTCCATGTTCGGGAAGACCTCTTCCGACTTGATGACGTTGCCGCCGAAGTAGGCCTGCCGTTCCACGAGGTACACCTTCCGGCCCGCGTTCGCCAGCACCAGGCCGGCTTCGATGCCGGCTAGACCGGCACCGATAACTAGTACTGCTTCTCGTTCTGCCGTCGTCGAGTCGGCCATCACTCGACGAACGGCCTGGTTCGCAGCGGGTTCGGTCCCAGCCCGGCGATGTGCCCAGTGAATTCCCGCGTCACCTCGGAATAGCGCTTGCCCTCTGAAGCCGAAATCCAGGACAGCCGGAACCGTTCCGGGTCAAGCTCCAGGACATCCAGTATCCGCCGCATCAACGCGAACCTCCGCCGGGCATGATAGTTGCCGGTCTGGTAGTGGCAGTCACCGGGATGGCACCCGGCGACCAGCACGCCGTCCGCGCCCCGCAGGTAGGCAGTAATCAACTGCACCGGGTTGACCCGGCTGGAACACATCACCCGGATTGTCGTCAGTGC
>CAYTAQ010000068.1:0-20024 GCA_964435695.1 uncultured Desulfobacterales bacterium | reverse complement strand
AAAAATGTTTTCAACCACAAAGACACGAAGGGTAAAAGAAAGAAAAAACCTTTGTGTCCTTTGTGCCTTTGTGGTTCTGGTTTATCCGGGCTATATACGGCTGATCTTTTTCATTTCATTATCGAGGGGTGTCATTTCGTCCTCTCTGCCGAATTCACGAAGGCGCTCCTCACTCTTTTTCAGGACTTTCGATGGATTTTAAAGTTTATAACCATCTATTATTATTTTATATGTACGTTCTTCCATCCCAGGATGTCAAGGCTTACCCTCATTTTTACTGATAAATATATCCTGCACGAAAAGAGATAGAATTTGTTTTGACTCCGAATAGTGTCAATCAGAAATGCTGCTTAGATACGAATGACGGTTGGCTTTCCCTCATTGCCGATGTCGATCCCTACCGAATCACCTGTTTTAAATCCGATTCTGCGTATTTTTTTGACAATTTCATCATGTTTCTCGGTATCCCAGTACACGGTCCACAGGGGGTTTCGAACCGTATCGATTCCATAGGCGTCATGACCGCATAGATTAACCCGGATCTTGTTTTTTGCGATTAATGTATCAGCTTCCGTCAAAAAATAATCGATCGTATAAAGATTGTTGTGCAAGGCTTGGGAGAGTTTTTCCTGAAAATCCGGATTCTCATCCAGGTAATGGTTGGCAACCTGGAAGAGCTCTTCCGGTTCGTGTACGGATAGATCCAGAATACAAAAGCGTTCATGTCGCAGCGAGAACGTTTCAAGTTCTTTTTCATAATCCGATATGATGTTGAGCACATCTTCAAGGCTGGCAGCGGCGTTGTTATCTCCCAAAATGAGCTCCTCGCATTTGCTGATCACTTTCAGGTAAAATGATTTGTTGTCCATTACATAAACAGGCCGTTCCCGATAGTTGCGCCGCTTTCTGATTCTTCGTAATCCATCCAGCTTAATGGATCTTTCTTCTTCCTTCTGCTCCAAGATATCGATTCGGCCGATGTCCTTTGCCTGTACCACATGAATTTTTCCGTCTTCTGAAATCACATATTCAATTTCACAGGGAAATCCCAAATAATCTTGAATTTTTCCGGAAATCTTAAGCAGGTTGAGGTCATGAGGCGTCTTGGTGATATACGGCTCGCTTTGGACTTTGTGGATTCTGTCCCGGCAATAACCAAACTCCCAGTGATCCCATAGTTTTTTCGCCATGACGCTCGATCCGTAAATAAACGGCATGACAATGATACCCATCTCTTCAAGATCGACCTCAGGGGCGCCGTTGAATTTTTGCTGTCGCCGGATGGAGAGCGCTTTGCCTGTCTTGGCAAAGTTTATCATCCGCTTTCTCGCATATTTGATACCTGCTAAATCGGCATAGGTCTCCAAAGAATCAAAGGTTCCGCCTTTGAAAAATTCTTCCTGCGGATGCGCGCTCCTGGCGATGACTTTAAAGCTTTCGCGGTGATTTTCCAAAAACTTTTCCAGCGCCGTGAAGTTCTCATGAACGAAATCGATTGCCGGAACAAAAATAAAATCAGGCACTTCGAACCCACCCTGACGAATCATTTCTAAAACCCTTGCCTTTTCCGGTACAGCTGTTTTCATGTCACTCCGTTCCCATTGCTCTTTCGTGCTTTCGTCATTTCGTGCTTGCGTGATAAAGGGGTTTTTCCCTTGACATTCCCAATAAATATCGATATCAAAATTCGACCGGTCGTTCGGTTGATTTTTTACCAGCGGAGTAACATATGTCAAAAAAAAATGCAATCCTTTTAGCCGCCACCCGGCTTTTTTCCCAGAAAGGCTACGATGGCGCGGCAATGGCTGAATTGTCAAAAATGACCGGAGCCGCGGCCGGAACCATTTTTCATCACTTTAAAAACAAGGAAGACCTGTTTCTGAACATCCTGCGGGATATTCAAGAAACCATCGTCTCCGAATTCGAAGAACACATAAAAGTCGAAAAATACAAAACCGGGTTGGAAATGGTTGAAGGCGCGCTGACGTTTTATGTGCAACTCGCGGGGAGCATGGAAGATCAGTTTTTGCTTCTGCATCGCCATTTTCCTTATAAACTGGCGGAAACCAATCCCGTTTGCCGGCAATACCTCAAATCCATATACGGCTGCCTGCTGGACATATTCGAACGGGGAATCAATATCGGTCAAAAGGACGGCTCCGTCGGCAACGTACCGCCCCGTAATACCGCTATGATCCTTTTTTCCATGGTTGACGGCATTGTTCGATTGAATTCATATAAGCTCTATAATGCCGGCGCCCTTTATGCGACGCTTATGGCTTCCTGTCGTAAACTATTGAAAGATCAGACGATGAATGGTTAAGGAGAAGTTGTGATGAGCAAGCATAGCGCAATTGAAAACATCGGCCTTGCGTTCTTTGGGCGTGTGTCCGCATCGATTTCACATGAAATCAAAAACACCCTGGCCATTATCAATGAAACTGCAGGTCTGCTGGAAGACCTGACGCTCCTGGCGGGAAAAGGAATCCCCCTTTCCGCCGAACGTCTCCGGCGCCTGTCGGTAACTATTCAGGAGCAGGTGGATCGGGCCGATAAAATTGTAAAAAAGATGAACCGGTTTTCTCATAGTACCGATCAAACGGTCCAGTCTGTCAACATTTATGAAACAACGGTCTTTGTTACGGAATTGTGTGACAGGCTGCTCCATACGCGCAATTTGACTGTGAACGTGGCTCCCCCTGAAAATCCGGTAATCGTCTCTTCGAGCCTGTTCTATTTGGAGCATATGATTTGGGCGTGTATTGATTTCATAATGAAGGTTGCCGGAACCGGGAAAACCATCACAATTACCATTGAAAAATTAACCAGCGGCGCCCAGATCAGATTGAACAGCTTGGGAGCACCGCTAAAGACTTCACAGGAAATCTTTCCATCCGGCGCTGAAAAAGCGCTGCAGGAAACGCTCGATGCCGAAATCCGGATCGATTCAGAAACCGGGGGCATCCTGATCATTCTGCCGGAAGAAATCCGCTGAAAACTGCCATATGGCGGGAAAGCATAATTAATTTTGGGAGGAAATAACGATGTCTGAAAAAGTATTGCTGGTAGATGATGAGTTGGACTTTTTAGAAGCCATGTCCGAAAGAATGACAGCCAGGGGCATGGAGGTCACTACGGCCTCATCCGCAAAAGAAGCCATTGATATAATAGATAAAATATCCTTCGATGCCATTATTCTGGATTTTCAGATGCCGGAAATGGACGGCATGGAAGCGCTAAAGACCATCAAAGCCAAAAGGCCCGAATCACAGATCATTCTGCTGACCGGATATGCTACCCTGGAAAAAGGTGTTGAAGCCATGAAGATCGGGGCCACAGACTTTATTGAAAAACCGGCCGATCTGGAGGCGCTTTCAAAAAAAATCAAGCAGGCCAGAACCGAAAGACTGCTGATTGCCGGTAAACAGCAAGCTGAAAACGTGCTGGCGGCAATCAGGAAATATGGTGTGTAATCAGGAGATTAGCCAGAATATCTCCCTTAGTCATTACCCGCTGACAATTAACTATTAAGTTGAAATCGATCTGAAAATACGATAAGGGGCTAAGCTTATGCTATATAATTGATTTAAGAATAGGAGGAAAATCTTGAAATCCTACACCGTGAAAGAATTAATGGTACCGCTTTCTGAATACGCGACGGTTCATGACGATGCCACACTATACCAAGCGGTGCTTGCACTCGAGAAAGCCCAGGAAGACTTTGACCATACGCGCTATCGTCACCGGGCGGTGCTTGTTCTTGACAAAAAGGATAAGGTCATCGGCAAGTTGAGCCAGTTGGATGTGCTCAAGGCATTGGAGCCCAAATACAATGACATGTTGAATGGTAATGGCCTGCATCGCTTTGGATTCACCAAAGCCTTCATGACTTCGTTGCTGGAAGATTATCACCTTTTTGAAAGTTCCATGGAAGATATCTGCCAGAAAGCGGGCCGACAGAATGTCAAAAATTTTATGTACACACCGTCCGAAGGAGAATTTGTCGGAGCAAGCACAACGCTGGATAAGGCGATCCATCAGCTTGTCCTGGGGCATCACCAGTCTTTGCTGGTCACCGAAGAATCTGAAATCATTGGTGTGCTGAGGCTATCGGATGTGTTCGCTGCCGTTTATCACGCCATGAAGGGGTGCTGCTGATATGTATCAAAAGAATCGTATCGACTGGAATAAAATTGGCTTTCTGCTATTGGGTGTTGTCCTGTTTGCGGTGGTCTATTATGCGCCGCCATGGCCGGATGCGGTGGATCCCATGGGCAAACATTTTGAATTGACCCGGGAAGCCAAGGGTGCATTGGCTGTTTTTTTACTGGCCGGCACCTGGTGGGTTTTCGAAGTGGTCCCCATCGGGATTACCAGCCTGGCCATCGGGGTATTGCAGGCGCTTTTCCTGATTCGGCCGGCGCATGATGCTTTCACGGACTTCATGGTTCCGGCGGTTCTGTTCATTTTCGCTTCCATCATGATCGGCCTGGTGTTTACCAAAACAGGACTGACCAAACGCCTGGCATACAAAATGCTGATGGTCGTCGGTGAAAAGACCAGTATGATCTATTTGGGATGCTTTGTGGTCACCGCTGCCTTGGCGCATATTATGGCGCATACGGCGGTGGCGGCCACCATCTACCCGCTTTTGGTCTCCATCTACTCGCTGTATGGCGAAGGGGACAAAAGCACCAAATTCGGTAAAGGTCTTTTTATAGGCATGGCCTACGTCGCCGGCGCCGGCAGTATTGTGACGCTTTTGGGTGCTGCCCGCGGTGCCGTGGCCCTGGGATTTTACAAAGACATCGTCGGGGTGGATATCTCTTTTTTCCAACTGTCTTACTACATGTTTCCGATTGGATGGTTAATGACCTTTGCCCTGTGGGGATTTTTTATGATATTCCTCAAGCCGGAGAAAGCAACCATCCCCGGACTAAGAGAAAAAGCCCGGCAATTGAACTCCGAACTGGGCCCTTTGACGCGCAATGAGATCAAGGCTGCAGCCATCGTCGGCGCGTGCATCCTCACCATGTCGTTACGTTCATTCATTCCTGCCCTTCAGCCGATTGATAAAACAGCGATCATCCTGATTTCGACCATTCTGTTTTTTATTACCGGCATCTTGGATCTGGATGACCTGGAGTCCATACCCTGGAACATCATTCTGCTGTTCGCCGGCGCCATGAGCATCGGCAACTGTCTCTGGCAGACCGGTGCCGCCAACTGGCTGGCGGTCAACTGGCTGGTCATGTTTCAGGAGGCCAACTGGTTCGTGTTCGTCATGAGCATTGCATTCTTCGTCATGATTATGACCAACTTTATCATGAATGTGGCGGCCATCGCGATTTCCCTTCCTGTGGCCCTGGTCATTGCCCCCTACCTGGGCGTTGCCGGCAATGTGATTCTTTTTTCAGCCCTGGTCACCGCAGGCATGCCGTTCCTGCTGCTGGTGGGCGCCGCCCCCAATGCCATTGCATATGATTCCAAACAGTTTACCCCCGGAGAATTTTTTCTCTACGGTATCCCGGCCAGCATCCTGTTGATGATTATCACGGGATTTGCCGTTTTCGTTCTCTGGCCTCTCATGGGTATGCCGGTAACAACTGGAGGATAAGGCGTATTCCGTTATCGGTTTTTTGAACCGCGAAGCGGGCGGTAACTGCTCTCTTTATCTTGAAAATACGTTAAAATAACAACGAAGTGAAACACTGACGAGCAGCATCCATTAGAAAATTGCTAAAAGGGATATGCCATGAAAAAACTGCAACAACTTTTTGAACGTATCGTACAGCGGGTCAACATCAATCTGCGTGAAGCCGGGTACGATGCAAGCCCGTACGTTGATGGCCTGATACCCTTGGACCGGTGGGCCAAATTGTATGCCTGCTATGGCATCTCCTCAAAGCATGCACTTAACCTGCAACTCAGGCATGCCGGCCTGGCCGGCAGTTATATTCTCGGAAAATGCAGGGTTTCAAATGCACTGCTCTACAAAAGCGATATCCGGGGCGACGAACTCAAAAAAAAGGGAAATCACTTTACGTTTGGTCAATTCGACATACTGATTTCCGAGGACGAAGGGTTTGATATTCAAAACAGCCTGTTGATTAAAACACTGGTTCACAACTGTTCAAACGACCCTGAGACCCTGGAAAAATTTTTTATCACCAATACAATTTCCACGCATTATGTGAATATTCACGGGTCACCGACCGACGGCAGTTTTCTGGGCCCGTTTGCCACGGTTGATTTGACCACCACCAGCGATTGTATTATCGGTCCTTTTTCATACATTCAAGCCGGCGAAATCAGTCATCTCAACATCGACCCCGGAACCGTATGGATCAACAAGCCGCAGGCTTTCAACTTCCGATATCATTACCCCTTGAATCGATTAAAGGAGTATATCTCCTTTACAGCCGGTAACTCGCCCCAGGGTAAGTTCATCGACTTTATGGAAGCGTACAAAGCCGATTTTCAACGCTTCTTCGACAGGATCAAGTTCAAACCGTCTTTAGCCGTCCCGGATAGCGCCTCTCTCGACCCTTTTGCAGTGGTCAAGACGGATACTCACATCGGCGAGAATGTCCTGGTATGCGAACGGGCATATCTTGAAAATGCACAGCTCGGCAAAGGTGCCAATGCCCAGGAAAACTGCCACATTATTAATTCACATCTGAATGGCAACAATGTGACCGCCCATGGTGCGAAAATCATCGAAGCAGATCTTGGGGAAGGTGTTTTTGTCGGCTTCAACAGCTTTCTAAGAGGGCAAAAAGAATCTCGACTGACCATTGGTCCGCAGAGCATCATCATGCCCCATACCATTATCGATGGTAACAAACCGCTGACCATCCCGCCGGGGCATCTGGTGTGGGGTCTGATAAATGACCAAACAGATCTGGAAACCAACAGCATGGCCCTGAACGATTTTTCCAAAATCGACAATAAAATACAAAAAAGGGACATGACCTTTGAAGGCTCCGGATCAAGCTTTGTATCTGCATTTCAAAGCCGGATACACCATATTCTGGAAGCCAATGGCGCCTTTTTTGATGGGGTGAACCAGAGGGGGCACGCACAAAAAAATCAGAATATTTCATTTAACATTCTGCAGCCTTACCCTGAAGGTGAATATGCCGGACTATGCCCGACCATAACGCTCCAGCCATAACGAAGCCGGCGCTTGTCAACCGGACAATGCCCGCAAGCTGAACGCATCCTTTGCTTCGCGGGGTCAGCATTATGTTCCCCTAAATTGAGGGTTATGAAGCAGTCGTTTTAAGAAGAAGTTTCCCAATATCACGAATGATTTTGGATTGATAGTATTGAACCGAGGACGGGTTGGCCATGATCATGTCCAGCTGTCGGGTATGCAGGGATAGATACCCCAGGATTTTCAGCCGCTCTTCCATGAAAGATGCGTCATATCCTTCAACTCTTGCGATGAGATTATCTTCTCTGACGTCTACGCGAAAGCTGTATTTCACCAGCAGGTCCCTGATAAAACAGACCCGCTTGACGCGTCGGTCGTTATCGGCGGCCCCCCCCTTGAACTGAAAGCTGGTATAGTTTTCGGACGCACGTTCGCTGACCAACGCTTCAATCGTAGAAAAATGATACCCAAGCCTGGAGGTGATGCTGCAATAATTTTTTGAAATCATAAAATAGTTCCGGTCTGCAAACCGGGAACGAACGCCGGAGGTCAATGCCGGATTCATGGTCGAACCAAACATGACCGACAAGAGACCTTTGCCGTCAATGGGCGGCGGTCCCTCCCAGGCGATGGCGGCATACCCTTCCCAGAAGGCGCGCATGGGAAGGGAGCAGATATTTTCCAGCTTGACATATTTGCCTTTGACCTCTTTCTTGAAGCCGTCATCCAAATTCAAGATCCACCATTGCATGGGGACGTTATAGTAAAGTTGTTTGCTTGATCTTTCTGAAAAATCGTGTGTTTTGCCGAAATTGAACATTTCGCTGACCGATTTTTCGTGCACAAAACGGGTTAGGTCATGCAGCGTCCTGCAATTACGCGGATGAAACTCGGGAGAATTCGGGTCCAGGAGATTCAGCGGAACGATGTGCCGGCTGATTTGTTGCAGTGTATTGAAAATAGGGCTCCCCATCATCAAATTTTCTTTGGCTTCCGATTTTGCCAGAAGCGATTCAACCTTTCCTTTATAAATCGACAGGTTGTCTGCATCGACGGTTATCAGCTCACCGGCTTTCAATTTGTCCACGGCGTTGGGCACACTGAAGAGCGCCGGGACGCCGAACTCCCGGGCAACATTGGCCAGGTGTCCGGCAAATCCACCCTGTTCCGTAACAACGGCTGCGGCGCGGCTCAAAAGGGATGCCCATATGGGCAATGCCTGTTGAGAAATCAGGACGGCACCTTCAGGAAAACTGAGGATATCCATACTTTTGTTGACCGGAAAAGCAATCCCGCACGCCGCCCCCGGGCTGGCGGTAATGCCTTTTCCCGCGATAAGCGGTTGGTTATTATCCGTCGATTCCGCAACCGGAATATTTCGTTTTGTTCCTTTTAATTGCTGTAAGGGTCGACATTGAAGAATATAGATGGAACCATTTCGGGAAATGGCCCATTCAATATCCTGAGGTACGGCATAATGCGCCTCGATTCTGACTGCTGTCTCCGCCAGAAAGATAGCCTGTTCTTCCGTGATGCAGGGCTGAGATTTGATGTCACCGGTCAATTCCATGCGGCAAATACCTTCTTCCGGAAAACAAACAAACTTTCTTTCCTTGATGTTTATTTCCGTGCGCTCGACCTGCATGGATTTTTTTCGCGACACCACGAAAAGATCACAGGCACCACTACCGTCAACCACCGTTTTCGGCAGGCCCCATGTTGCATTGATATAAATGGAATCATCATTTTTATCCACGGGGTTGCATGAATACATAACCCCCCCGGCTTGGGCATCCACCATCTCCATGCATCCGACACACATGGCGACATCTTCGTCTCGAAATCCTCTGTTCAAGCGGTAGGTAATCGCCTGGATGGCATATTTGCTGGCTACGACTTCCTTATAGGCTTCCAGAATACTCTCGATCCCGACATTCAAGATACTTCGATATTGACCCGCAAAAGACGTTTCCGGTGTGTCTTCTCCCAAAGCGCTGCTTCTAAGAGCGAGCGTCGCCTTGCCCTTTGTTTTAATCTCAAGATCGCTTACGGCCTTGTATATGCCGTTTCGCAATTCCGACGGCACTTCAGATCGGAGGATGAGCTGCTGCACGTCGGAAGACAGTGCGTAAAGATTTGAAATGTCATTGATATCCACCGTTTGAAAGCGGCTGTCGATTTCCGCCTGCAAATCATTGGCGGTTAAAAAAATCTCATAGGCTGCCGCTGTGATGACAAATCCTTCCGGCGTCCTGATGTTGAGGCGGTTTTTCATCTCGCCCAGATTCGCCATCTTGTTCCCGACAAGGTCGATCATCTCCTTGTTCACCGAATCAAGATCGATGATCGGGTCCTGTTTTTGAAATGTTTTTCTGCTGGTGAGAATGGTTTCAATACGCGCCTGGATATCATCGAAACCGTGGTAGAGTTCCTTAAATTTGCCGTGAGAAAGCTGGTCCAGATGTTTAATCATATTGAAAACATTGACCGATAAAGCCGTGCTGCTTGCCCTCACGAAGGTCATGCCGAAGGGATGACTCCCCGTGAGCATGTGTTCGATGTCGGCCATGATTTCAAGGGATTTGTTATTGGCAGCCAAAAGAAGCTTGAACGCATGATACCTTGTCTTGAAATCGATACGAAGTCCTTCGATATCAACGGGCGGTTGATGTTGCCTTTTGAGAAACAGGTTATGGAAAAAATGTTTCAATCGGCTCATGGAGAAATGATTTTATGCCATCTATCAGGTCAATTGTTTATAATCTGATTTATTTTTTTGCTTCATAGAGATTTTTCTTATGATAGGCATCCTGTAATTTATACAGCAGCTCGTCAAGATCGACGGGTTTCATAAGGTAGTCA
This sequence comes from uncultured Desulfobacterales bacterium, assembly GCA_964435695.1. Classification (GTDB taxonomy): domain Bacteria; phylum Desulfobacterota; class Desulfobacteria; order Desulfobacterales; family B30-G6; genus CAYTAQ01. The sequence goes on along the minus strand of CAYTAQ010000068.1, from coordinate 10,003 downwards.
AAAGCACCCATCTCCATGCCTTCTTTGGCAACTGACAGGTTGGCATGACCGCTCAGCATGACAACCTCGATTGCGGGGTAAAGATGCTTCACCGTTTTCAGCGTCTCGATACCGTTCATGCCCTGCATCCTGACATCCAAGACCACCACATCAACATCCGCCTTATTCTCGGCTAAAAATTCAAGCGCTTCTTCACCACTATGAACCCCATAGGCGCTGATGTTGCGTCTTTGCATACGTTTGATGAGCGATTCGACAAAATCCGTCTCATCATCAACAAAGAGAACGGTAAATGTATTCACGATGATTTCCTCCTGTCCTGCCTGTTTACGATTGCACCGGCATCTATCATTATTTGTACACAGATGCTACCATGAGTTTTACGATCTTTCAATAAAAAGTCCAACGCCTCGGATAGCGTGCAAAAGGGCAGTCTCAACCTCCGACTTGCGGTGTGAAACAAATTTAGATATAAGGAAACACAGAAGTCAGGAGGCAGAAGTCAGAATAAAATGGCAAATGGTACGGCAAAAATAGAGCATCTGAATCTCGCGCTGCGCGCCATTCGAAATGTCAACCGGCTGCTGGTGAAGGAAAGAGATCCGGATCGATTACTTCAGGCCATCTGTGACACGCTGGTTAAAAATCGTGGCTATGATAAAGTCTGGATTGTCATGCTCGATGAAAAGGGATGGATGGATCATACGGCGGAGTCCGGCATCGGCAATAATTTTAAAACGGTCCTTGATGGCGGTCAATTCAAGCAGAAGGTAAGCTGTGCAACGCTCGCACTGGCGAAGACCGAAGCGGTGTTGATTAAAAACCCTTCAACAACCTGTGTGCATTGCCCCCTTGCCGACCAGCATGCAGGCTGGGGGGTGCTGACGGTGCGCTTAAGCTACAAGGATAAAGCCTATGGGTTGATGTCCGTATCAATTCCCAAAGAACTGGTTTCAGACGATGTCGAGCAGGCACTGGTGGAAGAGATTGCAGAGGATATCGCCTACGGGCTATACAGAATCCGGCGGGAGGAAACCCACCAGCGCGCCGATGCAGCCCTCAAGGAGCGCGTAAAAGAATTAAATTACCTCTTTTCGTTTTCCAGCCTCATCGAAAAACCCAACATAAGCCTGGCGGAAATATTGCAGGGGGGTATCGATCGCCTGCCGGCCGCCATGCAATACCCTGAAATTACATGTGCCCGGATCTTGCTCGAAGATAAAATCCATGAAACGGATAACTTTGCAGCAACGCCCTGGAAACTTGCGAACGATATTGTCGTTCATGGTCAAACCATCGGTGCCTTGGAAGTATACCTCCTTAAAGAAAAATCGGAAAAGGACAGGGAACCTTTTCTGAAGGAAGAAGCGGAACTCATTATTTCCGTCGCCAGGCGAATGGGCAGAACCATTGAGCGCAAATGGGGCAGAAAAGCCCTGGAAGAAAGTGAAAAGCGATTCAGAGATCTGGTGGAAAGCTCCCTGACATGCATCTCCATTATTCAGAACCATCAAATCGTTTATAAGAACCCGGAATATGAGCGGCTTTTCGGGTCATCAAACAACTCGTTTATTCTGCCGGATTACGACAATATTCACCCGGAGGATGTCACGGCGGTGGATGCTTCCATTAAAAAATTCCTTGAGGGCGGCATCCGGGTCGTCGATATGGAATTCAGGTTCTACCCTTCGCAAACGGCAGGTGCCGGGTTGACGATCAAATGGTTTCATTGCCGCGTCAGCACCATCGAACACCGGGGAAAAGATGCGATTCTGGTAAATCTGATGGACATTTCACGGGCTAAGGAACTGGAACATCTTCTCAGGATACAGGATAAAATGACATCGCTCGGGCGGGTGGCGGCGGGAATCGCTCATGAAATTCGAAATCCGCTTTCGGGAATCAACATTTATCTCAAGGCATTGGAAAAAATTACACAGAAAAGCCCAAACAACGAAAAAGTAATCAGCATCCTGTCGCAACTGCAATCTGCTTCAAACAAGATCGAATCCGTTATCAGGAGAGTCATGGACTTTTCCCGGCCCAGTGAGCCGAAGTTTATTTGGACGGACATCAACCGCCCGGTGGAAGAGGCGGTCAATCTTTCATCGGTGACCCTGAAAAAAAGCGGCATTCAGCTGGAAATGAATCTTTCCCCGAATCTTCCCGAATGCTTTGCAGATCCGCATATGATTGAACAGGTGATCCTCAATCTGATTTCCAATGCATCCGAAGCCATGAAACACATGGATACGGATAAAAAAATTGAAGTGACAACCGGGCTGCAACAAGACGCAGCCTGTATCAGTGTCAGTGATTCAGGCCCGGGTATCCCCGAAAAAATGATGGAAAATATTTTTGACCCGTTTTACACGACCAAAAGCAACAGCTCAGGCATCGGTCTCAGCATCTGCCACAGAATCATCACCGACCACGGCGGGTCTCTCGACGTGTCGGCAGCCGATATCGGCGGTGCTAAATTCAGCATTAATATTCCGGCTAAAAAGAAAATAGGATAAGGAATGAATCGCTATTCCATCTATGTTGTCGACGATGAAAAAATCATTCGGGAAGGCTTGTCAATCGCCCTAGGCGCTGACTATCAGGTGACGCCGTTTTCAGATGCGGAAAGCGCCATCGAAGCGCTGTCCATCGATCCGCCGGATCTGGTTTTGCTCGATATCAGCCTGCCGGGCATGAACGGTATTCAGGCGCTGGAAAAGATTAAAGCCGGTCACCCGAATTTACTGGTGATTATGATCACCGCCTATGAAGATGTTCAAAGCGTTATCTCCGCCATGAAACTGGGGGCATATGATTATATCATCAAGCCCATCCAAATGGACGGTCTTGAGCTGACATTGGAGAATGCCTTTGAAACGATCCGGCTGCGCAAAGAGGTTCGATGGCTTCAGGAAAAATTTATCCAGGAAAACCTGCCCTGTTTCATCGGCAATAGCGACAAGATCCAGAATATGATGGAATTTCTGGAAAAGGTGGCCCAAAGCCCGGACACACCCATTTTAATACTCGGTGAAACCGGAACCGGCAAGGAATTAATCGCCAGCGCCATTCACTTCAGGAGCCCCAACTTTCGGGGCAAGCTGGTGACAGTAAATTGTGCCGCCATTCCAAGGGATCTTGTTGAAAGCGAAATTTTCGGTTACGAAAAAGGAGCTTTCAGCGGAGCCAAGCTGTCAGGTAAAGCAGGGTTGATCGAAGCGGCTGCCGGCGGTACGCTTTTCCTTGATGAAGTGGGTGACTTAGGTCTGGAAGCCCAGGCAAAGCTGTTACGATTTATCGAAAACGGCGAGTTTTTCAGAATCGGCGGCACGGAAGAACAGATCGTCCATACCCGGGTGGTATCGGCCACCAACAAAAATCTCGAGCAAATGATCCAGGAAGGTCTTTTTAGAAAAGATCTCTATTTCAGGTTGGGTGTCATTCAATTAAAAATCCCTTCCCTCAATGAACGCCGAAACGATATACGCCTCCTGGCAGACTATTTTCTTGATCACTACTGCAAAAAATTTAATAAAAAATTCTCCGGCCTTGCTGCTGAAACCCATGACATTTTAAGACAATACAACTGGGTCGGTAATGTTCGGGAATTAAAAAATATTATTGAACGGGGCGTGCTCGTAGGCAAGGGGCCGGAACTGCTGCCTCATGACCTAGGCATTGAAGGGACCTTCAAGCCGGAGGATGTGGAACACAGCAATTTTAAGTGCCTTGCCTTGACATCGGAAGGCCTTGATTTTCCCGAACTGCAGCAATCCATTGAGCAATATTATTTTGAGGCGGCCCTGAAGCTGACGGGCGGCAATGAAAGCAAGGCGGCAAAACTTCTCAACATCAATCTGCACACCTTTCGCTACCGCAGAAAAAAGGCAGGTCCGGCCTGATAGGGTGTCTCACAACAAGCCGTCATTCCGGACGAATCTCGCTCTATGGCGAGATAAGATCCGGGCACGAAGTGAAGCTTTAGCGCTATCCAGTGCCGCCGCCAACCTTTGGTCAATTTAAATGAAGAATAAAACTATGCCATTTTGGTTAAGTTTCAGACACGAATAGAATAATAATTTCAATTTGGATCCCGGCTCGCGTCCCGCGATTTGTCAAAGCCCATGAAAAATCGCGGGACTTGGCCGGGATGACGGGTTACGAGACAGCCTGCTGATCCCCCCGCTCTCTCTTTTTCAGATTTCTAAATTCTTCCAAAATATTTTCTAATATTTATAAATATCGCTCTCTGCAGCCTTAACTGTCTGAAGCCGTGCCTGTCGATAACTAAGCGATTATAAACAAAAAAAATTAATACTTCTTTTTTCGGCAACATTGGCATAGTTGCTGCTTTTTCGGATGGCAGAAAGGAACGCATGCCAATGCCGAAAACCAATACACATCTAGATAAAGCAACGCCCAAATCATCCGCCGCTTTTGTGAACACCGCTATCAATAAGAGGAACATCAGCAAATATTTCAAACAGATGCGGATACGACTCATCACCGGTCTGATGGTTATTTTCATCCTGCCGCACGCGCTGTTTACCCTCTATTTTCATATTCAATTCACGTCCTCATTGAAAAAGGCCGATATGCTGAATCTTGCGGCACTGTCTGAAAGCCAGCGAAACACCATCGATCTGTTCCTTCAGGAAAGGGTGGTGAACCTTTTCGCCCTTTTCTACAGCCGGGAGTTCCGCATTCAACCCTCTGATCGTGAAATGGCGAATTATCTTAGGTATTTGCGTCAGGTCAGCGACGCATTCGTGGATGTAGGGTTTCTGGATTCCAAGGGAATCCAGATCGGCTATGCCGGGCCGTTTCCATACCTTCAGGGCAAGGACTACAGCGGTGAAAAATGGTTCACCACCCTGATGAATCAGGAAAAAGGTTATTTTATCAGCGATATCTATCAAGGATTCAGAAACAAACCGCATTTTACCATTGCTACCAAGCAGATCATTGACGGCCAGGCATTTACCATGCGTTCGACCCTTGATCCCGATAAATTTTATATGTTTTTACGAACCATCAGTCATGGAAAAGGCATCGAATCCGCCCTGGTCAATGAGAATGGGCTTTATCAGGTTGTGGATCCGGACCGGGGCGAACTGTTGGGCATGAGCAAATTTGTACCATCCATGAGCCAAAAATCGAACGTGCTTGAAATTAAAGAAGCCGGCGATCAGGTCCTGGTTGCCTATACCTGGCTTAAAGAAACGAACTGGGCCTTGCTGGTCTGGCAGCCGCTGGTCATTGCCCATGCCCAGATGTATCGGGCCCGAAAAATCATGATGGTCAGCTTTATTGTTTTGTTATGCGTCATCAGCGGGGGCATTTGGGTGTTGACCCGACAGCTCGTGAATTATGCGCAGGCCAGCACGGAAAAAAGCCGGGAGCTTCAATCCCAACTCGTTCATGCTTCAAAGCTTGCCTCCATCGGCGAGCTTGCCACCGGTGTGGCGCATGAAATCAACAATCCCCTTGCCATCATTACGTCCACCAGCGGTGTAATCCGGGATCTGCTGGACCCTGAGTTTGAATTGGATGCAAGCCCCGAAAACATCCTGAAGGAAGTGGATATTATCGAGTCCGCAGCCTTTCGCGCCAGCAAAATTACCCGGCAGCTCCTCGATTTCGGACATGAATATCAACCCAGCCTTGTTATGTGCGATGTCCACTCCATTCTCGATGATGTCATCAATGGATTAAAAGCGCGTGAGTTCAAGGTGGAGGATATTGAAATCCGGCGAAAATACAAAGCGAATCTGCCCAAGGTGCTTTTGGATTCCGACCAGATTCGCCAGGTTTTTTTAAATATCATCAACAATGCCGGCGACGCCATTTCAGGTCCCGGCACCATTACGCTTTCCACGGCCGTTAAAGACGATAATGTTCTGGTTACCATCAAGGATACCGGCAGGGGGATGACCAGCGAACAGATGGAAAAAATTTTCGACCCCTTTTATACTACCAAAGAAGTGGGCAAGGGAACCGGCCTTGGTCTGAGTGTTTCCCTGAGCATTGTTGAATCCATGGGGGGATCCATAACGGTTCAAAGCCTGCCGGAAGAAGGCAGTTCTTTTACCGTATCGCTCCCCATAAAAAGAAAAAATAATCAAGCATGAGAAAATACAAGCGAAAGGAGTGCAGGCTATATGAACTTTTTTAAACAATGGGGCAAGTTTATGATGATGGGCGCGCGGGCGCATGCCCAATGGGAAATTGAGAATGCGGCAACCATCCTTCATGACCGGAAACGGCTGTTGGTTTTAGGAGCACTCATCATACCGGTTATTTTAGGCGGTTTTGCACTTGCAGGTGCAGGCGCTGAGCTGCCGAATATTTTGGGCGGGAAAGAAGCCTACAACCCGGCTTTTTATACCAATGGCATCTTCCTGGTATCCATACTTATCGGCCTGGGCGCCGGTCTGATTACCGGATGTATCGGCGCCGGGGGGGGCTTTATCATCGCACCGGCTTTGATGAGCGCCGGCATCAAGGGTATTTTGGCTGTGGGCACGGATCTGTTTCATATTTTTGCCAAGGCCATCATGGGAAGTGTGATTCACAGAAAACTCGGCAATGTATCGGTGCCGCTGGCCCTTGTTTTTCTCATCGGCGCCATCATCGGCGCCACCGTGGGCGGTTTCATCAACCGGGTTTTATATGAAATCAATCCGGTATTGAGTGATGCGTTTATCACTACTATTTATTCGTTGATGCTGGGATTTTTAGGCTTTTACGCGCTCTTTGACTTCCTGAAGGCGCGTAAAACAGCTGCTGCCGCCAGCAGCGCACACGGTGCTAAAACAGAAGGAGCAGACCTGGGATCTCTCCCAAAAAAGATTCAGTCCTTCACCCTTCCCCCCATGGTCAAATTCGATTTTGACCTCACACCGGAAGGCCGGCGGGTTTCCTGGGTGTTTCTGGTTCTCTCCGGAGCACTGGTAGGAATGGCGGCCGGCATCATGGGTGTGGGCGGCGGATTTTTGACCTTTCCCATATTTGTTTATATTCTAGGTGTTTCGTCCATGACAACGGTGGGAACCGATATTTTTCAGATCGTTTTTACGGCCGGTTATGCCGCCATCAGTCAGTACGCCATCTACGGTTTCATCTTTTACACGCTGGCCATCGGCATGTTGTTGGGTTCTCTTCTGGGCATCCAGATCGGCGCCATGGTTACAAAGGTCGTTCCCGGTATCACCATTCGTGGGTTTTATGCCATGGCGGTACTGGCCGGTTTTGTGAACCGGATCTTCGCCCTCCCGGTCAAACTGGCGGGAATGAACATCATTCCGCTTTCAAAAAAAGCCGGCATCGTGCTGGAGACCATCGGCATATGGGCTTTTTTTATCGTTATCGGTGTCTTTGCTGTATGGGTCATCGGAACGTTTCTGAAAAATATCTCGGTGTTGAAAGGAGAGGAGGTCAGTTCATGATTGCGCATAAAAAAAAGTTTGGTATCGGATTGGGCATGATGCTCGGATTTGTCGTTGTTTTGATTCTCGTTTTTTCACCTGTTTTCAACGGTCAAAACGGGCTCAACTATCTTGATTCGCTATACAATTCAATATCAAAGGGCTCAGCCTATTATATCCCTGCGGTTAAGCATGACGTCGAAGGATTTTTGGGCAGACAGGTGACAGTCAGGGTGGGGACACCCGACGAAACCCGGGCAAGACAAACCGCGCTCCTGTTTGATAAAGTCGGCAAAGACATCCGGACCGAGGTGGTCAATACGGACCTGACGATTACCGGCGATCTGGGAAAAATCCTTAACAGCTGCCTCTCAGATACGGATCTGATGTATTATAATGAAGGGCAAAAAATCAGGGCCATTTACAACTACGACGAAAAACAGGTTGTTTATAACTGGCATAAAGCATTGATGGCGATGGACAAAGACCTGAAACGACAGAAAAAATTTAAGGAAGCCAAGATCGTCTCCCTGGTTGTCAAGAAGGCCGTGGAATGTTCTTACAACTACTATACCATCGAGCCCAAAAAAATAACGGACGCGCTCGGCGTTGTCATTTTTTCCCTGGTTTTTTATGTGGTCTATACCTTGTGGTATGGATTTGCCGTTATGTTCATGTTCGAAGGCTGGGGCATGAAACTCGAGCATTAAGAAGTGCCCGCCGGCTTTTAAAAAGGAGAGCAAGATGAAAGAAAGACTCATAAACCTTTTAATTGTGGATGACGAAGAGCAATTTCTGAATTCAATCAGCAAACGCCTGAGTGTCAGGGGATTCAATGTCATTGCCGTGGATCGCGGCGAAAAAGCGATTGCCGCTGCAAAAAGCAATCCCATCGATATCGCGCTGGTGGATTTAAAAATGCCCGGCATCAATGGTGAAGAAACACTCAAAGCACTTAAAAAAGAGTACAAATGGATGGAGATCGTCATTCTTACCGGGCATGGGTCCGTAGAATCCGCTGTTGATTGTACGCAAAGCGGCGCATACTCTTATTTACAAAAACCATGCGAATTGGACACGCTGCTTGAGGTTCTCGTCAATGCCTATAAAAAGAAAGTCATGAACCGTAAAAACATTGACGAAAAGAAGATGGATGAGCTTCTGAAAATAGCCATCGGCGATTCCCCCAGAGAAATCCTGAAAAAAATGAGAAAGCTGGATAAGGGCGAGTGAATAACTGAAGACAATGAACCTGTTTGCCAAACTGAAAAAGCTGAAAATAATTCTCATCGATGATGATGAATGGATCCGGGATTCCATGCGCATATTTTTTGAGTATGAGGGCTGTAACCTGGTGACACTCGAAACCGCCGAAGAGGCCCTGGAGGCGATCGGCAAACAGAAATTCGACATCATCATCGCGGATTATAAATTGCCCGGCATGGACGGAATCGCGTTTTTCAAGCGGATTCAGACGACCACCAACACCCCTATCAAAATATTGATTACCGCCTATCACAGTCAATCGGTGGCTGAGATGGTGAAAGAAGCGGGGATCCATGATCTTATCGAAAAACCGTTTCAACCGGAAACCATCGAAGCAACCTTGTCCAGGCTGCTTAAAGAGATGGCATAGCGGTTTAGAAATACCGATAAAAACGGTTCCAGGTCTGCAAACAGAAATTTCATCAGACCAAGCCATTGGAAGTTACTCCATCTATCAGGTGTAAAATGTGGAATAGACTCAACTTAAAAACGCAGATTTATATGGTTTTGGCCGCTCTTTTGACCATTTCTCTCACAGGCGGCATCGTGATGATCTGGTACACCTATCAAACCGATAAATTGTTGGTCACCATCAACGAGGAAAATCTGTCGGCTTACCGGTCGGCTGAAGCGCTTGCCTTATCCCTGGTGAGTCAAAAAGGATTTGTTTCCTACTATTTCATGGATGGCGACACAGACTGGTTAAAACAACTTGGCGAATACCGTCAAATATTTAAAGAACGCCTCCGGGAGGCCCGCTTCTATGCCGCCGATCAACCTGAAAAAAAAATACTGGAAACCATCGCCGGCGAGTATGCCCTCTATCTCAAGGCGCAGGATATCGTCATATCGCATTATGAAGTCGGTGAAATCGAAGCAGGCGCCGAACTTCACCCTGAAGTCCGAAAGCGGTTTTTTAAAATACTCGAGCTTTGTGGAACTTACCGGGATTCTTACAGCAAAAAAATTGAAGCCCTTCAGAACAAAAGCCAGGTTCAAAGAAAACAACTTCGCTATGTTGTCGGCGTCGCCATGTCCACTGAACTGGTGCTGGCCATTTTTCTGATATATACACTGGTAATGCACATTCTACGACCGCTCCACAAACTCGCCATGGAAATCAATCGAAATTCCCGCCCCAATAAAAAGGATAATGTAATTAATTTGGTGAGTTCCGGCGTGCATGGACTGCTGAAAGAATTTGATCAGACGTCCTACAAACTGGAAAAAAGCAGGGAACACCTGCTGCAGGCTGAAAAAATGGCGGTGGTGGGGAAACTGGCCGCCGGCATGGCCCACAGTATTCG
>CAYTAQ010000067.1:0-20447 GCA_964435695.1 uncultured Desulfobacterales bacterium | reverse complement strand
TTGACGTCTCCAATGTTTCCCATGTCATCAACTACGATATGCCCTCTACGCCCGATACTTACATCCACCGCATCGGGAGGACCGGCAGGGCCGAGCACAGCGGCGAAGCTTTTACCCTGATAACCGATGAAGATAAGCAAATGGTGAGGGCCATCCATGGGGTAATGGGAACGACGGTGGAGCAACGCACCCTGGCGGATTTCAATTATCATGCTCCTGAGGCAACCGCCGTCAACCAGAGCAGAAGCCGCGGCGTGCAGCAACCGCCAGGCGGCAGAACCAGTCACAAACAAAATCGTCGGACCGATAAAGGGGCTTTTGCTTGGCTTTCGCCTCAAAAGGCAAGGGTGGCCGGAAGGCGCACCAGGCCGTCCGCCTAAATATTACCTAAAGTTAGGTATTAAACAGGCGCCGGGTATTTTCCCGGGTAATTTGAGCGAGGGCGTTTGGATCTTCTTTCCTGACATCTGCCAGCTTGAGTAAAACGGATTTGACAAATGCCGGCTCATTTCTACGGGATTTATTTTTTTGGGGCGTCGGGGTGAGGTAGGGGGCGTCGGTTTCGATAAGCAACCGGTCTGTCGGGATATATTGGATCAGTTTTCGCAATCCGGCACCTCGTTCTTTCAGGGTCAGGATACCCGTAATGCCGATGTGCAGACCCAGATCAAGATATGCCCTAAGCTCTGTTTTATTCCCGCTGAAACAGTGCACAACCCCTTTTCTGCCGGGAAAGGCATGGGCATTGAGAATATCCAGAAACCTTCCCTTACTGTCCCGTTCATGGAAAATGAGTGGAAGCTTCAATTCATCTGCGGCATGAATCTGCCGGACAAACCATTTTTCCTGATCAGCCTGAGGAGAATACATTCGATTGAAATCGAGGCCTGTTTCTCCCCACGCTCGAATCTTGTTGTCTTTTGCAAGGTGTTTCAAAAAAAGAAGTGTTTCATCAGAACAGGATGCCGCGGTGTGCGGGTGGACACCGACAGACGCATAGCACCCCTCATGCTTTTGGGCGATTTCCAAAGCACGCAAAGACGTTTCTTTATCAATACCTACGGTTATCAATTGATGGACATCATTTTGTTTGGCACGTTGGATAACGGATTCCCTGTCATGGTCAAACGCTTTGTCATCCAGGTGACAATGACTGTCGAATAATTTCATAGATCGTATGCCTTTTTTAATAAAGTTGGACATTTAGCATTTAATTTTAGAAGCAGCAACATTTTTGTATTGATTTCATTATGGGTATATGATTGATTCACAGAAAAAGAAAAGAAGCTGTTCAGATAATTTTGATACTAATTAGCGGAGGTTGTTATGTTTAAAATTGTAAGAAGGGAAGAGATGGCGGAGGGAACAGTCATTTTAAATGAAATCGAAGCCCCCGCGATCGCCAGGAAAGCCAAACCGGGTCAGTTTGTCATATTGAAAGCCAACGAGACCGGTGAACGGATACCCCTGACAATGGCGGAAAGCAATCCTGAAAAAGGGACCATTACCATTATTTATATGGTGGTTGGAAAGTCGACGGCACTCTTCAAGGATTTGAAGGTTGGGGACGGTTACCAGGATGTGATCGGTCCACTGGGCAAGGCGACACATGTTGAAAAAGTGGGTAAGGTTGTCTGTGTGGGCGGCGGAACAGGTGTGGCGGTATTACATCCCATCACGCGAGCACTTAAAGAAGCCGGAAATCATGTCATCTGCATTATCGGCGCTCGGAACAAAGACTTGCTCATTCTGGAAAAAGAGATGAAGGCGGCATCCAATGACCTTCGCGTGTGTACCGATGACGGATCCTATGGCCATCATGGCTTTGTAACGCAGGTTATGAAAGAGGTTTTGGAGGAGGGTGACGTTCAATTGGCAGTGGCGATCGGTCCGGTTCCCATGATGAAAGCGGCGGTCAATCTCACCAAGGAGTACAATGTCAAAACACTTGTCAGCTTAAACCCGATTATGATCGATGGTACCGGTATGTGCGGCGGATGCCGGGTAACCGTCGGCGGCAAGACACGATTTGCCTGTGTGGACGGACCTGAATTTGACGGACATGAAGTCAATTTTGATGAACTCATGCTGAGGCTTCAGGCCTATACTGAAGATGAAAAAGAAAGTTATAATCATTACTGCGCGATTCGGGAAGCCTAGTGCTGAAAAATCACATGATCTGTTTTAAGGATATTATCTTCGAGTTGATAAACGGCAAGAAATAAATTGCCAAGCAATTTTCTGATGGAGGCGATTATGGGAGAAACGGAAGGGAAAACGAAAAAAACGCCCAGACAGTCGATGCCGGAGCAGGAACCGACTGTAAGAGCTAAAAATTTTGATGAAGTTCCCATGGGACAGAGCGCGGAAGTCGCCATGTTGGAGGCTTCAAGGTGTTTGCAGTGCAAAAAACCGGCATGCGTGGAAGGGTGTCCGGTGGAAGTGGATATTCCGGGTTTCATCAAGTTCGTAAAAGAAGGTGATTTTACGGGAGCCATCAAGAAGATTTGGGAAAAAAATGCGCTTCCCGCGGTTTGTGGTCGTGTCTGCCCACAGGAGATGCAGTGCGAGGGTCGATGCATTGTGGGAAAAAAGGGAGATCCGGTGGCCATCGGCAATCTGGAGCGCTTTGTGGCGGATTATGAGAGAAAGAACCGTAAAGCCGAGATTCCGGCCAAAGCGGTGCCCACCGGAAAACGGGTTGCCGTTGTTGGTTCCGGTCCTTCGGGCTTGACGGTTGCAGGCGACCTGATTTTAAAAGGTCATGAGGTGACTATTTTTGAAGCATTCCACAGACCGGGTGGTGTTTTGGTATATGGAATTCCGGAATTCAGGCTGCCCAAGGAGATCGTTTTTTCAGAGGTTGCGGGTCTTGAAGGCATGGGTGTAACCGTTGACTTGGACACGGTTGTTGGAAGATCCGTGACAGTGGACGAACTGTTTGAGGAAGGTTATGATGCGGTATTTCTAGGTGTTGGTGCGGGTTTGCCCAGGTTTTTGAATGTGCCGGGTGAGAACCTGATCGGTATTTTTTCCGCAAATGAATACCTTACCCGTTCCAACCTCATGAAGGCCTATCTTTTCCCCAAATATGATACACCGGTGATTCGCGGTAAGAACGTCGTTACCCTGGGTGCGGGAAATGTCGCCATGGATTCTGCCCGAACAGCGCTTCGTTTGGGTGCTGAAAGATCCCTTATCGTTTATCGTCGTTCACGGCAGGAGGTACCGGCAAGGGGGGCTGAGGTACACCACGCAGAACAAGAAGGCGTCGAGTTTCACTTTCTAACAGCGCCTACCAAATTCATCGGAAATGAAAAAGGGCGTGTCATCGGCATGGAAGGTTTGAAGATGGAACTGGGAGAACCGGACGCATCCGGAAGACGTCGCCCCATCCCCATTGAAGGCTCGGAATTTGAAATGGCGTGCGACCTGGTTATTATTGCGGTGGGCGCCAATGCCAATCCGTTGCTGACCCGTTCCACCGAAGGGCTTCAACTCAACCAGCGGGGATACATTGTTACGGACGAAGCAACCGGCAAAACAAGCAAGAAAGGCGTTTGGGCGGGCGGCGATATTGTTACCGGGTCTGCAACCGTTATTCTGGCCATGGGTGCAGGCAGAGCGGCCGCCAATTCCATCCATGATTATCTGACGTGGGGGTGGTAAACAAGAATACAGAAGTCAGAAGTCAGAATAAAAAGCCGTTCAGGGTCTTCAGAACCTGAACGGCTTTTTTATACTGGATCTTTGTTTCCATTTAAAAGCCACGTTACAACATCTTCTGCATGGTAGGATGTCTTTTGACCGAGAATCCTGGCAACCGTCAGAATATCGTCTCCCGATGTAATTAATGAATTTTCGATATATCCGTTTTTTCTGGATTGAGCCAGGCCGATATTTGAAAGCAGCGCATTGCAGAGACATTTTTTTCCTTTAATGTCAGATAGTCTGCCGCCTTTTTTACAATAGGCCCCGTCGGGTTCCGCCGGGCAGCGGTATCCCACAATACCATCGGATCTTTTATATGGGTGTCTGAGATATCCAAGATCACAGACACGATGTCTCGCCTGATAGACATTTTTGTCCGACAAGGTACCATTCACGAACAGCACCTTGAAAGGAAACCCCGTTGGAGAAGCGGCCGGGTCTGTGAATACAGCGGCATCTCCTTGAAGAATACTTTGGATGATTTTTGTTTTCAATGCGGTTGAAAAACCGGATTCTTCAGAAAAAGCAAAGGCCGTGCCGATCTGAATACCCTGTGCGCCAAATGCAATGGCCTCTTTTAGTTTTTCCGGTTTGCCCCAGGAACCGGCAAGCCAGAACGGAAGGTCAAGGGCCTTGATCTTTTCAAAATCAACCACATCCCGTTGACCATACACGGGCTCGCCTTTGTCGTTTAATGTCAATTTGCCCCTGGGCGGTGCATTGTGCCCGCCGGCAACCGGCGCTTCAATGACAAAACCATCCACCTTGCCGGTGGCCTTTTTCTTCATCATCACAGCCAGGGTAACGGAAGAAATAATCGCTATAAATTTTGGACGTTTCAGAACCGGAAGCTTTTGCTTGAAGAAGGTTTTCGGATCAAAGCTGACGCGAAAGTCATCGGAGACCGCCGCTTCTTCGACAAAAATTTTCAGCGATACATTCTTATGTTCGGACAATCGATCAAGAACGCCGGGAATCTCTCTTGGTATCCCAGCGCCCATAATAACATAATCAACACCAGCCAGCATGGCGCCATAGAGTGCAAATAGATTCGGCAGCTGAATTTTTTCAAGGAGGTTTACACCCACAGGGTTTTTATGACCTTCTTTTGCAAGAAATACTTCTGCAAAGTTGCTCAGGATCGTTAATTCCTGGAGCATCTGATTTGACTCCAGGGTGATGAGCGGGTATTTGATATAGGGCGTTGTTTCAGATTTCCCACCCGGGATATAGAAGGCATCCAGGGTTCTGTCAACCATTTCAGTATTCGGGAAATGCTGCAGAGCGCGTCTCAAATGACCGCCAGGATCCCCCTGTTGAAGTCGCCGTGCCAATATTTGGTCAAGGGCGGTCCCGGAAACAACTCCCAGTTGCCCCATCCGGGATACGGCCTTTGCAAGCTGCCAGCCGGAAACGCCGGCGCCCATACCGCCTTGGATAATTTTAGGATATGTCATAACGCACCTTCATATAAGATAAAGGCGGAAAGTACAAACGGGAAACTGGTAAATACCGCATCCTGAGGGAAGTGTGACAAAACTTTTACATTAGAATAAAACGCTTGACACGTTTCGACGATGAGCGTTTAATAAGCAGCATAAGTTGAAGGCTAGTCGGGAGCTCGGATAAATCGAGCTGAGAGGGATCCTTAAACACTGCGAGGGATCCGACCGTTGAACCTGATCCGGATAATGCCGGTGTAGGAAAAGAAGCCGCTCTGACGTCGCCCTCTGCCGAGGGCATTTTTTTCCTCACCCATGAATCATTCCGGTTAACCTTCTTAGATGATATTTTCAATTTTCTTTAGAATCAACACAAGGAGTCGGTTATGAAGATTCGCTATACTTTTTTATGCTTGGCAATACTCCTGGTATCCATCTGCCCGGTGAACGCGAAAGAACGAAGACCGGTTATTACCCTGATGACCCATGACAGTTTTGCCGTCAGCGAGGAGTTGCTTAAGCGATTCGAGGAAAGACACGACGCAAAACTCAAGATATTAAAAAGCGGCGATGCCGGCGCTGCGTTGACCCAGGCAATCTTATCCAAGACGAATCCGTTGGCGGATGTTTTTTTCGGGGTAGATAATACCTTTATGAGCCGGGCGCTTGAATCGGGTATTTTTGAGCCGTACCCGTCCCCGTTGCTTGGCAGGATACCCGATCATCTGAAACTGGACCCGGGAAACCGTCTCTTACCGGTGGATTTCGGAGACGTCTGTTTAAATTATGACAAAAAATGGTTTGCGGAAAAAGGATTGCCACCTCCCACCGGCTTGGAAGATCTGGTGAAACCCGGATATAAGGGGTTGACGGTGGTACAAAATCCAGCCACTTCATCGCCGGGACTGGCGTTTATGCTTGCAACCATCGGCAAATTCGGAGAAGAAGGATGTTTGCATTTCTGGCAACAATTGCGTGCAAACGATGTCTATGTAGCTGCCGGCTGGTCGGATGCCTATTATGGGCAGTTCAGCCGGGCCAGGGGGGGAACGCGACCCATCGTGGTCAGTTATGCCAGCAGCCCTCCGGCGGAAGTTTATTACAGTGAAAAAAAACTGGATGAAGCACCTACGGCGGCGGTGTTGAGTCCAGGCTCCGCTTTTCGTCAAATCGAATTTGTCGGTGTGTTGAAAGGAACCAGACAGACGCGTCTTGCACATTGCCTTGTGGATTTCATGTTGGGTCCTGAATTCCAAAAAGAGATTCCCTTGACCATGTGGGTTTTTCCGGTGAGCCCACATACGCCTTTACCGGAAATTTTTCTTAAATATGCAAACCAGGCTGAATCGCCGGTGATGCTGACACCCACTGCCATTGAAAACAACAGGGAACATTGGATCGAATCCTGGACCGAGGTGGTTTTACGGTGAAATACGGCTTAAAATATTTTTTAGCAGCGCCCCCGTTGGTCTTTTTAGGCATATTCTACTTTTATCCGCTCATCAGCATATTTTCGCTAAGTTTTGTGCCGGAAGGCATATGGGATATTGAGCAGCTTTACAAGCTGGTCCGTACGGGCTACTATGCCAGGGTGCTGTGGTTTACCACCTGGCAGGCAGGACTTTCCACCTTCATGACACTTGTGCTGGCCCTTCCCGGCGCCTATGTTTTTGCCCGGTTCGATTTTAGGGGCAAGATGCTGATTCAGAGCTTGACCACCATCCCGTTCGTTTTGCCTACCGTAGTTACAGCGTCAGCATTTCAGGCGTTGCTGGGTCCCAGGGGAGTGGTGAACGCTTTTCTGATGCACCTTTTCAATTTTGATCAACCGGTCATCCGGATCAATCACACCATCTGGTTTTTCTTGGTGGCCCATGTATTTTACAATTATACGGTGATCCTGCGTATTGTCGGCGGATTCTGGGCGCGTTTGCCCAACGATGTCCTCGAAGCTGCCAAGATGCTGGGCGCTTCCGGAAGAAGCACGTTTTTTCGAATCACCCTACCGCTTTTGATGCCGGCTATCCTGGCGGCTTCACTGCTGGTGTTTGTGTTCTGCTTTACAAGTTTCGGGGTCGTTCTTATCCTGGGCGGTCCCCGGTTGGCGACCGTGGAAGTGGAGATTTACCGCCAGGCATTGCACCTTTTCAATCTACCCATGGCGTCGGCACTGTCCATTGTTCAGATTTTGTTCACTTTCAGCCTGATGGTTGTATACACATGGTTTGAAAGAAAAAGCTCGGTTTCCCTGATGCCCGGAGCGCCTTACAGGGCCAACCGGCCGGTGCGTACTGTAAAGGATCGGCTGGTTGTCGGCGCAAGCCTTCTTTTTTTAGCCCTGTTGCTGGGCGTACCGCTCCTGGCCCTGGTCATCCGGTCTTTCATGACCGAAAACGGTTTGAGCCTGATCTATTACCTATCTTTGCTTGAAAACAAGGTGCAATCCATCTTGTACATTGCACCCATCGCCGCCATTATGAACTCCATCGCCTATGCCTTGGGGGCGGCGTTGATTGCATTAACTCTCGGTTGGTTTTCAGCCGCTTTTCTGGCGAATCGCAGAGGACGACCGTCCAATATGATGGACCCGATTTTTATGCTGCCGATATCGACCTCTGCGGTCACACTTGGATTTGGCTTCATCATTGCCCTTGATGAGCCGCCCTTGAATCTGCGTACGTCCCTGATGCTGCCGGCTTTTGCCCATGCATTGGTTGCATTTCCTTTTGTCATTCGTTGTTTATTGCCGGCCTGGCGAAGCATCCCCCAAAGCCTGCGGGATGCGGCTTCGCTTTTGGGTGCATCACCGTTCCGCACTTGGCTTGCGGTTGATTGGCCGATACTCAGCCGAGCCCTGTTGACGGGAGCTGTTTTTGCCTTTGCCATCAGCATGGGCGAATTTGGCGCAACGATATTTGTTGTTCGCCCCCAGGTGGCGACCATGCCGTTGGCCATCTTCCGATACTTGAGTCATCCGGGCGCAATGAACTACGGTCAGGCCATGGCCATGAGCTGTCTGCTCATGATAATCACAGCGGCCGGTTTTGTGCTTTTGGAAAAAATCAAACCATACCGGGGAGCCTTGTGATATGGCGCTGTTGGAGTTGATCGATTTACGCAAAATATATGAAACACCGGCTGTAAGCGATATCTGTCTGACCCTTGAAAGCGGTCAAATCCTCTGTTTGCTCGGTCCTTCGGGGTGCGGCAAAACAACGTTGCTGCGTCTGGTGGCGGGATTGGAGCCACCTGATCAAGGACGGGTTTTCTTGAATGGCCAAGATATAACGGATGTGCAGCCGCATAAACGGCAGATAGGCATGATGTTTCAGGAATTTGCCCTGTTTCCCCACAAAAGTGTGTTTGAGAATGTGGCATTCGGTCTGCAAATGCAGCATCAGGCCCGTTCACAGGTTGTGATGCGAACAGAAGAAATGCTTTCTCTGGTCGGTCTGTCCGAACTCTCGATGCGGAATGTGGCCGATCTTTCAGGTGGTGAGCGGCAACGGGTTGCATTGGCCAGAAGCCTGGCGCCTCAACCGAAACTGCTGATGCTCGATGAACCGTTGGGCGCCCTGGACAGGGCATTGCGTGAACGGTTGCTTTCAGACATTCATACCATACTCAAAGGTCTCGGCATGACGGCCATATTTGTTACCCACGATCAGACGGAAGCCTTGACCGTGGGGGACAGGGTAGCGGTCATGAATCAGGGACGCATCATGCAGCTGGATACACCCGAATCTTTATATCTTCATCCGCAGAGCATCTTTGTGGCGGAATTTTTAGGTTACAAGAATTTATTGACAGGAGACATTACGAATAACGGCGGCGTTAAAACCGGATTGGGGATACTCTATCCACCCATCGCAGGATTTAAGCCAAAGGAAACCGTAACGGTAGTCATCCCTTCCGACGGCGTTCAGATATATGGAAATGGGCAACCTGACGATCAGCGCCGAATGATTCATGGAAAGATTCTGTCGCGCCTTTTCACTGGACAAAATTATCGGATCACGATAGCCGTGGATAAAAGGCGGTCGATTATCAGCGATCTTCCAAATAAGCAAATACCTCCGAAGCCGGGTGAACGTGTCGGTGTTTGGCTGGACCCTCAAAAGATGATCGTCATCCCGGGCTGATGGCAGCCGCGTTATTTTTTTGTTTGATTCCGTGATGTTCGGCGAGAAACAAAGGTTAATAATTGTCAATTAGAAAGAACCAGAGGAAGGACAACATGCGGGCAATTATTTTTGCCAATGGCGTTATGAACAATTGGCCGGCTGCGTTTGAATTGTCGCCGGAAAATGATTTGCTGATCGCAGCGGATGGGGGGTTGAATCATTGTCTGCATTGGGCAATGATGCCGCATGTTATCGTGGGGGATATGGATTCCGTCAATCCTCTTGATGTATCGGTATGCGAGGAAAAGGGTGTTGAAGTCATCCGGTTTCCAAAACATAAAGATGAAACCGATTTGCAGTTGGCGATCCAGTTGGCCTTGGCCCGAAACATTCAAGAGATAATTGTTTTAGGGGCACTGGGTGCACGGTGGGACATGACGTTTTCAAATGTATTGATTTTGGCTTCGCCGATGCTGAAAAATGCAGCCGTAAAACTGCTGGTGGAACATCAGGAAATTTTCTGCATTCATGATGGACAGGAGGTTGAAATAAACGGCCGTCCCGGCGATGTTATATCCTTGCTCCCATTGGTGCAGGATGCCCTTGGCGTGACGATTTCCGGTTTTGAATATCCCCTGCAAGAGGACACGCTTTTCGTTGGAACCACCCGGGGCGTCAGCAACGTATTGAGGGAACCGTCCGCCCGAGTTCGCATCAAGAAGGGACATCTGCTGGTGGTGGTGATGCGGGCTTAGTCCATGAATTTACATACGAAAGAGACAGATAATCGATTCATTGTTTTCGAGGATGTCACACTTCGGGTTCGGGATCATCATATCCTGCCGTCCACGGCGTGGGAAATAAAAAAGCATCAGAATTGGGCGGTCCTGGGCCCCAATGGATCAGGAAAATCAACCCTGCTGCGAGCTCTTACAGGCGATACGCCTGTGGTCGCAGGGCATCTCCGGCGTTATGGGCCGCAGGCGCAACCAGCTGCCATCGGGTTTATTTCTTTCGAACTCCACCAGCAAATAATTGCAAAGGAACAGGCGGGCGATGAGGCGCGGTATTTCAGTGGAAAGCTCAACAGTTACCTTACGGTTGAGCAGGTTATTGAGGAAGTTCGGGAACATCGGGGTAAAAACCGCCTGCCGATAACGCAGATCTTGTCGGTTTTCGATATAAAAGACCTTTTGCCGCGTCCCATCCGCAAGCTGTCCATCGGTGAAATGAGAAAGGTCCTTATTTTAAAGGCGGTCATTCAGACCCAAAGCCTGTTGATTCTTGACGAGCCTTTTGCCGGCCTGGATCGGAAGAGCAGGGCGCAGCTGAAGTCATTCATTGACACGCTTGTTCAGGCCGGAATTCAGATCATATTGGCTACCCATCGCCATGAAAATATCATACCTGCCATTTCTCATATCATTTGTCTGAAGGAGGGCAGAGTTTTCGGCCAGGGAATGCGGGATCGGTTATTAACGACTGAAATCTTATATCATGTGTTCGGACGGAACATCATGACATCGCCCGTTCAGCATGGGATCTCCCGGCCGATGCCTCCTGCCGAGCAGTGTGGTTCTGTCGTGATTGAGGTGAAGCATGCCACGGTACGGTATGGGACTGCAACCGTGTTTAATGATCTCAGCTGGAAGGTCAGAAAAGGCGAAAACTGGGCGATTATAGGACCCAACGGTTCGGGAAAGACGACCCTGCTGCAGTTGATTGCCTCCGACCATCCTCAGGCATATGCCAATGAGATTTATCTGTTCGGGAAACGCCGGGGCAGCGGAGAATCTATCTGGGAAATAAAACAGCACATGGGCCTGTTGTCGCCCGAATTTCAAATCAGTTATCGCAAGCCGATTCGATCTTTTGATGTCGTGCTTTCCGGATTTTTCAACTCCATCGGTCTGTATCAGCGCGCAAGTGACAGACAGCGAACAATCGCGCAGAAGTGGGTCCGACGGCTGAAGTTATTGCACCTTATGGATAGGCGGTATGATCTTCTCTCCTACGGTGAAAGGCGAATGATTCTGCTGGCACGTGCTGTGGTAACCACACCCGAGATACTGATTCTGGATGAACCCTGCCAGGGGCTGGATCTTTACCACCGTCAACTCATCCTGGAATTGATAGATGATATCTGCGACAAAATCGAAACCCAGCTCCTTTATGTGACCCATCACCTGAATGAGCTGCCTGCCTGTATCACCCACAGGTTCGATCTGGAAACAAAAAAGTGTTGCCGTCAATCCGAACATCGACCTGACATTGAAGCAAACGAAAATACAGCATGAATTACGGATCACCGGCACAGCGACTTGTCTGTATTGCGTGCGAAATGGCTAATCAAGCCTTGCCGGCCAGCAGGACCTTTTCCATAAAAGGATCAATCTCGCCATCCAGCACCGCATTCACATTGCCGATTTCAAGATTTACACGGTGGTCTTTTGCCATCTGATACGGATGGAGCACATAGGAGCGTATTTGACTTCCCCAGGCAATTTCATCTTTATTGTCATGCAGCTCCTGTTTTTTGTCATCTTGTTTTTGTCTTTCAGCCTGATACAGACGGGATTTCAGGACCTTCATGGCCATTTCTTTGTTTCTGTGTTGAGATTTTTCCTGCTGACACTGAACGACGATGCCGGAAGGCAAATGTGTAATGCGAACAGCGCTGCTGGTTTTGTTTACATGCTGTCCACCAGCGCCACTGGCCCGGTAGACATCGATGCGCAGATCCTTTTCTTCGATATCAATCGTAATGCTGTTATCGAGCTCCGGATAGACGGATACCGATGCAAACGATGTATGGCGTTTGCCGCTGGCATTGAAGGGAGAAATTCTCACCAGTCGATGAACGCCGATTTCGGACTTTAAATACCCGTAAGCATAAGCGCCTCCTGCTGTAAAGGTAACACTCTTGATGCCGGCTTCATCGCCCGGTTGATAGTCGATGACAACGGCTTTATAGCCCTTTCTCTCAATCCATCTCAAATACATTCGAAACAGCATTTCAGCCCAGTCCTGGGCTTCTGTTCCACCGGCTCCTGCATTAATGGAGACGATGGCATTTTTCTTGTCATCTTCTCCGTCCAGCATGGTCTTAAACGAAAGAGAGTTGATTTTATCTTCTAAACGACTGGTTCCGCTGTCAACTTCCCCAAGGGTTTCCTTGTCGGATTCTTCAACCGCAAGTTCCAGCAGGATTTTATTCTCTTCCAAATCTTTAAGCAGCTCATGGAAGGAATCGATTTTATCTGCCAGCGACGTTCGCTCTTTTAACAGGATCTTGTTTTCTTCCGGATTGTCCCAGAAACCTTCCCGCGAGATGATCTGCTCGATTTCTTTCAAGCGGTTTTCTTTGCCGGTTATGTCAAAGATACTCCTTTAATTGTTCAAGTTTTTGTTCCAGTTCTTTCAGGCGTTGTTTTAATTCTAGGGACATATGATACCTCCTGTTGGTCTTTTATGGGTAGAAAAAAGACAGTATATGTCTCATTATAATTGAGTGTTTAAAACTGATGTTTAAAAAGCCATCGCTATCTGATTTGGAGTATTGGAGTGCTGGAGTAATGGAAATAACAGAGAACAATTGCTGTGCTAAATCCAATATTTCAATACTCCAGGACTCCAAAACTCCATCATTCCTAAGTTAATTCATGTTTCTGTTTCAGACACCGACGGACAATCATGAAGATCAGCACGACCAGACATCCCCGGGCAAAAAAGTCACCCCATCGCGTGTACAGCGTTGAAATGTTAAGCAGTGGAACTCCCAGCGTCAAGGTCGCTTCTTTGAAAATGGGCGTTTCCGCCAAAATCCTGCCAACCGGATCGATAAATCCGCTAATTCCCGTATTTGCCGATCTTACCAGTGAGCGGCGGTTTTCAATCGCCCTGAAAACAGCCATAGAAAAATGCTGATAAGGGGCGCTCGAATCACCATACCAGGCGTCATTGGTAATATTGATAAGAACATCCGCGCCATTTCGTACGGCAGCTCGCGATAGGTAGGGGAAGATCAACTCATAACAAATCAGCATGCCGATTCTATGTTGGTGCCATTTGAGCGTATCACCGACGTTTCCGGATGAAAAGTCACCGACCTGTTCCACCATTTTCCCGAGAAACGGCAGCCATTTCTTTAAGGGGACATATTCGCCGAATGGGACCAGGTGAGCCTTATCATATGTGTCAATAACCGTCCCGTTGGAGAGGATCAGAAAAGCCCTGTTGAAATACCGGATGCGATTTTCACTTTGCGTAAAGGAGGGGCTGCTCACAATAAAATCTGTTTCAGCTTCTTGAATACCCCTTGTAACCATGTTCGTCAGCGGCATGTGGTGAAAAAGGTAGAAAGGCATGGCCGTCTCCGGCCAGACAATGAGATCAGGTTGTTCCGCCCGCTGTGTTAGAGAAAGTTCCAGGTATTTATTGACAGTTGATCGTTGATGGGTTGAATCCCATTTGAGTGTCTGGTCGATATTCCCCTGCACAACTGCAATTCGCTTTTTAGGTGATTGCGCAATGGCTTTATCCATCGAATGAATCTGCCGCGTGCCGTATCCCCATGTCATGGCGAACAGGATTACAGAAACAGCGGTAATCAGTTGTATATGGTGTCTTGATACGTTTTGACCCTGCCACCTCCTTTGGCTGAAAAACAAAAACCATAAGAAAAGCGTTGTGTTGAATAATACCAGCAGAAATGATATGCCAACAATACCGAATATATCCGAAATCTGGATGATGTGCAATGCGTTAAATTGTGAATATCCCAACAATTCCCATGGAAAACCGGTGAAAAGAAAAGACCGGATATATTCCAACGATACCCAAATCATTGGGGAGAGAAAAAAGCAGGAGATTGCCGAAGCGCTTAGCCATAGGAATATCATTGAAAATAAAGCAAAATACAGGGCGATATAAGAAGATAAAACAAGAAGTACCACGATGCTGAGAAAAATCGGAAAAGGCCCATAGGTTTTCAAAAAGGGAACAAACCAGTATAGCAGTGTAATATAATGAACGAGCCCTGCTAAAAAACCGATACGAAAGCCGTCAAAGAGCGAAAGATTGCTGAGGGAAATCATCAGGGGCACAAGGGCAATCCAGGCAAAAAACCCATGGCCGAATTCAGGAAAAGAAGCCGTGAGAAGAAACCCACTGAATATGGCCAATACAATTTTTATTATATTTATCGGTTGGTTCTTCAATTTTATTCAAATTTTTTTGGGGTTATCGCGACAGTCCGACAACAGGAGTTGATCCGCTTGTCGACCACTGAAATACATTTAATTATTCGATTTATCAATACTGATTCCGCTCTTGACCAATGATATACAAATAACGTATAGTAATACTTAGTATAAATCTTAACAAGGATGGTCCTATGATTGCTTCTGAAGATCAAATGAGGAGATACGCTTTAATCGGCCGTCTGGTAGAGCTTATTCACAACCTTCCGGATAAACGGCTTGAAAACCTGTTGGAACGCTTGGAAAACGATATTTTAGAAGAAGCTCAGAAGGAAGGCGATCGGAAGAATGTCCGAATAAGCTGTCTCATCAGCGTCGACTATGCTGATTCAGAAAGGGTATTTAAGGACTATATTCAGGACATCAGCACCGGTGGCGTGTTCATTAAAACCAGAGAATCCTTCTCCATCGGCGAAGAGATTGTTTTGTCCATGTCCTTAGCCGACGAGGGACGTGCTTTCAAAATTCCGGCGGAAGTGGCCCGAAAATCAGAGGATGGAATCGGCGTCAGGTTTAAATTAACCAGCCAGGTACAGAAGGCTATTATTGAATCCCTTCTGCAAGGGGTGGGTGACAAACAAACGACGAAAGTCTAAAAGCCTTGATCCCGAACATGTGAAATTAAAATGCCCAGTAAAACGACAAAGACACACGAAAATGATGATTGGGAAAACCGCACGTTGTGCAGCGATGAGAGCTGTATCGGCACCATCGGTGAGGATGGTTGCTGCCGGGAGTGCGGAAAACCGTATGACGGTGATTTGAAAACGACGCCGGTTGCGGCGGATGCCATGGATGCGCCGGAGGCAGATGTGTTTGATGATGAAGAGCCCGTACGCCCGGCGGATGGCGATTGGGAGGACCGTATACTCTGCAACGACGAGAGCTGTATCGGTGTCATCGGTCCGGACGGTCGTTGCAAGGAGTGTGGAAAACCCTTTTCAAAGCCTTGAGTGAATGAGCCGGCTTAAGAGCATACATTTCAGTGTGGGGAGGTACGTGGGATGCTGAGATTGGGTTCAGAACCGGACATGATGAGAGAAATGGAGTTGGACGATATTTTTATTTCCAGGCTGCAGCTTCTTATCATTATGACCAAAGCATATTTGGGTGGCTATCCTTTGGGCAAAAACCGTGTGAAAAGCATTTTAGACAATGTCGAATATGTAAAAACCGACGCCCTCGGTTTGGCTGAAGATCTGGAATTTTTTGATAAAGACGAGGGTGGTGCCGGTGCGTTGGATTTTGATAGAATATTTTATCAAAGGGTCAAATTGCTGGCAGTAATGGCGGAGGCTTTTGCCAAGGGGCATTCTCTCGAATCCCATAAAAAGGAAGCCCTCGAAAAGAATTTAAATTCGATTTGCAACTCCATTACATTCAGTCAACAGATCAGTCAAATGCAGTTTTTGAAGGTTGCGTGAGGTTCACCATCATCCCGAATGTAAAAATAGCCGTAATTGACGAAGATGTTATTATAAGAGACTTTGTTGTCAGCACGCTCATGTATAGTGTGAACCGGGATGTTTTAAAATTCGATAACGGGTTTGATGCGTGGATTCATTTCGAAGAGACGGGATTTCCGGATATTATTGTTGCGGATGTCAATTTAGAAGAAATCGATGGCTTGACACTGTTGAAAAAAGTAAAAGCGGTGAGCGCCAAAACCATTGTTGTCATGATATCGGATAAGCCTGAAAATGAGGCTCCTGTCAGAGAATCGGGCGCAGACGCCTTTTTGGCAAAACCATTCGGGGTTAATGCGCTTTTTGAGCTCGTTCAGAAATTTGTAGTGGAAGAAATTAATTTGCCGGATAACCCCGCTTTGGATGAGAAGGGGGAACACGACAACTGATCTTCATGAAGGCATTACAACAGGATGATCCCCAAATTGCGGACCTGGTTCGCAGGGAAACACAGCGGATTGAAGAGACCCTCGACCTCATTGCAGCAGAGAATCATGCCCCGCCATCGATTATGGAGGCCTTGGGGTCTGTTTTTAATACAAAAACCATCGAGGGGTACCCTGGACGACGGTATCATGCAGGCTGCATGTATGCTGACGAAGTTGAACGTTTAGCGATTTCACGGGCCAAGACGCTTTTCGCTGCGGAACACGTGAATGTTCAGCCGCATAGCGGCACATCCGCCAACCTTGCCGTGTTCTTTTCCGTCCTGAATCCGGGCGACAAAATACTTTCCATGAAACTTGCCCATGGGGGCCATCTATCCCATGGACATCCTGCATCCATTGCCGGTAAGTGCTTCCGCGTTCAACACTATGGTGTTAACAGAGATACCGGCCGAATCGATTATGATGAGGTTGGTAGAATTGCCGAAAAATATCGACCGAAAATGATGGTTGCCGGAACCAGTTCTTACCCGAGACGTATCGATTATGAAAAATTGGCTGGTATTGCAAAATCTGTTTCTGCATACCTGATGGTGGATATGGCGCATATCGGAGGGCTTGTGGCTGCCAAAATCATTCCAAGCCCCGTGCCGCTTGCCGATTTTGTGACGTTCACGTGCTATAAAACCATGATGGGAGGCAGAGGGGGCGTAATTTTATGTAAAGAACAGTTTGCAAAGCCGGTTGATCGTGCCCTCTTTCCGGGGTGTCAGGGTACGAGCGCGGTCAATTCCATCGCTGCAAAGGCCGTGATATTCAAGCTGGCGATGGAGGATGAATTTGTGCGCATCCAGGAAAGAACCATCGAAAATGCCGCCACACTGGCAAAGCTGCTTGCTGAAAAGGCCTATGCCATCATCACTGGTGGAACAGACACACACCAGGTGATCGTTGATTTAAGTGCCGCCGGTATTGACGGGGAAACTGCGGAAAAGGCCCTTGAGATGGCGGGAATTATTCTCAATAAAAATGTGATCCCCGGTGACGAAGAAAAACCGGGAAGAATCAGCGGTATCAGACTCGGTATGGCCGGAGCGGCAGCAAGAGGTATGGGCGCGGATGAAATGCCGATGATAAGCAATCTGCTGGATACGGCGATAACCCATCATGAAGACTCCAAAGCGCTAACGGTTATCAAAAGGAAGGTGTCTTTGCTTTGCAAGCGATTTCCGGTCTATGGGGAAAATGAGGATTACGAAGCGCAGATCAAACGCTACAAAAATGAAGTTCGCTAGGCTTTCCTGCGTGTTCGGATTTGAAATAAACCGATAATCTGTATATAACTCCTCGAATTATTCATATATGGCAGCAATGATATCATGTACTTTCAGCCCTACCTGCCCGTTAACGGCGAATGAACGGTTTCCCTCTATGCTTTTGATAAAGTTCTCAATCAGCGGTTGGTGGAAATTTTTATGAGGCGGCCATTTTTCTTCACGATAGCCCTCGGCGGTTGTAATTTGTAGTACCCCTTTATTAAGCTCTTCTGCGGCAATTGTTCCACGGGTGCCCTGAATAAAGAGAGTGTCCTTTTCCGAAGTTCCGCCCCGCATGACGGACACGACGCCACAAGCACCGCTCTCAAAAGCCAATGAGACAATGGCAGTATCTTCTACATCATACTGCGGATAGATATGCCCTGTGATACCGCCCGCCCGGCGGATTTCTCCAAGCAGGTTGAGCAGGATTTCGATACGGTGACAGCCGAAATCCATCAAGCAACCGCCACCGGATTTATGGGTTTCCATGATCCAGTGACGGGGATGGTCTTTGCCGGGCAGAAAGGTCTCAAAGGCGTTGATTTGGATCAGCAATATGTTACCGATGGCATTGGATGCGATGAGTGATTTTATCCTTTCAATTACCGGGAAAAAATGGCGGTAATACGCAATGCCCAAGTGCACGTGATTGGAGCGGCAGGCGTCGATCATCCTCACACATTCCTCGCTGGTCATGGCCATTGGTTTTTCACAAAGGACATGTTTGCCTGCATTTGCTGCGGTCTGCACCATTTCACAATGCAGAAATACGGGGGTTGCAACATAGATGGCATCCAAGTTGTCCAACTGAATCATCTCTCGCCAATCCGTAAGAACAGTTTCAACACCTAAATTCCGGGCGCATTCGAGCTGTAATGTCGGATTTTTCCGGCTGGCCGCAATAAGTTTACAGTTGTCAAGAGAATGGATGGCCGGGGCGACACTCCGTTGAGAAATGTCACCGCAACCGATGATTCCCCAATAAAAGGTCATTACCGGGCCAGCCAGCCGCCGTCAATCGCCAGTGTGTAACCGTTGACGTAATTGGACGCCTCAGAGGCCAAAAAGACGACGGCACCTTTCAAATCTTCGGGTTTCCCCCATCTCCCGGCTGGAATCCGTTCCAGAATCTGCTTGTTTCTAACCGGGTCATCCTGAATTGGCTGGGTGTTTCGGGTGGCCATGTATCCCGGCGCGATGGCGTTGACATTGATGTTATGCGGCGCCCATTCGCAGGCGAGCAATCGCGTGAGCCCCATAACGCCGCTTTTGCTTGCCGTGTATGAAGGAACCAGAACGCCTCCCTGGAACGAGAGCATGGAGGCGATATTCACGATTTTTCCGCCATGCCCCTGGGTGAGAAACTGGCGGGCGGCGGCCTGGCACAGAAAAAACAGTGATTTGAGATTGACATTCATTACGTCATCCCAATCTTTTTCCGTGAAATCGACGGAGGGACTTCGCCGAATGATACCTGCGTTGTTGACCAGAATGTCGAGTCTGCCGAAGGTTTCTAGGGTTTGCTCGATGATGTCTCCAATGGATGAGATGTGCGAAAGATCCGCCCGGATACCGTGGAAACGCCGTCCCATGGTTTCGATGATTTCTTTGTTTTGGGGCGGATCGTTATGGTAGACGCCGGCAATGTCGGCGCCCGCCTCGGCAAGACCGTAAGCCATGCCTTTACCAAGACCTGTACTGCTTCCGGTGACGATGGCAATCTTTCCTGCCAGACTAAACTGCTTCAGCGTCATATTCAGTTACTCCTCATTTAAAAAAGTTCCGTAATGTTCTCACTAAAACCAAAATAGGTTCAGGCAGCTACATCAGTTCATTCATGGGCACGGCGTCCATATCCGTGAAGATCTGGTTTTCACCGACCATTCCCCAGATAAACGTATAGCTGGCGGTGCCGGCGCCGGAGTGAATGGACCAGCTGGGCGAGAGAACGGCTTCTTCGTTGCGCATGACGATGTGTCTTGTCTCACCAGGCTCGCCCATGAAATGAAAAACAACCTGGTCATCCGCCAGTCCGAAGTAAAAGTAGGCTTCCATCCGCCGCTGGTGGGTATGCACCGGCATGGTATTCCAGACACACCCGGTTTCCAGGGTTGTCATACCCATCACCAGCTGACAGCTTTTCACACCGTCCGGATGAATGTACTTGCGAATGGTCCTTTTGTTGCTTTGGGCCATTTCACCCATTTCAACCGGCGCGGCCTCGCTGAAAGTAACTTTTGAGGTTGGATAATTCGCGTGGGCCGGCGCGCAGTTGAGATAAAATCGGGCCGGGTTGTTTTTGTCAGCGCTGGAAAATTCCAGTTTTTCAGCACCCAAACCGATGTACAGACCGTCTTTTGGAGACATGCCATATGTTTCTCCGTCGACGGTCACGGAACCTGCGGCACCGACGTTTATCACGCCCAATTCCCGTCTTTCCAGAAGAAAGGGCGCACCGATGACCTTTTCGTCTACCTCTAGTTTTAGCGGATTCACAGGGCAGACACCACCCACGATCAGCCGGTCGAAATAACTGTATACCAGCTTCGCTTCATCGGGCTTGAAGAGACCCTGAATTAAGAACTGTTCGCGTAATTCCGCTGTATCGAGTAGTACAGCGTGGTCCGGGTGTACGGCATTTCGAATTTCCATTGTTTGATACCTCTCTGCTTTTTATTATCAGTCAAAAAATAATGCGGGAAGCCACATGCTCAGTTGTGAAATATACGTAATTAATA
>CAYTAQ010000066.1:0-21090 GCA_964435695.1 uncultured Desulfobacterales bacterium | reverse complement strand
GTTTGCCTTATTGGTTTTATTGTTCAGCTAATTGTTTTTGGTTGGTTTTTTCGGTGGGTAGGGGGATTCGGACCTTCACAACCATAGTTTATATTTTATATAGAGTTCTATATAAGATGTATATTCTAAACCCCAATATCTGGAAAGGAGTTGGATGAAAAATGAAAGGTGTGCTGCTTCACACCGCGACCGTGTTTATGGGGTTCTTTGCCATAATGAACCCCATAGCCAATGTTCCGATTTTCCTTGGCCTCACAGCCAACGATAATCAACAAACGATTAAGGCCGTAGCCTTACGATCGCTGATCTTGGCGTTTTTTATCATTGCCATATTTTCCGTTGCAGGAAAGGTAATCTTTGACCTTTTTGGCATAACCCTGCCCGCCTTTCAGATTACCGGAGGTCTGTTAGTCTCGCTTATCGGCTTTCATATGCTGCAAGGTAATCAATCAAGCGTTCATCAGCTTAACGAAGGGGACAACAAGAAATGCCGGGAGGCGGCACTTAGCGTCGCAGTCTCTCCCTTGGCGATGCCGATACTCGCAGGTCCGGGCACTATTGCAACGGCAATGAATTTCTCAGCGGGGGGCAGCATTATGGAGATGGTGGTGACTATTGCTGCGTTCGCTGTTCTTTGTGTAATCACTTACGTGCTTTTTCTATTCGGTGAAAAGTTCGTTACCTTCATCGGAGTCGGTGCCTTGGGAGTAATCACCCGTTTGATGGGCTTAATCCTTGCAGTAATTGGGATACAAATGGTGATTGAAGGACTGCATGGCGCCTTTAGGCTTGCGGGGTGACCCACGACACAAACCTACAGTTAGGGATTTCCTCTACGAAGCGGTATAACTAACCTGACTGGAATGAGCTGCGGGGGGTTACGGTAATGCTCTTCTGGCCAGCAGGTTGTCTCAAACGTTACTGCATCTAACGGCGATCCTACATTTTTCTCCATAGCCCACCTCCAGATATGTTAAATGCTTTTTATTTATCTTATCAGAAAACCAAATATCAGCTGATTACCGAGTCGAGTAGACCAAGGGAACTGCCCCCTCAACCCCTCACGCATGCGATAGGCCTATGATCCGGAAGCTGTACCGGGAGAGAGTGCCTTTGAGATGGAAAATCATATAGAAGGAAAACTGGGGAAAGTTATTTCCGGCGCCCTCCCTTACCGCAGACGGCGTTAAATTCAGCGCTCTGGCGACATCGGCACCATTGAATCCCGCCTGGTCGATCGCAGCAATATAATGACGGCGCGGGCACGAGCGATCTTCCTTCGCCTGCGTGGGCTCTTTATTTCATCCCTTTTTATTTTTAATCTTCACAGGATCCTACAGTCTCTGAATTCAGAGAGCTTATCGCCAGTTAATTAATCGCTTTTTATGCCAGCGGCAATCTTTGCATTTCTAATACTCTGCTCCAGATCGTAATCCGCCATAGCCATCTGTTTGTGGTGTCGAGCATCTCCCCCTCCACTAATAGCCATTGCTTGCCTCCATCCGGCATAAGGAGAAGCTACTAAGTCTTCAATAAGTTTGAAGGCACGTATACGGAACTCGGTTGGCACACCCTCTCTTCCCTTATAGTATTTTTCCAGAAGCCCTCTAGTCTTCGGATTTTTATAGTCCTTCTCTGAGGCCATGGTCGCCACAAACCCACCGGCGACATCCTGCATGAAAAAACGGTTGTGTCCTAAATTTCTGGCTGAAAAAACCTTACCCGTACATGCCGGCCCGGCCTTGGGGATATATACCCCTGATTCATGTTTCCGACCCTCCAGGGCAGATGCAATGGCACATGAATTCATGATCTCGGCACTCATGATCATCTCACCTATTGATTCCTGTATGTTAGGAGCCTCCAACAGGCCATTGTAATCGGCTATCAATGCCGTGGCCCCGATTTCTATATCCGCTAGGGCTGACTGGCACATGCACTTATGCATGGCATGAAGGGCTCCTCTCATTGCGGATTGTGAAGGAGTAAACTCATATTCTCCGCAGAGGAATACCATTTCCCATGGCACGAACACATCGTCAAAGATAATCATCGATTCTACCAGCCCACCATGTTTCGAGCTGATCGGGTTCTCGATATCCTTGGGTTCACGTGGTGCTGGTGCCGGTTTAGATATATGTATTAAACCTTCAGCATCAACCGGGGTAAAAAAGCCAAGAGCATAATCCTTTTCAGACTCCTCGGCCTTACCAGACCCTCGAACAGATAGCATATGGGCATACGGTCCACATGAGACGTGTGCCTTTGCGCCTCTCACGACAATGCCATCCTTCTTTTTTTCAATGACGTGCAGATGCAAATCCGGATCATGTTGCTCACTGGGCTTTAAGCTTCTGTCCCCTTTGGGGTCTATTGATGCTGCCCCAATTATCCAGTCATTTCTCTGAGCTTCCTTTACAATTTCAACAACCCGCGGATGATAATCGGTATTGTACTTTTGATCGATGTCGTAACTAACAGCCCATGCACTGTTTAAAGCGATGCTCGTAAGACATCTATAGCAACAAGGGCAGAAGTAATCTCCCATACCCCTCATAAGCCTGACCATGGCAAGAGCATCCTGCTCATTTTGCTGTATATTCGTCCATCTACTGATCTCTTCGTTAATAAGCGGGGAGCTAAGAGTGGCAAATTCTCGATATTTAGGATCATGTTCCAATTCGTAGGAAACCCCCGTGTTGTTTATGGCCACCTGAAAACCGGGATGATCTACAATGTTCGTTACCTCTTCTCCTTCCATGTAAACGTTAGGGCTTTGCTTTCGCAGGCTTTCTTTATACTCTTCGCGAGTTTTTATACCCATGTAAATCTCCTTTCAACCTCAGTTCTTGTTTTTGATTGACGTTTTTTCCTTCACCCTCTCAATAATCCTGACGTGTTCGATACTTTATTGAAGAGGCTTCCAGCTCTTACCGCTGAAGCAAATGTCATGTATTTTGATTTTGTACTCGCCTGATGAGCTAAATTTGCAATCCTCAACTGAAAACAAAATTATTCCTGGACATTCTTTCATCATTTCGAAAATAATTTAGTGGGTTATGAAAGATCTGCTTGGGTTCAGAGTTTACCCTTTTGTCAGTTATGAGCTTATGCTCATATACTACAATGCAACATTTTGTAGTGTCAAGGGGAAAATGTTAGTAAAGGATCTATCCGGATTTCGTTCAATACATGCTGCAGGCAGATATCGAATTATTTATAAAGTCGATAAACACACGGTGATTATTTACGTCCTCGCTACAGGAATAAGAAAACAAGGTGACAAAAAAGACAAAACCTGATTATAGCCGCATGCCTCAGGTCATGGAAAAAAAATCCACCCTCATTAAAGCAGCCATATTTGATGTTCGCTTCTTCCCATGTGCAGCGAGCTTCGAGCCGTTCCGCGTATTGTTATGTTTCGATGTTTATTTTTCCTTCCAGGTATTTGACTGCTTTGCCGGAGATAAAAACCCGATCACCGGCAAGTTCACATCGTAATTCACCACC
Source organism: uncultured Desulfobacterales bacterium (assembly GCA_964435695.1). Classification (GTDB taxonomy): domain Bacteria; phylum Desulfobacterota; class Desulfobacteria; order Desulfobacterales; family B30-G6; genus CAYTAQ01. Next base: position 17,580 of record CAYTAQ010000066.1, on the reverse strand, counting down.
TCGTTGTGACAGTTGTTTCACACTGAATTTTTTTGAACCGGTTTTGGAAGCCCAGTACGGTGCAAGTTGTGTATACGCGGAACCCGTAACCGGGTCTTCAGGAATTCCATATTTGGGTGCAAAGAACCGTGCGACAAAATCGTAGCGCGTGGATTTTGCCGTAATAGCGACACCGCGGAAATCGAGTTTTTTAATTATTTCGAAATCCGGGGTTGCCGATTCAACATCAATTTCCCGCTCAAATACAACAATCAAATCTTCTGACTCCAAACATTCAACAGGAACTGTATTAAACGCCTGAACGATTTCCTCCGGGATATCGCAGGGAACGGGCGGCTGCGCTGGAAAGTCCATGATCAGCCACTCATTGTCTTTTGTCACGGCCAACATCCCGGACCTGGAATCAAACTCGATCTTATCTTGTTCATAACCGAGAATATTAAACAAAACATATGCCGTTGCCAAGGTCGCATGGCCGCATAAATCCACTTCACTTACCGGGGTAAACCATCGGATATGAAAGCCATCGGCCTTTGGCACAAAAAACGCCGTTTCGGACAAATTATTCTCTGCTGCAATGGATTGCATTGTTTCATCGGGCAGCCATTCGTCTAAAGGGCACACTGCTGCCGGATTACCTTTAAACAACGCTGATGCAAATGCATCGATCTGATATAGTGAAATTTTCATTCGCCCTCCTCAAGAAACATAGATACTGTCATCTTATTCTTTCTTTGCTCTACATTTTGTCGGTTCGGCACCTATCGGCAGGCATGCATTACAAGAAATACATTCTGCCTTATTCTTGCCGGAACCTGAAAGCCATAAATTTGGAAGGTCGGGCTGTCGAATCAACGGACGTGGTAATGATATAAAATCAGCACTTCCTGATTCGAGAATTTCCTCAATCTTGTCAAACGACCTGAGTCAGCTTGAGAGAATTTATTATCAGATTGAAAAACTGATAACAACTTCTGATTTTCGCTCTTCTGTTTTGGGCTGTTTTCGGCGGATTCCAGGCAAATCCGAATTTTATTGCGCGGTTAATTTTAAGTTGAAAAATAAATTGACAATCTGATATAAGGAAAAGAACCGGTGTCAACGCTTCTTCTATATTTATATTCACTCTCTATATTTAAGCTTTCTTCAGCAGGAGTAAACTGCCACGCGTGAAAAGGAGACGGCACGTCTTCGTAGGTTTCAGTTCGTAACCGCGTGCCAAGCACGCGGTTTGTGGAACCATCAACTGAATCGTGAATGGGAATGACAGTGGATGCAACTAAAGAATACAAAGAGCTTCACAACAGCGATACCCAAAACTGTTTCGCCTGTAGTCCAAGCAATAAATTTGGTTTGCAGATGAAATTATTTACCGATGAAGAAGCTGTATACTCTTGGCTATCAGTGCCAAACCATATGGGTGGATGGCAGAACATCGTTCACGGTGGGATTGTATCAACAATTCTTGACGAAATTATGGGTTGGGCTGGCTTGTACCTCCTCAAGAAGGTTACCCTGACAAACTCAATGACAGTCGATTTCATTAAAGCGCTTCATGTTGGCGAAAGGCTGAGAGCCGAAGGCAGGGTTATTGATTACAATGGGGACCGCAAAGTTTCAGTTGAGGGGTTGCTTTACAACGAGAAAAATGAACTGTGTGCAAAATCAAAGGGAGATTTCACTGCCCTGTCACCAAAGCTGGCTAAAAGAATAGGCATGATGACGGATGATCATATCAGGGAATTTTTTGAACCTTTAATAAACCAATAAAAAAACTGCTGCTTGTTTCTAATGAAGACGACCACAAAGCACAGGCTAAAAGTTGTCAAACAAAGGCTGCAAAACGGAGGGACAGAATGGACTTCAAGGCGATAAATTTTGACGAAAAGTTAACGAAGTTCACTGAACATTGGTCACCCAAAATAATTGCCCAAATGAATGATTATCAATTCAAGCTGGTTAAAATTCAAGGTGAATTCGTTTGGCACAAGCATGATGAAACGGATGAGGTATTCATTGTCCTTGATGGAGAGATGCGCATCGCCTTTCCTGATGGCAAGGTTGATCTCAAAAAGGGTGAAATGATTGTTGTGCCGAAGGGCGCTGAGCATAAACCGATTGCCGACAGTCAGTGTAATATCATGGTCATTGAACCTGCAGGCACACTAAATACGGGTGATGCCGGTGGGGATATGACGGTGGAGGAAGTTCCCTGGATATAACAAATCAAGAAAATTTTGATAATCCTGCGAATCGATAAATATTGAGCGACGCTCAATACCTGAATGATGATATGGTGAAGTGCCCCAGGGGCATCAATGCGGAATTTGCGGGCCATGCTTTTCTATAACATTTTCGCTGATTTTTGTCATTTTTTCACCATGTCCCCTATCAAAGATCTGATCCCGTTTTTTTCACGAATGTGCCTTTATTCCGTATCTTGAAAATTTCCGATCTCGGAATTGATTATCTTTTCACGGATCGGTTCATCTAGCTTTATACCGATTTCGTTTCCAATAATCCACACCTGCTTTCCAGATACGGGTATTTGTTTGCCGTTGGAAAGGCAAAGATCGCCATTAAAAACGTATGAATCTGATTGCATCTCTGGTTTGCTTTGAATCTCGATTTTGAGACCACCCTCAGAAATGTTAAGAACTTTGTACTGTATGCTCCGGCAATCCAAGATTGGGCAACAATCGGGTTTGTAGCTGTATCGCTTGAATTTTCGTTTTTCCACTTTCTTTTCCCCCATAATGCAAATCCAATTTAGAAACAGATTAATTTATTTAATAAAGTTTACGACCACTTCAGCAAATTCCTCACCGCAATCTTCCTGCAGAAAATGTCCGCCACCTCTGATGGTTGTGTGGGGCTGGCCCTTTGCGCCGGGGACCAATTTTTGAAAGATACGTTCACCGCCGGCCGTAATGGGGTCACCGTCGCTGAAGGCGGTCAGAAATGGTCTGTTAAAATTTGATAGGGTTTCCCAGGCTTTGCGATTTGCAGATGAAGACGGATCATCAGGGTCAATAGGTACCAGGGAAGGAAAGATCCTTGCACCCTCTTTATAGGTGTCATCAGGAAATGGTGTATTGTAGGCAGCAATAACATCATCAGGGACCTCTTTCCTGCATCCCATCGCTATGATACTGCCGACATCGAAATTCTCAACTTCCAATGAAAATTTACGCCAGGTCAAAAAGGCACCAGACATAAGCTGGTCACCGGTCGGTAAGCCTGTATTGGCTACGATCACTCTCTTAAAACGGTCAGGATCATTTGCCAATAAGCGCAATCCAATAAGGCCGCCCCAATCCTGGCAGACAAGGTTGATTTCATTAATGCCCACTTTATCCAACCATGCCTGCATCCAATTCACATGACGTTCGTAGGTGTAATCAGATCTTTCAGACGGCTTGTCCGATCTCCCGAATCCTGCCAGATCAGGTGCAATTACCCGAAATCCGGCAGTGGTAATTATTGGGATCATCTTCCGATACAAATAAGACCAGGACGGCTCACCATGCATCATCAATACGGGTTCAGCGCTTTCGGGACCCTCATCGATATAATGAATCCTTAATGGTCCACCCTCGCTGTCCGGCAATTCAACATAATTCGGCTCATATGAATACCCGACAAGATTCGAAAATCGATCATCGGCAGTTCTCAACATCTTCATGCTTCCACCTTTCCAATAGGATTCAGAGGCCATCTGTTTGCTAGGGTTCAAATGGATTGTATCCCGGTTTGATGACCAGGTTTTCTTTCTTTTCAAGGATATCCGGTTTATAAACCTTTTCCAGCCATTCAGCAGGATCAAATTCCTCGAAAGCCACTGATACCACTTTCTCTTCACAGCCGGCAATTGTCGATACATTTTTCACTATTTCTTTTGCCAGTTTCATTTTATGCCTTATTATTGAAAAAGCAATATCTTATCTATTACCGTCACTGCAGTACCGGCGGCATCGCAGCCATCGAGCAGTTCCAGATGGGCTTGATTCTTCGGAACCGCTTGTGCCTGGCATGCGGTTTGTAAAACAATCAAACATAATACCCGACAAACTCGCCGCATTTACCATTAAAATAATCCATCGCCTCTTCAACCGTATCAAAAATGATCCAATCATGGCGGATGGTCTTTTCGCCCTGTTTGCGGATGCGCTCAATTTCCGTATTGCCAAAGTATTCATAAAATTCGTGGTAGTCGGTATAGAGTTCATTTTTTCTCATGTCGTTGTCCTCCTGCTGGATTTTGTGTTTATTGCTTCCCAATTTTTCGAACAGATTATCATATGGGTTTGACAGATACGGTCAAACCGGGTAAACTTTTTTTCAAATATCTCCAACTGATTTAACCCATTCGGTTTTCTGCTGACTCGTACAACCCTCTCAGGGTTCCAGGGGCCAAGGATTCGAGGATTCGAGTGAAAAAACAAAAAAGCAAAACCAATCACGAAAACACGAAATCTTGCTATTTTTTCGTGTTTTCGTGCTCACGCGGCGCAAGCGCCTGCGCTGCGCGTTCGTGATAAAGGAGTTCTCCACAGTTCTTCAATAAAATGAAGTATCATCACTTGAACCCCTATAATCCTTAAGCCCTTTTTCCCAAATAATTGGGAGAAGAGCCAATTTTGAAACTGCAAAGGATATTGAGCATGGAAAACGAAACTGTATATGATTTTGTCATTATCGGTTCTGGTTTCGGCGGAAGTATTTCAGCCATGCGGCTGGCCGAAAAGGGTTATGATGTATTGGTGATGGAACGGGGCCTGCGGTATATGGACAAGGATTTTGCCAAGCGAGACTGGAACATCCGGCAATATCTCTGGTTTCCGGCACTGCGCTGTTTCGGCATATGGCAGAACACCTTGCTGAACGGCATCATGGTTCTGCATGGCAGCGGTGTCGGGGGCGGCAGCCTCAATTATTCCAATGTGTTGATGGAGCCTGATGACAAATTGTTTGCCGCACCGGCCTGGCGTCATCTGGCCGACTGGAAAACCGTTTTACGACCGCACTATGAGACAGCCAAAAAAATGCTGGGCGTGGCGACGAATCCCAGATTTTCCCCTGCGGATGATGCCTTAAAAGCCGTGGCTGACGATCTCAATAAGGGAGATACGTTCCGCCCCACGGATGTGGGTGTTTTTTTCGATGAAGAAAAACCCGGTGAATTGTTTCCGGACCCCTACTTCGGCGGGGAGGGCCCGGATCGCAGAAGCTGTATTCATTGCGGCGCGTGCATGATCGGCTGCAGGGCCAATGCCAAAAACACCCTCATGAAAAATTATCTGTTTTTTGCTGAAAAGTTTGGTGCCTATGTCCTGGCCAAAACAACCGTCAGGGACATTCGACCCCTGGAAGGAAACCAACCGGACGGAGCCCGCTATGTGTTGCGCTATTACAAAACCACTGCCTGGCCGTTTACATTCACCCGCGAGGTCAGGGCACGCAATGTCATCGTTTCGGCCGGAACGGTGAGCACCAACAGGCTCCTCTTGAAATGTCGGGATGTTAAAAAGTCCCTGCCAAAAATATCCGGCAGGCTCGGGCATAATATACGCACCAACAGCGAGTCGCTGACAGGAATTATCGCACGTCATTACGAAAAGGATTATTCCAAAGGTGTCTGCATCGGCTCAATTTTCAATGCAGACGACATCACCCAAATGGAGCCGGTCCGTTTTCCGGATGGCTCGGGGGCGATCCTGGGAATGCTTGCCGCACCGCTGGTGGATCAGCATAACAAGATATCCATACGCATCCTCAAAACACTTGCCCAGATTTTCGGACACCCCGTGGACTTTTTGCGGTCTAGAATCTTTCCGGGCATCGGCCGAAGAACCATCGTCATACTCACCATGCAGACGGAAGACAATTTGATGCGCGTCAAATTGGGCCGCAATGTATTCACCTGGTTCTGCAAGGATCTTGTCTGCGAGCAGGACGCGGTACGCAAAATCAAGCCGGTGGTCGAAATAGCACACCGCGGAACGAAAATACTGGCGGAGAAAACAAACGGAATTCCCCAGGGGATGATCAATGAGAGCTTGTTGAACATCCCCGGCACGGCCCATTTTATGGGCGGCGTTCCCTTTGGCGCAACCGATGAAGACGGGGTCATCGGTTTAAACTGCGAAGTCCATAATTACCCCGGCCTGTTCGTGGTGGACGGTTCCATCATGCCGGCCAATCCCGGGGTCAATCCGAGCCTGACAATTTCCGCCCTTTCCGAATATGCCATGGACCAGATACCGCCTAAAGAAGGCGCTCGGATCCGCAAACCGCTGATGAAGCAGGAAGCATCGAATCCGGTTGAATCTTGATGGCAGCCCTAAAGGACTGCGCTACAAATATAGACAGGCATCGAAAAGCAGTCGATAATTCACAGGGCGTCTCACAATTGGTAAAAAGCCGTCATTCCGGACGAATCTCGCCCTGTAGCGAGATGAGATCCGGGCACGAAGTGAAGCTTTAGCGCTATCCAGGACAGCCTATCAATTTCAGTTTAACTAATAATTTCAACTTGGTTATGGATCCCGGCTCGCGCCCCGCGATTTGTCAAAGCCCATGACAAATCGCGGGACTTGGCCGGGATGACGAGTTAGAAGACATCCTGTTCAGTCTTGCTGTTTGCAGACTTTTAAAATAGAAAAAGACACAGAACAGCATTAGAAATTATCTGTTCTGTGTCTTTATATCTACTAGAGATTAATCAGCACGGCATATTGCGACGGGTAAAGCCAATTATAAAACGTCAACATCACCTTTAACTTTGACACCGATCTCCACTTCATAGGTTACGCTGTAGGAATCAAGCTCAACATCATCGCATACCACGCAATATGTGAATTCTTCGCTTCTGTTGTTAAGGTAATGGTTGATGACATCGATTTGTGCCTGGCTAAGGGTACTGTCAAGGTTCCCGCTTGCATTGTTGATGGCTGTCGCGGCGATCGTCGTGCTTTGCTCTCCGGTGATGGTCAGACTGCAGCTAAAGGACGTGACCTCCGCCGGCAACCAGCTTGCCGTATACGAACCTGATACATACCGCAGTTCGACACTATTGATGTCGAGGTTGTCGTAATTTTCTATATCGTCCTTAACAGCTTCCAGGGCAGAATTAATGCTGATGGTGTTACAGTCGTCTCCGGCTGCCATGATGGAGGTAGTCCCAACTTTTTCAACTGTGACGGGATCTAACGTAAGGTCTGCATTCGCTTCAACACTGTCATCAACACCTACCGCATTTGTAGCATCGTCCTCGCTGGTTCCCACCAGGGTTACAAAACCCATGGCAATGGCACAAAAAATACCTAGGATGCGTAACAATTTAAATGTTCCTGCCTTTGAAATAATCATTGGGGCCTCCTTTCAAAGCTATCACCGGGGTTGAATGAAAAAATCACGTTTTTTGAATGTAACAAAGACAATTGAAATATTCGGGCAAAACAGATACGATTGCACTGTCCTTTAAACTGGATTGATGAAATCATAATATGAGGTCCCGGTATTTGTCAAAAGAAAAGTTTCCATCTTGGTAAACACATCAGCAATGGACGGTGAGCCCATATGAGAGACAGCAAGGAAAAACCCGTAATTATTATAAACAAAATTCAATTTTTCATCGGGATATCGGCGCTGTGCCTGGGTGCTCTGGTCTATTTGACCCTGCGGTCGCCGGATCAGATTTACTTTACAAAATACGTCGGTATCCATGCCCCGTTGTTTCACATCCACTCCCGGATGTTGCATGTCGTGGGTCAGCGACTGCCGGCGTTTCTGCATGTCTTTTCATTCATTCTCATCACGGCTTCGTTCTTTGCATACCGTAAAATATCATACGCGGCCATTTGCGCGGGCTGGTTTCTGGTTGACTGCTGTTTCGAGCTGGGCCAGAAATATAAAGAACAGGCAACGCAGATGGTCTTCGACTTTTTTGACAAAATTCCTTTCCTGGAAAGCACGCGAAATTTTTTCCTGCTGGGCACATTCGATATATTAGACCTCGTGGCATTTGCCGTGGGAACAGCGGCTGCTTTTTGGGTATTGGCGGCAACGTCCAAAACGGATTGATTGTCCAATCATTAAAGATCTTCGTTGACAATTATTCATTAACCATTGACAATTATTAATCGTCAATTGATAATTTTTAAAGCGGGAGCCACAAACCACATGTTTAAAAAAAAGATACGGGTCTCATCCGGTGTTGCCCAACTGGACACATTGTTAGGCGGGTTGTATATCGGTGACAATGTTGTGTGGCATGACGACGCCGGCAGTCTGGCCGCTATTTTCAGTTTTAATTTTATCCGGGAATCCCACGCTCAAAACAAGCCGTTGATATATGTCAGCTTTGACCGCTCACCCAAGATGATTCTGGAGGATCTTGGGCCATTGGCCGAAAATCAGCAACTCACGATCCTTGACTGTTTTACACACGGCAAAGGAAACGGATCGGAAGTCTTCAGCCAATTTTACGAAAAAGACGGTGCCCGGTGGCCCTACCAGATTATCAAGGTCAACGAACCCTGGAATCCGGATATTGTTTCAGAATCGATCTACAGCCTTCACAAAACCATGACAGGAGATATCCGCTTTGTTTTTGAAACCCTTACCGGTATGCAGGATGTATGGGGTAGCGAGGAGGCCATTATTAAATTTTATTCCCGCTCCTGTCCCCGGCTGTATGAATTGGACACCATCGCCTACTGGATTATGGAAAAAGGAGCTCACTCCAAACGGACCAAAGCCCACATCAACCAGATTGCACAGGTAGCCATTGAACTTTCCGCCAAAAGCGGAAAATCATCACTGACGATTCTCAAAGCAGACAAGCGAAAACCCGATACGCTGAACATGCCCGTCGGTTTCTGGAACGACGGGATGTGTCTGATTTTTGAATCGGAAAAAGGGAAAAATATCAAGCTCGATATCGGGGCGAAAGTCAAAGCGTTGCGAGCCGAACAGGGGTTTTCTCAGAAAGAGCTGGCAGAAACGGTCAGTGTGACACCCAGTACGATCTCTCAAATTGAGAGCAGTGCCATATACCCGTCCCTGCCGGTACTCTTTAAACTTGCCCAGGCCTTGAATGTCGACATCTCATCTTTCTTTCACGATAGAAACGATATTGCAGAGCGGTCACTATTTTCAGGCGAAGGTGTCAAGATATCATTTGCAGACCTCCCGAAAGGGAGCATTCACGGCATTCGTCTTTCTCCTGTTGATTTTGAAGCTAGAGCCGAACCTTACATCATTGAAATTTCCCCCAACAAAAAGCTCCCATCCCATTTTTTTGTTCATAAAGGAGAAGAAATGGGGTATCTGCTTTCAGGAAAATTGCGGTTCACCTTAGGGGAGACGGTCCATACAGCCGACGTCGGAGACGTTATTTATCTAAAGACCCACATGCCGTCGCAATGGCAGAATACCGGGCCCGAGCCTGCCAAACTCTTGTGGATAAAAATAAATCCCCCGTCGTGAACAACGGGGGATTTATTTTTTAGGAGTTCAGGATCTTCTTGGCGCTCTCATCATTGGCGTCACACATGTGCGGGATGCCCGTTTCCCGAGCGGTCTCCCGATTGCCCGAAAAAATATCTCCCCGCCGGATATTTGTTACGCTGAATTTTCGAGCGCCGGCCAACAGCTGTTGCAATCCGCCGTAGAGTTTGTCGAGCATGGTATAAATGGCGATGGCGCCGTAGGGGATATTTTCCATTTCATCCTTGCCGACCTTCTTTTGAATATCGTGGTAACATGCAAAAATTTCCGGGGCATTGTTACCCACGCGCAAAACGGTCTTGGGGAGTTCAGCCCAATGACCGTTGAGCTTACCTCTTCTCTCGGGGAACAGGGCGCCTTCGATGTTGGATCCCACAAAGCCCGGGATCATCAGCGCTCGCCCCATGCAGATCATTTTCACAAAAGGTGCCCCCAGGGCGAGACCTTTGAAGATACTGTCTTCCAGGGCAAACCCACCGGCAAAAGAAAGGTCAACAACCTTCTGCCCTTTGGCAGCAAGGATATTGGCATATTCATAGGCCTTGGCGTGCAGATTGATGGAAGGAACGCCCCAGCTTTGCATCATGTTCCACGGACTCATCCCGGTACCGCCGCCGGAGCCATCGATGGTGAGCAAATCCAGCCCGGCATCTGTTGCAAATTTGATTGCCATGGCCAGCTCTTCCATGCCGTAGGAACCGGTTTTCAAAGTGACGCGATTAAAACCCAGGCTCCTGAGATATTCAACCGTAGCCATAAAATCTTCGCGGACTTTCTCCACGGAATTAAGATGCGTAGCGCCCAAACGACTATGCCGCGCAAAGGATTTGACGGAACGTGTTTCAAAGGCTTGCTGAACTTCGGGCAGTTCCGGATCCGGATCCACAACATATCCCCGTTTTTTGAGAAAGAGCGCATAATCCAAACTACGGACTTGAATCTCACCGCCGATATCCTTGGCGCCCTGCCCCCATTTCAGCTCGATGATACATTTATCTCCGTATTTATCGGCCACAAATTCAGCTACGCCGTTTCGCGTGTCTTCCACATTTAATTGAACAATCAACGCGCCCTGGCCGCTGTAATAACGGAAATAACTATTAATCCGTCTTTCCAACTCCGGTGCCTTTTTGATTTTCCCTTTCCGCTCGGTTGAGGGATCAATTTCAGACTCCAGATCAATACCCACCACATTCTCGCCGATCACCACCGGGATACCGGCCAAGGCTGCACCCACTGCAAACGATTCCCAGTATTTTGCCGCCACAAAGGTGGAACCCAAGGCACCGGTCATTAATGGAATCCGCGCCCTGGTCTTAACCTTGTTACCAAACTCGGTTTCAAGTTTTACATTCGTAAAAATGCAATCGTCCGGACTGTTGGTCAATTGCTCGTTCAAACCCTGAGCGCCATATGCATACCCCTGAATTCGAAGGGAGTTGTATGACACCCCCACGTGCGTCGTGTTGTTGGCGCCCGCCGTTACAATGCCATAGCTCCTGGGATACAGCAGTTTTCGTCCCACGAGGCTGGAAAGCCAGGCCTCACATTTGCCGCTACAGTCCGCCCGACACAGCGTGCACAAACCAGACTCCGTTGGATTGCCCCGGTTGGAAGTTCCCAGTACATCATTGCTTTTTGCAAATCTCATATTGCCTTCTCCTTTTTGATGTGGTTGGTTTTATTTAGTTCCACCCCAAAAAACAAAAAGACGCCGGCCGATGGGATTTACCCCATAGACTCAAGACGCCTTTGTCTGCAAAAGTGCCCGTTCCACGCCATTGTGGGAAAGTTTGGCACCGGCATTTCCACTGCTGATTTCACCCGTACCGGCAGTGGAAATTAAAATATAATGGTATTATTTAGAGTTACTTAATAATCGTGTCAAGTAATTTGTTCTCATTTTATTAAGCTGCGCTTAATTATCTATGAACTCAGCTCGCTTCCCTCACAATGGGAATAACGGGCAGTATATATTTATCCTTGATAAAAAACAGGAATCTGATATACGTTAACTATCATTCGTCGGTTCATAACAATGAACCTGAGACCTTCAAGAAGCGCCGTTTTGATAAAATCTCAACTTATCTGCCACATCATGGTGCACAGTATAATCAGACCCACAAACAGGAGACTTATTCATTATGGATTTCGATTATTTTGTGGAGGGTCCTTTATTACAGATTGTCTTTTACGTCTTTATTATCGGTGTATTGTTCAGGATTGCCTTTTTTTTCTATTCAATAATAAGATGCGGCAAGGGAAAAGATTTCAAATCGCTATTTTTTTTAAAAAACATTGCACTTTCTTTTTTCCCTCTCCATAAAGTGGTTATCAAAAGACCGGTATATGTAACCTTGCGTTACCTATTCCACGCTTGTATGATCATCGTTCCCATCTGGTTCAGCGGGCATATTGTTTTGTGGGAAGAATCAAGGTTTGAATGGTACTGGACGGCAATACCGGATGATTGGGCCGACTGGATGACCATACTGCTGCTTTTGCTTGCCGCCTATTTTCTAATCAGACGGATTATCCTTAGCAATATTCGTACGGTCTCTTCAATATCGGACTACATTTTAATCATTCTAGCCGCTTTGCCTTTTTTAACAGGTTATCTTTTAACCCATGGGACCCTGGAATCCATGTCCTTTTTTGAAAATAACATGCTTACCATTCACATACTGAGCGGTGAAACATTCATTATTGTTGCGGTTTTTCTCTTTTGCAGAACCCGGCTGAATACTGAAAAATGCATAACATGCGGTGCCTGTGATATAAGCTGTCCAACCGGAACACTTGAGGCCAGGGATGAAGGCGGTATGCGAATTTTTACCTACTGCCATTATCAATGTATCTGCTGCGGCGCCTGTATCAATACCTGCCCGGAAGAAGCCGCTGAGCTGCGCCATGAGATAAGTCTTGCAAGATTTTTCCAGATAGCTTCCAAACAAGAAATAAGATCAGCCAAACTAAAAGCATGTGAAAGATGTGGTATCCTGTATGTGCCTGAACCTCAGTTAGAAAAAATCAGCCAAACGTATGCTTTTGATTATACCCGTTTCTGTCCCGGATGCAGAAAGATTAATATTGGCGAAGTCTTACGTCAACTGTCACCATGGCACAGGCCAAAGAAGAGCAAAAGCAGCGTCGTTTAAATGAACGGGCCGGTAAAAATTGAAGATTTCTCGCAGCAAGACGTCGGCAAGGCATTCGACTGAGGCTCACTCGAAGTCCCCCCATCGGTCTGAGCATTCGACCGAGCTCACGCCGAGGTCTCAGGGTCGAAGACAGTCGAGTCGCCGCGGGGGTTGCGCTCGCTGTTAGTGTGTTTTATGCAGTCATCCTGACCGCAGCAATCACCCTCACCCTACGGTCATCAGGTGAAGGGTGTCGCCGTCATTCAGACGTGTGTCCATGCGCTCACCATAGGACAGGTATTGGGTCATGTTTACGACCACGCGCAGTTCCATATCAATTTCATCGGACTGGTCGAAAATGGCCTTTTTAACGCCAGGGCCGTATTTTTGAATCAGCGCGGTGGTAAAATCGCGCAGGGTGCGTCCCGGAAATTCCACATCCAGGGCTTTTTTCTTGTGAAAGAGTTTGTAAAGATGGGGCATCCCTTCGATTTTTAAATGAATTTTCACCCGATACACTCCTCTCCACCAGAATTTAAAACCGTTTACTACAAGCTATTATAAGTATATTCCCATAACAGGTCAATCCCAATCTTGGTTCGATTAGAGCCACAATCAATAATCAAAGTTTGAGCCCAATTCCGCATTCCGAATATTTTCTCCATGTCTTCGGTTACACCCATAGCTTTTTTACATGACATTCAATTTTGTATAGAGAGTTAATAGGATGATACAGTCCCTGCCCGTAAAGAAGGCGTTGTCACAAAGCCTTTAATGCTGCAATAAAACGGTCCACTTCTTCGCGGGTGCTGTAATGCGCCAATCCCACCCGGACCATGCCCCCGGATTTCTCCAGGCCGAGCGTTTCCGTGACGCTGATGGCGTAGTAGTTCCCGTCCCAGACAAATATCCCCTGATCTCCCAATCGGGTGGCGATTGTCTGAGGCGATGCGCCTGTTTTGGTAAAGGCCAGGGTGGGGCAGCGTTTGTTTAGTGCAGCCGGGTCGGTAATGCCGTAAACGGTAACACCGGAAATTTTTTGAACTTCATTCAGCATGTAATTAAAAAGTGTTCGTTCATAACCGGCAATCAAATACATGGCCTGTTTCAACAGTTTCCTCCGGCCACTGTAGGCATCGATCAATCCCTTCTCCTCAAGACATGCAGCATATTGTTTTCCGATGCCTGCCAGGTAATCCACCGCTGCGCTAACACCGGCAAGGCCTTCATGATTCAACGTACCGGTTTCAAATTTACCAGGGGGCTCAGGATTCGCCGGACGCACCTTGTACGCCTCGAATTCCTTCAACAGCGCATGCTTGCCATACAGCACGCCCACGTGCGGGCCAAAAAACTTGTATGCGGAACACACCAGAAAATCGCAATCCAAGGCCTGGACATCAATAGGCCCGTGGGGTGCAAAATGAACCGCATCCACCCATAGCCACGCACCTTTTTCATGGGCCATGGCGGCAATCTTTTGAATCGGGTTGATGGTTCCCACGGCATTGGATGCATATCCTACGGCCACCAGCCGGGTTCGTTCCGTTACAAGGGAGGCCAGATGTTCAAAGTCAAGGCTGCAGTCCGCCGTTTGAAAATCCGCATATTTCAGAACAACCCCCTTTTCCTCCAGGGCTGCCCAAGGCGCAATGTTGGCGTCATGATCCAGACGTGTTACCACAATCTCGTCCCCCTTTCCCAGCCGGCGGCCGATCACCCGGCTTAGATTGTAAGTCAGGGTCGTCATGTTGGCGCCAAATACGATCTCATCGGATGAAGCGGCATTCAGAAAATCAGCCATCGCAACCCGGGACTGTTCAATGATTTCGTCATTTCGCCGACTCGTAATAAACCGGCCGCCATGGTTTGCATTGGCCCTTCTGAAATAATCGGCCATGGCATCCAGTACGGTCTGCGGAACCTGTGTGCCGCCCGGCCCATCGAAAAAAACAAATGACTTCCCACTGGCATCGGTTTCCGTCAACGCTGGAAATTTTGATCGAATTTCATCCATATCAAAAATAGGTTTATGCATCTTGTCCCTCATGTTTTTTTTGTGTTTGGTATTTGGTGGTTGGTGGTTGGTGTTTCGGACCCACGGGCCAACCGGCACACGAACCAATGGTTTCGGACAATAGAAAAGGCCTTTGCTGGTGTCAACCCGATTTTTTTAATAAAGGCGCTGTTGGAACGTGAAGGAATCTTCCACCGTAAGGAATTCTATCTATTTTGATTCGCTCGCTTACCCCGCGGCAAGCCGCGGAGAATGCGCTCGCTATTGCGGTTCAAAGAGGATCTGAAATGGTTTTGGATGCGGCTCTGGAAAACAGTTTCCAAAATGTCTCGTTAACGCAACAGTTCCGAATAGCTAAAATATCGATTCCGTTTCTCTTTAGCCTTGTACATGGCCTTGTCTGCCTTTTTGATCAGGCTTTCCATATCTTCCGCATCGGTCGGAAATATGCTGATGCCGACGCTTGATGACACATAATCCACCACATGACCGTTGAGCTTATAGGGTTTGGAGAGGTCATCAACAATTTTTTGCGCTATGATGCCGGGATGGATTTTCGTCGGATCGTCAACGATAATCACAAATTCGTCTCCGCCGATTCTGGAGATAAAATCAGTCTTTCGCAAACCGCCTTCCAAACGATTTTTAATCTCCCGCAACAGCGCATCTCCAATCTCATGACCCAGTGTATCGTTGACCTTTTTAAACTTGTCGATATCGATATAAATGAGTCCGATCTCGGTTCCATATCGTTTGGCACGATAAATGGCGTTTTGGAGTTGCTCATAAAAGGCTTTCCGGTTTTTCAATCCGGTCAGGGCATCATGATATGCCAGGTAAATAAGGTTCTCTTCATATTTTTTTCGCTGATCAACATCCCGTACAATGCTGCGTAGCCCGGTTTTTTTACCATCCGCGTCTTTTATGACCGTTGGCGTAATCTCTATGTATTTTTTCGTGCCATCCTTACGGATGACCGGGAATATATATTCCAAAGACGCTTTTTCAGAAATGTAGACATTGGCAAAATATTGCACCACTCTTTCAGTGTCCTCTTCAGGTAAAAGCTTTTTGCCGTCCATTTGCATTAACTCATCAATGGGATATTCCAGAATTTCACTCATGGCATCATTCGTGAAAATGATATTACCCTGGGTATCGATCTCACAATATCCTTCTTCGATATTTTCAATAATGGACCGGTACCTGGTTTCGCTGTCACGAAGCGCATTCTCAGCCCGGTGGCGCTCGGTCATCATTCTATCGGCGGATTCGGCCAGCTCGATGAACTCCGAAAAATAGAGCGACTGCTTACTGACTTTTGTTATTTTTTTCTCCGCCGATTTAAAAAATTCTGAAAAACTGCTAAATCCGGCGATGATTTTTCTCATCATGACCCTGTATATGAGATACTGCAGCAAAATCATGGCCACCAAAACCAGCACAACGGTTGTCACATGCTGTTGAATCTTTGCACGCAGTTCTAATTTTTTTTGGGAAATAATGATATCAACATCATCGTACCAAAATCCTGATCCGATATACCACCTGAATTTCGGCACGCCCCTTACAAAGGCCCTCCTCGGCGAAGCCCGCCCGGTAACGGGATTAAATTGGGAATAATCAACAAATCCGCCTTTTGGATTCTGGGCGGCTTTTAAGAATGCTTTGTGGGTAAGGATCTTATTGGAACCGGGTGTCGAAATTGTATCGTTGACCGTCGATACCTGACGGTCCTCGTCCAGAAGACAAAATCCGTCATACGTGCCGACAAACAGAAAACCAGGTTTCTGGCCCCTGTTTTGAAACCGTATCGTTGAAAACCACTCCATGATTTCTTTTTTCAACTGATTTTCCGGTATCTTTAGCCTGGTTAAACGCCATTCCAGATGATCGACTACCTGGTCAACTTCATGTTTGAAGATGACATCTTGCTCCTGAATAAACGATTTCCTGAGCTCGAAACGGTCCTGGCGAAAAAAATAGTAGTCACCGAATACAAATATACCGCCGAGAATAATGATGGGAAGGCTGATCATTGCGAGCATGCTCACCATAAAAACATCAATCAAGCTTCTTTTATCCCTCATGTTCTATCCTTCATGGGTGACTTTGACACTTGGCAGGTTTAACGAGATTACCATGCCATATTTTAATCGAGTGATCAATTGATATCTTTGAACTTTTTATTCTTTCAATTTTCTGAAGCCTTGCGGTATTCCTTAAATTATTTTATAGTTGTTATCTAGAGCGACAACATTTCAGGGAGGCAAACCAGTGAAAAGAGATTTTTTGCATATTACCGATTTTACGTCCGAAGAAATTCATGAGGTCCTGGCATTAACCCAAGAGGTCAAGGCCAAAATCAAACGGCGTGAAAATTACAAGCCCTTCAACGGACAGAGCATGGCAATGATTTTCGCAAAACCTTCCGCCAGAACGCGGATATCTTTTGAAACCGGATTTTTTCTGCTGGGCGGGCACGCATTATATCTGGGTCCTTCCGACATCGATATCGGCAAACGGGAACCGGTAAAAGACATTGCCCGCGTGATCAGCCGGTACAATGATGTCATTATGGCACGGCTCTTTGCCCATGATCATATCCTGGAACTGGCACGATATGCGGATGTACCGGTCATCAATGCCTTAACGGATTATAACCATCCCTGCCAGATCATGGCGGATATCTACACTGTATTGGAGCACCGCGGAAACCTGGACAATCTGAAAGTTGTCTATGTCGGCGACGGCAATAATGTGGTCCACTCCTGGCTCAAACTGGCGCAAAGACTTCCTTTCCACTTTATTTGCGCTTGCCCGGAAAATTATAAACCGGATGAATCGACCTTTAAGGCCACGCGAGACAGTGGCATGTCTATTGTTGAAATCGTTCACGATGCCAAGGCT
>CAYTAQ010000065.1:0-21306 GCA_964435695.1 uncultured Desulfobacterales bacterium | reverse complement strand
CGGCATGATTATTACCTATATCGGTTGTTTCGAGTTACGCTTAACTTGCATTATGGTTAAAAACTCTCGAACTCAAGATTAGTGAAGCTATTATGAAACGTCAGAGAGAATCAGGGGAGATGAGGTGTGTTTTTATTCAGGTCAGGTTCAAGCCTGGTTCATGACTTTACAAGCACTATCAGGAAAATATAAAAACCACAAGATGTGGATTTATCGCATTGGTTGTGAAGGTGGTGATATGTTCTGAAATGGTACCTGAAAACCAAATATCAGCGGCCTACAGATGTATGGAGAAAAGTTCAACTATTAAAAAGGCTAAAATTATTGCATATACGCTTCGGACATCATAGAATTATATCGGCATTGGGCCATTGTCAAACGATTTGCCAACGGAGGTAGGTATGTTTGATTTTAATGAAAAAGTGGCCGTAATAACCGGCGGGACGAGCGGGATCGGACTTTTCACGGCAAAAATGCTGGCTCAAGGTGGAGCGGCAGTCGCCGTAGTCGGGAGAAATGAACACAAGGGAGCAAAGGCGCTTGAACAACTGACGCCTATTAAAGAAAACTGTATTTTCATTGCGGCCGATATATCTAAAACAAACGCCTGCAGACAGGTGGTACAAGAAACAATATCCAAATTTGACCACCTGGATATCCTGGTGAACTCAGCCGGTGTTTTTATGAACGGACCAATAGAAGCTGTTTCGGAAGAGGATTACCATAATGTTATGGACATCAATGTAAAAGGCACCTTCTTCATGTGCCAATCGGCATTACCAGAAATACGCAAGGCAGGTGGTGGTGCCATTGTAAACGTTTCGTCAGATTCCGGGATTATGGGTAATAAGGCATGTTCCCTTTATTGCACTTCCAAAGGGGCAGTGACCATTTTTACAAAGGCATTAGCCGTCGATGTGGCCAAAGACAACATTCGGGTGAACTGTGTTTGTCCAGGGGATATTTTGACACCGATGCTGGATAAAGAAGCAGCTTGTTCCGATGATCCGCAGAGCTATCTTGAAGAAATACAGCGCCATTATCCTGTGGGCCGGGTTGGGGTACCTGAAGAGGTGGCGGCCACCATATGTTTTCTGGCATCCGAGATAGCACCTTTTGTAGTAGGTGCTGCGTGGTCGATTGATGGCGGATTAACGGCTTTCAGTTATTAATTCGAATTCTGTGTCCTATGCATTTTGGGATTTATTAGAATTATACAACAGTATGTTATCATTGATTTTCAGGAGACTCTTACAACGTTGATAAGTTGGAGCTGTCACCACACCTCGACCCCATGAAAAGCATGTAATCTTTAAAGGTGATCACAGGTTATTTATTTCAATCCAGCAACTGCATTATCTTACGGTACAATTGATGTTATATTCCTTCTTCAGATTTTTTGGGGAATCCCTTTGTATAACAATTGACAGGTAAATAATTCGCTACACCAGCAAAACATTTATTACAGGATATGCAGGAAACTGCATCAGTCTTTCCATCCTTTATCCTATTTACGATATTTGGTTCTCTGATAAAAGGGCGGCTCATAGAAATAAAATCGGCCAATCCATTTCCTATAACTTCCTCCATTTGGGTAACTTTGCGTAACCCCCCGACAACCATTAGTGGAATCTTGCCCATAACTGGTTTAATCAATTTGGCCGCTTCTAAGTTATATCCCTCTTCCAGATCGAATTTTCCCTCCATCTTTTTTAACATTATTTTTCCTATTATTTTCCTCCACCAAGGAAAATTCATAATAATTTCTTCTGTTGGGACATCTCCTCTAACCATATTGAACATAGAATAGATTAGCGTGCCACAACTTATTTCCAATCCATCTAATGGCAATTCAGCCAACCATGCAGAATATTTTTTAGCTAATTCAAGAGTTATTCCTTCCTTAGGTGTGAAATCCTGCGTATTTACCTTTACCAATAACATCATATTTTCGGATATATTTTTCTTAATTTCCAAGATTACCTCTTTAAGAAACCTAAATCTGTTCTCATCTGAACCTCCCCAAGAATCAGACCGTTTATTGAAAAAAGGGGATAGAAATTGATTCACCAGATAACCGTGTGCTGCGTGTACTTGAACGCCATCGGCTCCTGTTTTTTTAGCGCGAGACGCGGCAGTTCCAAATGCAGTAATGACTTCTTTAATTTCTCCTTCACTCATTTCCTTTGGTCTGGCCATATAAATAGTATCCATAGATCCCTTTGATGGAGCAATTTGGGTTTGGCCGATTGTATTCTTAGCTGTTTGCCTGCCTGAATGAACTAATTGAAACGCTATTTTGCTTCCTTCAGTATGAACGACATCAACCAACTTGGTAAGTCCTGCAATCATTTTATCGTTATGGATTCCAGTTTGGTAATTCATTGCACGGCCATTTGGCATTACATAGCACTATCCGGGTATTATTAAACCAACCCCACCTTTTGCTAATTTGCTGTAACGTTTGATTAATTTATCAGTTACTTCACCATTATTATCCGCCATACATTCATAAGTTGCGGAATGCACAAACCTGTTTTTAATCTCAATATTGCCAATCATTTTTGTTGTAAATAGATTCGACATCAGTGACCTCCAATAATTATAGAAATTATACGCATCTATATGTCATTATGTGATTCTTATCTCTTTAATTGAAAAAATATAATAAAAATAAATAAATGCTATAATCAAATCGATGGTTCCAAAGAGAAAAAGAATTTGAGCAGCATCTTTAAAAAGAACAAAATAAAGAATGTATAAAAAGGCAAAAACCCTGATGACGCCTTCCCAGAAAACATACCATGATCGATTTTGAATATCAAAAGAGGCAATAATAAGGAGAATGCCTAACACGATGATAAAAAAACCAAATAAATTGATCATCATTATATTTCCTGAATTTACTGGTAACGAAAGAGGTGTGCCTCCTAAACCAAAGAGACGGTTAAGAGAATTGGTAGTTGCCATAAATTTTTCAAGTGTAAATGGGCAAGTTAAGGCTGTATAGCTGACAATATTAAAAACACCGGTCCAAAATACCCATAGCTTAAAATGTTTAATCTTAGCTGATATCATTGTCTACCCCCTTGGTGGTTTTCTTTAGGGAACAGGATATTAAAGAGAGCTCAATGGAAAGATATTGACACGCATGAAAAGTGTGATCAGTTCAGGCATAAGTCATGTGTTTCAGGGTGAGATCAAGTCTGTTTTAAGCGTGTCGTAAAATTAATACATCTTTTGGAGGGATAGGTCAAGAAATTAGCAATTTCAGAGGTGGTTGGGTATATCAGAACTAAGCCAATTATCAATCTTTCTGAAATTATTACCGATACCATTTGATCATTCCCACGGTACCATGGGAACCACTATTAATGCAAGATTTGGTCGATGGTGATTATAATCGAACATCGTTGGTATTTGAGGGCTCTGATAACTGCAACATCGTTGGAGTGATGCTATTTTAAATCGGGTTGATTTGTAGAAGATATTTTGTGTCACTTAAAATGAAGTGTGAAAAATCAGCTTGATATTTTACAAATTTATGTCTACCTATAATACAATCATTAAAGGTCCGGTTAGAGGAAAGGGCCGGTTTCGTACTGAAGGAAAGATCCATTTGCCGGAGTGGCAATCCGAAGGTTGGAACTATGAGATTTTTTTAAAGGAGGATGTCACAATGGCGGATGGAATAGTAAAATGGTTCAGTAACAGCAAAGGCTATGGATTCATCGAACAGGAATGCGGTGGCCTCTAACAATGGATCAGCTTCGATGGTAAATGGCAAAATGTCTTGGCTATGATTATAAGTGTTGGACATAGTAATTCCTCCTTAAAATGTTTATGGTTTTAAAATCAAAGGGCCAACCCTCGATATGAAGATTGACCCTTTTCATGATTTTCAACTTTTAAACTTTTCTCACTTCCGTCATTAAATTCGGGATAATCAGAAAAGTTTAAATTTTCTCCGGTAGACCTGTAAGAGGATTGATGAGATCAATTGCTTTCTGCTCCGAACCTGATACTTTAATGGTTGATGGCTCCGGCATGTAAGTGTTGTCCGAGCTTATCAATCCGTCCAACAGAAGGAGGGCGAGGTAATAATCTTTCCTGTCCGCAGTAATTGTACTGGTGCCATCATTGACAACATCACTGGGGGATATCCTTCCGGCCTGGATTAGAAACTGCCTTACCGATTGAACATCGGTGTCATACACGTAACCCTTTTCTGGATGTGATGGTTACACTTGTAGTAGGAATAACTCTTCCCAAAGAGTTCCCCGGCCTTTCTTTTTCATTCCCAAAGAGAAAGAGGAGGAATGGATAGGCTGGATTATTGACATGGCAAGCACTTTCATTATACATATATCCACGGAAAGATACTGATGTTTGAAGAGAACTTTTAATTGGATAACTTTTTCGAAAAAGAATTCCGGACCCCATGAAATTCAAGTGGTCAAATTTCGACCTGCAGATAAAATCGATTATTCTGGCATGCATAGCGCTGATATTCTGGATAGTCACTTTTGCCATGGTCTATACTGAAATCAAAAGCCTTAACCAAGCCACATTCAATCTTGAGCTTGTCGAGGATCTGAATGATCAAATCCTTGAAATGCGCCGATACGAAAAGAATTTTCTGCTTTATCAAGGCCAGGAAAATCTGGATCAGACCGTCGCATTTTTCACCAAGGCCCGGCAGGTCTACGCAAAAATATCAGAATCTCCAGAGGTCTTCAGCAATGCCAGGGAAGATATGCGGCAACTGGATTTGAATTTTAAGGTTTACCACCACGTGGTTGATTACTTTAAGGGTGGAAACCTGAATAACAAGATTGCCAAGGCGCATCAGGACAAAATCCGGTCTGCCGGAAATAAGATGATTGGCCAGGCCAAGAACCTGCTGAGCATCAGCCGGATGAAGGTGGCCCGGACCGCCCGAAAAGCGATCTGGCTGCCTCTGGTTTCCACCGGACTGGTCATCTGCCTTTTCTTTGCAGGATTGGTTATTATTAACCGAAAAATGATTAAACCGCTGGTTATGCTGGAGAAAGCAACGGGAAAAATAGGCAGGGGAGATTTCACTCCGATTAGCCATCCCGGTAAGATGGAAAATGAAGTTGATCGCCTAGTATTCGCATTCAATCGGATGGTTGAGGAATTGGATGCCCGCCAGGAACAGATTATTCATGCCCGTAAAATTGCCTCCCTCGGAACGCTGGTATCCGGTGTTGCGCATGAGTTGAACAATCCTATCAATAATATAATACTAACGATTGACACGTTGCTGGGCAAAAGGAAAATAACCGAAGATCGTCAGGCCAAACTGTTGGAAGATATCCTTGATCAGAGCATCAGGGCCAGTGGTATTGTAAAAAATCTTCTGGACTTTTCCAGGGTTGAAGTATCAAGCATCCAGGACGTTGATTTGCCTGCTCTTTTAAACGATATATTTAAAATCATTGATAATGAGCTTTCCCTGAAAAAAATTCGCCTTCGCAAAGAGATCGCTGCGGATCTTCCCTTACTCAAGGGTAACAGCCAGAATCTTCAGCAGGTATTTTTCAATTTGATCATCAATGCGGTTCAGGCCATAAACGAGAATGGAAAACTGACCGTAAAAGCAGGCATGGATGAAAACAGATGGGTGGTTGTTACGGTGCAGGACAATGGTGCAGGAATTCTTGAAGAGGATCTTCCTCATATTTTCGATCCATTTTTCACCACCAAGGAAGTAGGTAAGGGAACCGGTTTAGGCCTCTCCGTCAGTTACGGAATCATAAAAAAGCATGGAGGCAGAATCACAGTGGATAGCAAGAAAGACTATGGGACCATATTTACGGTCAATCTTCCGGCAAAACAAGAAATGATAGATGAATAAGAGGAATATCCGGATTGCTGTAATCGACGATGAATCTATTTCCGGTATGCGACTACAGGAGGAGCTGTCTGCTGCCGGATACCCCGTAGACCTGTTTTATGATGGAGAGTCCTTTCTGGAGAGCTATCGGTGCGTACCCCATGAACTGGTCATCACCGATATGAAACTGCCCGGAGTAGACGGCCTTGAAATCCTCAGGCAGGTCAAGGCCCGGCAAAAAGATACGGAAGTCGTCGTTATTACTGGTTATGCGACGATCGATTCCGCCATCGACGCGATCAAGGCCGGGGCCTTTCACTATCTGACAAAACCGATCCGGTTGGATGAATTTGATAATCTCATTTCACGGGTGATCGAAAAGATCCTGATGCGGATGGAGACCCAGGATCTTCGGGCTTTGATAATGAAAAAAGCGGGAAGGGAAGGGATTATCGGCACCAGTCGTGAAATGATCCACGTATTTAAATTGATCGAAAAGGTTGCTCCGTTAGATTGCCCCGTTATTATTCAGGGCCAGAGCGGCACGGGAAAGGAATTGGTTGCCCGCTCAATTCACCGGCTCAGCAACCGTCATCATCATCCGATTGTTTCACTCAACTGCGGCGGTTTTTCACCGGAACTGATAGCCAATGAGCTCTTCGGCCATGAAAAGGCGGCATTCACAGGTGCCTTCACTTCAAAGATCGGATTGCTGGAAAGCGCGAATCATGGCACCGTACTGCTGGATGAGATCGCGGAAATGCCGATGAATATGCAGGTGAAACTGCTTAGGGTACTCCAGGAAGGCCAGATTTACCGTCTGGGTGCCAATCGACCCATCAGCCTGGACATCCGGATACTGGCAGCTTCCAACACGGACCTTGAAACAGAGGTCAAAGCCGGCCGTTTCAGGGAAGACCTGTATTTCAGGCTTAATGTGATGACGGTCCTGCTTCCCCGGCTGAAAGACCGGGAAGGCGATCTCTGGCTTCTGGCTGATCATTTTCTCCATAAATTCAATAAAGCCTACAATAAAACGATCAAGGGATTCTCAAACCAAGCGCGGGAAGCACTCATGCAATACAGCTATCCCGGCAATGTCAGGGAACTCGAAAATATCATTGCCCGCACGGTTGCACTCGCTGAAGGCAACCAGATACAGGCAGATGATCTTCCGCCGCACATTGGCGCTTTGATTGCTTCTCCGGAACAAGTACTCAGCAGCCTGGAAAACCTCGAAAAAGAACATATCGTCAAGGTTCTCCAGGTGGTTAAGGGACAAAAGGAGAAGGCCGCCGGTATTCTGGGTATAACCCGGTCAACCCTTTGGCGCAAGATGAAGAAATACAACCTTTCCATCTGATAAGGACATGCTCCCCTGTTTCATTCATTGGTCATGTAGAACAGGATTGAATCCAGGTGTTTTCCTAGTTTTTCATACCAACCCATGCAGGCAGCCGATAAATACGGGCATATCAGAAGGCCGGTTTTCTCGATTTTTTTTTTAAGTCCTTCGTGACCCAGGCCTGTTTCAGTATGGCCTTCAGCATTGATATTCTTTTCTTTTAGAATGGCGAGCCCCCGCTCAAGGATAAGGGCATCAGTTGTGCTCGGAGCGGCATCCTTCCGGGTGAGACCTATCAGAGTGATTTCTTCAGAAAGAAGCGGACTGATCCGGTTCAGGAATCCAAGAGTCTTTATGGCCTGGTTTCCTCCGTCGGTCAGCGCAAGTGTTCCCTTGACGGTGCTCAGATGCCGGACAATCAGCAGGGGAAGATCCTTTGAAGACTTCCGGACAGCCTCCTTGAAGCGGTGGGCCAGCGCCATGGCATCCAGACTTCGATAGGGCGCACCAGTGATCAGCATATCGTAATTGCTTTCCATAAAATGGGTTGCAACGGTCCTTACCGGATCTCCCCCAGTAATGATCGGATCTTCGAGATACGGGCATTGACGCCCTTGAGAAATCACCAGGTCCTGGACATCTTTCCTGGCTTTTTGTATATTTTCCTTTCCCCAGGATTTTCTTGCCCAGCCAGCACCGATTTCTAGATCATGACCGGGAGAAGGGGTCACATAAATCGGGTGGATGCGCACTGTTGATTCAAAGCGGCATGCCATAGTCAGTGCAATACTCGCTTCCAGGCTGTGATCCATCACAACGAGAAGATTTCGCATGGTCAACTCCTTTTGTTACTGTTGCTGGAATAACGGCCTAACGGTCTTTTGTTTTCGGACACGTTTGCGCGCTTTTTTTACAGCGCTTCGGATTTCATCGATGCGGAACGGCTTGGCAATGACGTCATAAGCCCCTCGAATAAAGGACTCTCTGACCGATTCCAGGGTTGCATATCCGGTGATGACAATCACCTTAGAGCCTGGGCAGCATTCCTTGACCTTTTCCAGGAATCCCATGCCGTCCACACCTTCCATCTTTAGATCGGTAATAAAGATATCAAAACATTTATCGTCCAGTCGTTTGATGGCTGAGGCGCTGTCCGTGAAGACCTCAACTCGGTAGCCGTCTTCCTCGAGTTCCGGTTTCAGCCGGTCGCCGACTATGGGTTCATCATCAAGTACGCAGACTGTAAACTTGCTTTTCATGATTCGTTCTCCTTGCAAAAGGGTTGGTCGCAGTTAGAAAAGATAGCGTTGGTTGTCATGAACCGGTCGAAATAGAGATCGACAGTGGAATCATCTGTCATCAATATGTCGAGCTGGCGGACAAATCCAATCAGCCGTCCGATCAGATACAGGTACGTTTTGATCTGATCAGCGCTGGAATTAACGGCCCGGGCGATCACCAGGTCGCCATTTCCCTCAACTTTAAAACCGATTTTTTCCATAATTTGAACCAATAGAGTTGCTCGCCTTGATCTCCGGCTGATATCGGTGGCACCTCCCACGAACCGGAAAAAAATAGTATTTTTTTCCGAATTCAGATCCATAAGGGCATCAACTACTGTGAAATGGTAACCGACTCTCAGGGTAAGATTCATGTAATTGGTGCTCAGAACGGCAACATTAAGTCCTGTCAGGATCTGACCGGAAACGACGGCACTGTGGGTTCTTGTCACGCCGGACATGAGGCCTTTAAAGTCGGCAGAGACCGGTTCCGTGTTCCACATGTTGTCAGAGTCCATACCGGCCCACAGGGCCCTCATGGGCAGAGACCGGATATGATCGGGGGCCACCCATCCTGATTTGCCGGCATTTTCGTCAATCCCCCCACCGATATCAATAAGGATCAGGTTAAGGGGAAGCGTCGTTTTCAACCGTTTGCCCCCCCGCGCCATAAGTGCGGACGGTTTCTGTGCGATCTGCAACAGGGCCTGGATAGATTTTTCATGAATAAACCGGATGATATCATGAAATGTCCGACATCCCAGAGGGGTGAAATTCGAATCTTCGGGATCAACCAGTGTCAGGGGAGATAGCCTTCGCAGCAGCCGCCGCAGGATCTGAAACTCGTAACGGACTTCAAATAAGGGACGTTCAAGAAGCTGGTGATGGAGCAGCTCATTGATCCGCCCCTCATAGACCGTGTTCTTTTCGGCGTCCACGGTGATCTCCTGTCCGGTTTTTAAGATCTGGGTTGCAGATCCGGTATCAACAATGGTAGGGATTTGGAACTCCCGGGCCACCGTTGCCATATGACCGATCGGGCTCCCGATATCGGTAATCACTGCGCTGGCCCTTGGAATAGCCTTGGACAACAAGGGGATTCCGAAACGGGCAACCAGTACTGCTCCACTTGGGAAATGTTCAAGACTGCTATTGCCATCAAACAACCAAACCGGTCCGGATCCGACCCCCCTGTAAGCAATGATTCCCTGGTCTTTTAACAGAACCGTCTGGTGTTTCAGAAGTTCATTCAGCTCAGGACTGCGGGCCTGCCCTCCCCTTGGGAGTCCAAGGGGTCTGGCCTGGAGTATTCTAAGCCGGTCTTCTGGGTCCAGGCACCATTCAATATCCATGGGACGCTTGAAAAAGCGTTCAATAATCATGGCCGTTTCCACAATGGATGATGCCTGTTCAGGGGTCAGACAGGGCAGGCTCCTCATGTCAGCCTGAACCCACGTGCCTGCTTGTGTTTCTGTGGGCCCCATCATCCATTTTTTTTCGTTGATCCGGGTTTCCAGAAGGGCGTAGGGTGCCTCACGAGAGACACGAAACGTGTCTACCGCAGTTTTCCCTTCTACCACGGATCTTCCAAGACCCCAGTTTGCCCCCACAATGCAGACCTGTTCGTGAGAAGAATTAGGATCAACGGTGTATACGACACCGGCGATTTTTGCGGGTATCATTTCCTGGTACAGAACCGCCATGGCCATATCAGTCAAAGGAATCTTATGGTTCAAGCGGTACTCCAGGCCAGCCGGATTGTACATACTGGCCAGGACCTTTTTATAGCTCGACAGCAATTCCCGGAAAGGGACGTTCAAAAATGAATCGTGCAGGCCAGCAAAACTCAGGGCACCATCTTCACCAACAGCACTGCTTCTGACTGAATAGTAACCTAGTTCCGGCTTTTTGAAATAGATCGCTTCTGCAGATTTGAGAATTTCCTTTCTCAGGTCTGAAGGGATGTCTCCGCTGAGGATCATCAACCGGATACTGTTGGCTATGGATTCAGAAGGAACCCCTTTTTTATACTCCTTGATCAGGGTTTCTATTTTTTTAAACAGATTGTTGAATGCAAGAAATTTCTGAAAGCCTCCAATGGAGACAACAAAACTTTTAGGGACATTCGCCTGGGGAAGATTCATGATTCTGAAAAGATTATACGCTTTGTTCCCAATAGCTTCATCCATAACTTCCTGGATGTCCTCAAGGGCAAGGACGGTCTGGCTGCTGGGAATTGGCAGCCGACCGGACAGCTCCATTTTCAGCTGCCTGCCCAGGGTTTCAATCACATCGCAGATTTCAAGGTGTTTATTTCCGGTGATCAGATTGAAATTGTAAGCACTCTGCATCAGTTTTTTTTCAATTTCTTCAACCGTGTCTTCCAGATACTTACTGTCAAATACAAACTGGCCGCTTTGCTTGCTGTCCATATCTACAATCACCTCCATGGCCCTGTTGTTGTCTTTCAGAACCTCCTGAAAACGGACAAAAAGATCGGCGAATGAGATAGGATCTCTTTTGTTGTAAAGCAAAAACCTCTTAAAGAAAGAGGTAATACGGCCAGCCAGCTCCATTAATGGGCTCCTCCACTCCGCCTAAAAAAAACCCCCATGGAAAGCCCGGCAGCAAGGGCGATTACCACTGCAGTTACACCGTAAACGACCCTGTCGTTTGAGGCCAGGTCATCGATCAGCTTGACAAAACCGATTTTCCGGACCAGGAAATGACTTTCTATCTGGTTCATGGCGTTTCCATTTTTTGAAATTCTGGTTGCGATGACGTCATACGTGCCGGTTCCTATTAAGGCCGGCAGCCGGTAAACGGCTGAAAATAATTTGGTTCCATCTGTCCCGGGAGAATAGTTTATGGCTTTTGGAACCACTTTGTAAAGGCCTTCATTGTTTTTGAGGTCCGTAAACATCGTAAAGATGTCCGGCGGAATCTCAACAGTCCCGGAGACGGAAACTCTGTCCTGCAGGTATTTTGGCCCTAAACCCAGGCTTTGGGCTCTGTTTTCCCAGTTTTTGCCGTCAGGCAACAGCAGCAGATAAAGTTCCGGAATATTTTCGAGGTGAACGTTGCCTTTTGTCATCCAGAAAGGACCGATACGGCCTTTCAGGTCAAAGGAATTTTCGGAATTTTTTCCGGCTATCTCAATAATGATATCCTCTGATGAGAGAATGCTTCCTGTGATAGTCACCTCACTGCCTGCAAAGAACGCGTTGATGTCCAGAACCTCGGGACTGATGTTGAGAGCTTCTGATGCTGCCACAGGCGGAAGACCGGCTGAAACAGGATTAAACAGAAAAAGAATTCCTGAGCAACACATGGCTGATATAATCAATAGTTTCCGTCGCATGGTATTAATGACCTCCGTGATAGGATAAGAGAGAGTGCGGTGAGATTACCAGACCATAGAGCATCTTCACCATAACTATCAGCACGATGATGGCCAGGTATATCTTGAGTTGATCGTCCTTGAGGCGGCTGCTGAGCCGGGCGCCGATCTGGGCGCCGAATGTCGAACCCACCAGAAGCAGAAGCGCTAGGACAAAGTCTACCGTCCTGTTAGAATAGGCCTGCATGATGGTTACATTGATACAGGTAAAAAGAACTTGAAAAAGGCTGGTTCCCACAACAACATGCATGGGCATCCTGAGCAGGTAAACCATGACCGGAACCATAATGAAGCCACCACCTACCCCCATGATAGCGGCAAGGATGCCCACAAGGACACCCAGAAATAACGGAACCACCGGAGAAAGAACGATCCCGGATTTATCGAAACGAGTCTGATAGGGAAGTTTTTGAAGCAGTCTGGTGTAAGCCGGTTTTTTATCAGGTTTTATGACCACTGGCAGAATTGCGTTTTCCGTACGCATTCCCTGCAGGCTCTCAAGTAGCATATAGCCACCTACAAATCCCAACATGAGAACATAGGTGATTTTGATCAAAAAATCAGCATTCCCAAGCTGACGAAGAATTTTAATGATCTGAACACCGCCGGTGCCCCCAACGATTCCGCCAATTAACAGATAGATTCCCATCTTGAAATCCACATTTCCCATGCGGTAGTGGGCAAAGGAACCGGAAGTCGATGCTGCGACAATCTGATTTGAGTCAGTCGCAGCGGCAACCGTTGGTGGAATGCCGAACATGATGAGAAGAGGGGTCAGAAGAAATCCGCCGCCTACACCGAAAAGTCCGGAAAGCAGTCCCACTATGAATCCAAGTCCTATTACCAGAGGCAGCGAAATACTTTGATGTGCAATCGGTAAATAAATGTTCCAGGGCATACTCGCTCCATCATTAAGGGTTAATTATTCGTTGCCCCTTTTTCAGCAAGATGGATGCCATGCGATAATATCGTTATATATCAAATGGTTATAAAGTAATCAGAAAACTGATAGACTCCTTTACGATTCATTTTTAAACGTCGACAAGTTCTGGGGATTGAGGTTTGGATTTTTTAGTCATTATAATCAGATAGTTATGATATGTTTAAAAATGCAACGTGGCAGGCGCCTCAAGGAAAAATCAAACCGGGAAGCCGCGTTGGTGAAATCAATCGTATGAAATGGGATGATGTCAATCTGGAAGCAAGGTATGTTATCCTTTACACAAGAAAGAAAAAGGGCGGCGATCTTACTCCCAGAAAGATCCCCATGAGCGATAAACTTCATGAAGTTTTATCCAGATTAGAGTCCAAAAGGAATATAAATAAACCTTGGGTTTTTTGGCATCGATACTGGAGCAAGAAATCCGGCAATTTTGTTGAAGGGCCATACAAGGATCGGAAAAAGTTGATGCAAAAACTATGCGAAAAGGCCGATGTTCGATATTTCCGATATCATCCTTTGCGTCACTCTGGTGCATCAACCATGGATAACAATAATGTGCCTATTGGTTCTATCCAAAGAATTCTTGGTCATGAAAATCGGACAACCACAGAAATTTATTTGCATAGTATCGGTGATGAGGAACGTGAGGCAATAGCGGTGTATGAGGAAGTCAGAAAAAATTCTCACACAGAGTCTCACACAGAATAAAAAGAGCCCTTTAGGATGACGTCCTGGGAGATCTTTAACCACTATAATTTGTTGGGGATTTTTTGGTGGGCCGTCCGAGAATCGAACTCGGAACCTACTGATTAAGAGTCAGGTGCTCTGCCTAGTTGAGCTAACGGCCCGGATCAGAATTTTTACAGAGCCACCAACGACACGACCCGCTCACTTTAGATAACAATATGTCGGTGGCATCCGGTCTACGGCAAACAGAATCGTCACGTACCAAGTTTAAATCGGGATGTCAAACCATTTTCTTTAACCCATATTGAGCGATTTTCAGGGAAGCGGGGGATCGAAGTCATGATACAGTCGGGTCAGCGTCTCCTCATCCGTTTTCGTTCTTCTTTCCACTGGATCTCTTTGTGCTGTCTTTGTTTTTTTGTGCGCTCCTTTTCTAGGCCATCGACGGGCGCTTCCCAAAAAAAGCTGCCGGGTGTTTTATCTCTCTCTTTGGGTTTGGCGGCTTCTTTTTTTACAGGCTCTCGGGGCTCCTTGGGTAATGAGGGGCCGGTGAAGCAGCCTGGAGCGATATGCCTTGAAAGAAACAAGATGTCGCCGGACTGAAAAAAGAGACTTCCGTGTTGAATGGCTGTTTTCGTATTGACGGTTAAAAGGATCGGCTGGCTGTCGATCCGTTTCCCAATTTTTTCCGCCATCTTTTTTTGAGAGGATAGGATGACGTGATGCCGACCCATGGGATGAATACCCTTTTCAAGGGTTGAAAGATAGGCTTTGCGGCGGATGGCGGTGTACAGAATTTTTGGAGGGTGTTCTAAAAAAATTCGTTCTTTCAGATGCTCACGGCTTCTGGCACGAAGGGCATTGCCGATGACCTCTATGGGGGGATCGGCTATGGACAAAAGGATTTCATCGATGTTCGATTTTCTAAAAAATTTCAATTCGCTATCTTCAGTTATGGCTTTCAGGAACTCCTTGGTCTTTACAAATCCGTCCTGATCCGGAACCAACCCGAATTCATCCGGTTTGTGCCCAAGGATATAACATAAGAATTTTGAGTGTTTTTTTATTTCTTTTTTCTGACTCATTTGAAAGTTGGACCCCACAGGTAAAAAAAGCTTTTATAATTTTAAAGCATTTCACTTGACCCCTCGAACCCTTGATTCCTCGAATCCTCCATTTAGATCAATGCTTTTGGAGATGATCCTATATAATATAGCTCAACATGATTCAATATTCTATAAATTTTGATGAAAATGAATGATTAAAATAGTGGGTCCATGCTTGACCTGATGAAGGACCTTTGATAGTTATAAGCCATTCAATATA
Source organism: uncultured Desulfobacterales bacterium (assembly GCA_964435695.1). GTDB lineage: Bacteria > Desulfobacterota > Desulfobacteria > Desulfobacterales > B30-G6 > CAYTAQ01. The sequence goes on along the minus strand of CAYTAQ010000065.1, from coordinate 6,465 downwards.
TGATTTATAGGGCCAGACACGGCGTTCTCGCCATCTTTGCAGTCCTCGTTCAGCGCCGCTGCGCCTGTCAACTATCTCTATATCCTTAATATTAATAAATCCGGAGGATATATTCTAAATAGTGAAAGGGGTAATGAGCGATGAAAATTGATATGTCTCACGAACTGTTTCTGAAGGCATCGGCGGTCATTCCGGGAGGGGTTAACAGCCCTGTTCGCGCGTGTAAGTCGGTTGGATGTGAACCCCTTTTCATTGATCATGCAGATGGATGCATGATTTTCGATGCTGATGGAAACGGCTATATCGATTATGTCGGCTCTTGGGGGCCGCTGATACTCGGACACCGGCACCCGGCAGTCCTTCGTGCTATTGCATCGGCCATGGAACAGGGCACAACTTTCGGTGCACCCACCCGGCTTGAAATCGAACTGGCTGAATTGGTGGTGGATGCCGTGCCTTCCATCGAAATGGTGCGGTTTGTCAATTCCGGTACGGAAGCGACCATGAGCGCGATACGATTGGCAAGGGCTATTACCCAACGCGATTTAATCATCAAATTCGACGGATGTTATCACGGCCATGCGGACACGCTTCTTGTGGAGGCGGGTTCCGGGGTAGCGACCCTCGGTATTCCGGGAAGTCCGGGTGTTCCGAATTGTTTTGCAGAAAAGACCCTGTCGCTGCCTTACAACGACAGCATTACGGTGAGCAAGGTCATGCGTGAAAGAGGAGATGAGGTGGCCTGTATTATCGTGGAACCGGTGGCGGGGAATATGGGCCTGGTGCCGCCGGTCGACGGTTTTCTGGGGGCATTGAGGGAATTGACCCAAAAGAGCGGCAGCATGCTTATTTTCGATGAAGTTATTTCCGGATTCCGGGTTGCGTATGGCGGGGCCCAGGCGCTGTATGGTATTATGCCGGATATTACCACGCTGGGTAAAATTATCGGCGGCGGTTTGCCGGTCGGCGCATATGGCGGCAGACGTGAAATCATGTCCCAAATTGCCCCGGAGGGACCGGTTTATCAGGCAGGCACGTTGTCCGGAAATCCATTGGCCATGGCCGCCGGTGTCGCCACGTTGACCGAATTGAAGCAAGCGGGTTTTTATAATACGCTGAATGAACGCTCCGACCGTCTGGAAAAGGGGTTGCGTATGGCCGTAGAAAAGAGCGGCCTGCCGGCGCAGGTCGTCAGAGTCGGATCGATGCTGGGACTTTTTTTTACGGACAAAACGGTTTACAATATCGATGACGCCAAAGCTTCTGATCTGACGGTGTTTTCCAAATATTATGCTGAGATGCGCCAAAGCGGTGTTTACCTTGCGCCTTCCCAGTTCGAATCTCTTTTTGTTTCAGCTGCACATCAAGAAGCGCATATAGACAAAACCGTTGAAACCGCCGAAAGGGTAATGGTTGAACTCAATACCTGAATCTGGCATGAAATTTGATTCGAATATTCTAAACCGATTATCAATAGGCTTTTAGCGATATTTAACTGATGAAAATGATCATCCAATGGGCAACAAAGGAAGATGGTCATTTTTTCTCATCAAATTTCACCCGGAGGGCGAGCCGGAGGCTTCCATATGCTGCGTTACTGAGGGTTCGAAGTAAAATACTACGACTTCACCCTTAGATGCCTTGCCTATGAAAGCCTCCGACGCGTGCGGGATTCAGGTAATAAAAAACGTTGCCGTGAAGGAAACCGATGAATGGATAAAGATTCTATTTTTGAATTACTGGGGACCGGGGGATCTGAGTTTGAAACCTTGAAAGAGAACTCGGATTTGCTCATGGAGTTTTTTGTTCTGGTTGAATCGGTGGACAAGCTGCAAAAGATGGACCGGCGCATCAATGAGGAAAGCCTGAGCCTTTATCAGGCTATATCCAAAGAAAAAGAAATCGGTGTTTTGGAAGGCATTCTTGGGAAATTTTTCGGCGACCCGGTCAAACCTGCCGGTGTTTCCGTCCCGGATGTATTGAAGCGAACGCACACGTTTAAACACCTCTCCGGCATTAAAGAAGACCAAAGCCTGTTCATTAAAACCATCGGCGATGCGGAATTGTACGGCGCCCTCTTGCCGTGGCCGGATAAGAAAAATGTCATTACCGTTCACCTTGGTTTGTGTTACCCGCGGTTGCCCCAGGAGGATTATCAAAAAATCGAGCATTTGATCAAAGACCGGATGGTCCGGAGAGTTTCAAAACAGGTGGACAGCAGTCTGGGCGGACAGGTACGCGGCATCAGCCTTACATCATTTTTGCAGATGTCGGAAATGGAGAGGACAACCTGTACGTTAAGGATCATATCCGGCGATAATGCAGGGACATTGTACCTGAGTGACGGGCAATTGGTGGATGCTGAAACCGGTGAATTGAAACACTTGGAAGCCGCATATTCAATCATCGGATGGGATAACGTCACGATAGAAATTCAGAAAACCGCTGACTTTTCAACAAGAGCCATCAATGTTCCGTTGATGCAGATACTGATGGAAAGCCTGCAGCAGAAGGATGAAGAAGTATCTGCAAAGAATGCACCGCCATCCGCTGTAAAAGAAAAAAAGGCAAGACCGCCCGCTAAAAAGACAACCGGTTCAGCCGGGGACGTGCCGAAATCCAAACGCGAAGCCGCCGCCGGCAAGGCAAAAACAGCGGATTTTAAAACAATCGGCTCCATTGAAGTCAAGCCGGAGGAAAGCAAGGGACCTGTTGACAAAACAAAGGAGGAGACCAGCCGGAAGCCCGTCAAGGATGAGGTTTTAATAGACCTTGAGCTGATGGATACGGTGGAAAAAGAAAAAAGGATACTGGAAAAGGAGTCTGAAAGAAAAAAGCCGACTGCCTTGGCGGTCAAACCAAAGAATAAAAAACAAAAGGCCCTCATCGCATTGGGTGTGATTGCGGTATCGGCTGTCAGTGTCTTCCTGGCGTTTAACCTGTTTTTTGGACAACCCAAACAAAGCGAGTATGAAATACTCCTTGCGAAAATATCACAACTTAAGGATTGGGATGTCAAAGAGAAATTGCTGATGGGTTTTATCAATACCCATCAGCCGGGAGAAGAAACCAAAAAGGCCGAGTTGAAGCTGCAGGAGATATTGGTGGAAGCCGAAGATGCGTATTATCGAAAAACAACCGACGAGGTGAATGCCCTTCCATTGGATAGCGACTATGAGGAAAAAGCGAAGGGGCTATATAAGCAATTTTTAGAAAGATACCCGAACAGCCGATATTCCGCCGATATTGAAATGGACATCCCCCGCATTGCCAAACTGTCGGATGACATTCATTTCAGTCAATTAAAGAATAGCCAAGGAAAAGACTATATCGCAAGCTTAAAAGCATATGAAGGGTACCTGGCGGCACATCCGAACGGGGCGCATCAGGAGTCGGTCAAGACGAGGATGCAGGATGTCGTCAATGCTTCCTATTATGATTTTAAAAAAAGAATTCAAGCATGTGAAAAGGCAAAAACATGGAGCGCATGCATCGGGATATGTGATGCGTACTCATCCGGTTTTCAATCTTATCTGTCCGTAGAAGCAATACAGCCCATACGAGAGAGAATACAGTCCAAGAAGGATTATGAAACGTTGATGGCCGAAACGAGGGATGCGGATGATGCGACTGCCAAAAAAATGTACCTGGCTTATATGCAATTATATCCCAAGGCTGAAGAGAATGAAACGATTCGGTCCATTCTATCCGGAATGGATCAAAAAAATCTTGCCCAGAGAAAATGGGAGACCTTAAAAATCAAAATCAGGGGAGTAAGCATGGATCCTGCGGAAAAAATGGATATGCTGCAGGCCTATATCATAGACAACTCATCCGGTCCATATGTTCAGGAAGCCAGGACCATGTTGCGGCAGATGGAATTGGAAAACTCGAAACTGGCTCAAGAAAGATATCAGGCCGCTCAAAAGATGCAGGCTTCCGAGCAGGCTAGAAAAGAAGAGCAGGAACAGCGAGCCGCGCAATTAAAGATACAGAAGGAAAAAGAGCGTATCGCTCAGGAAAAGCAAAAAGTCATTGCGATACTGGAAAAGGGCGGACGGTTTGTCGTGACGCAGGGCGAAGTGGCGGCTGATCAAAGAACCGGGTTGATGTGGAGCTTGCTGGACTCGCAATTGGAACGCGGCCAATGTTTGAACTATCGATCAGCTGTTCAGTATGTAAAGGGACTGAGCTATGCCGGATACGGCGACTGGCGCCTGCCCACTTCAGGAGAACTGGCCGGTATTTATAAGAACGGACCTTTTTTCCCGTTTACCGGTGCCGAGTGGTATTGGACATCGGAGTCTTTTGTAAAAGGATATCATGATGAAGCCAATATCGTGACGTCGAAACCGGAGACGGCATTTAAAAAACAGTCAGTCAGTACGGATGCGTGTGGGGCTGTCCGGGCGGTCCGGCCCTAATTTTGAGGCCTGAGCGGTTCGGCACTTGTGTTGTTTAATCTCCGAAGCAGAACGACGCCTTAGGGTTAAAATGAATCTGGAGAGAAATCGAATCCCCGAGAAGGTACAGTCGGTTCATCTGATTGCGATTTGCGGAACCGGCATGGCGGCACTGGCCTGTATGCTGAAGGATTTGGGTTTTGCCGTCACCGGTTCCGACCAAAATGTTTACCCACCCATGAGTACTTACCTGGCCGCAAAAAAAATTGATATTTACAAGGGGTTTCACGGCGATAATCTGGCGCACCGTCCGGATCTGGTGGTGGTGGGAAACGCCGTATCAAAAGACAATGCGGAAGTTTTGAAAATGGACCAAATGGGACTCTGCTTTTGCTCCATGCCGCAGGCTGTCAATGCCTTTGTCGCCAAAGACAAAAAAACCATCCTGGTGGCCGGTACCCATGGAAAGACAACAACGTCATCACTCATTGCCTGGCTGCTGAAAACCGGAGGCGTGGATGTCTCCTTCGTTATCGGCGGGATCCTATCGAATTTTGAAAGCAATTACCGGTTGGGGAACAGCGATTATGTCGTGATCGAGGGGGATGAATATGACACCGCCTTTTTTGACAAGGGGCCCAAGTTCATGCACTACCGCCCCCTTATCACCGTATTGACAAGCATCGAATTTGATCACGCAGACATTTTCCGTGACATAAGCCACGTGGAGCGAATTTTCAAAGACTTCATATCCGGTCTGGGACCGGAAAGCGTCTTGATCGCCTGTTATGACGACAAAACCGTATCTGCGTTTTCCGGGGCAGCCGGTTGCAGGGTTGTGGGTTATGGAATAGATCCGAGTGCGGTCTGGCAAATCAAAAACAGATCGATTACTCCTCCCTGGTCGTTATTTGATGTGTTTCAATCGGGGCAATATATTGACCGTTTTAAAACCGGGCTGATGGGAGCGCATAACCTGGCCAATGCGCTTGCCGCCATTGCGGTGGCGGATCAATTGGGCATACCCGGAACATCCATCCAGGAAGCCCTGAAAACCTTTAGCGGTGTAAAAAGACGTCAGGAATTACGGGGGATAAGAAGAGGCGTGACGGTGATTGATGACTTTGCCCATCACCCGACGGCTGTTCGAGAGACCATACGGGCCGTGAAGCCGTTTTACGGAAACGGTCGTCTTATCGTCGTATTCGAGCCCCGGACCAACACCAGCATGCGGGATATTTTTCAGAATGTTTACCCGGATGCGTTCAAAGGCGCCGACCTGATCTGCATTCGGGAACCCTCGCTTCTGAATAAGATACCGGCCGGTCACCGGTTTTCGTCAGCCTGTCTGGTCAACGACCTTCAGGCACGGGGGATGGATGCGCATTACTTTGAAAACACGGACCGGATCATCGATTTTCTGGTATTGCAGGTCCGTTCGGGCGATACCATTCTGGTTATGTCCAACGGCGGCTTCGACAATATTCATGAAAGGCTGTTGGAAAGGTTATAAGTTTTTATCCTCCCTGGGCTGTAAATTCGGCAAAAGTTTAATTTATTCTTGACAGCATTGGATCGACCCATTATATTTATACTTAACGATATGGAGGCATAATGAGAGCGTTTGTCAAAGTCATGAAGGCCCTGTCTGATCCGAGCCGGGTCAAGGTTGTCAAAATGTTGCAGCATAAGGTGATGTGTGTCTGTGAAATTCAGGAAGCGCTACGCCTGGCACAGTCCACCGCGAGCAAGCATCTCAAAATATTGGAAGAGGCTGGTTTGATTACCTATTCCAAGGATGGTCTTTGGGTCAACTATCGATTGTCCGATGGTTCCAAAAACCCTTATGTAGCCAGCTTGTTGGGGAATTTACGACATTGGCTGGAAGAGGACGCAGATATTGCATCGCTGGTTGCGCGATTGCCGGAAATCAGCCGGGAAACCATTTGTGGGGCTTAATTTTTTTTAAGCACATTATATCTATATATGACGAATTAAGAATTGATTGTTATACGAACCGCGTGCTCGGCACGCGGTTCCGAACTGAAACCTACGGAGACAT
>CAYTAQ010000064.1:0-21360 GCA_964435695.1 uncultured Desulfobacterales bacterium | reverse complement strand
TGAGTCTTGAGCAGATGGATGAATTGATCGAGCGCACCATGCAGGTGGCGCGGAGCAGGCGAGTTTCATGAGTCCGTCATACGGCACGGTTCTTTTCGGTAGGGAAACCATCCGCTTTAAGTTGTTTTTCGCGGATCGAAAGACCATGGAAATAGCGGTTCATCCTGACCAAACGGTGATCATAAAGGCGCCGGTAGGGGCCGACTATACCGACATCGAGCAAAAAATACGCAAGCGTGCCCGGTGGATCAAACGGCAGCTCGGCTTTTTTCGGCAATTCGATCCGCATACGCCCAGACGAAATTATGTCGGCGGCGAAACCCATCTTTACCTTGGCCGGCGGTATAGACTTAAAATCCATCCGGGTCAGCTGAACAAGGTGAAACTGTTTCAGGGATTTTTTCAGATCAGCGTTAAGGGGGATCATTCGCCGGAGCATATCAAACGCTTGATGGATGCCTGGTATGCAGAGAAGGCCTCATTAAGATATCAGGAAAGCTATGATCGCTGCTGGCCGTGGTTTGAAAGGTTATCGCAGAGAAAGCCTCGGGTTCAGATACGCAGGATGAAAAAACGGTGGGGAAGTCTGTCAAAAAATGGGCTGTTGACCCTCAATACCGATTTGATCCGGGCGCCCAGGGAGTGTATCGACTATGTCATTACCCATGAATTGTGCCATCGGCACTATCACGACCATGGCCCGAACTTCTATCGGTTGCTGGAAAAGGTGATGCCGGATTGGGAAAAACGCAAATCGAAACTGGAACTGGCTTTGGTGTGATATGGATTAACAGGTGGAGCGCTAAAAAACGAAGCAACTGTTGATAGGGGAAGATCCGGCGTTCGGATATATTGCCAAGATATCGAACAAATTGAACGTGAAATTTGGTTAGCTATAAACCCGTCCGAGGGCTACTTTTAAAACCTGTAATAGCACCCATATTGTGAAGATATCATCCACCTTAAAAACCTGCGATGAGTCTGACTTCTTGCTGCTTGCTTTAAAGATGTCGCAACCGCAAGCCGTAATCGAAAACGCGGTTATGATATTTACGTCATGCCGCTTTCACAAAAAGCTTCTTTAACCCATCAATGGTTTGCATGGTCAAGCTTAACAATGCAGGAATGAGAAATATCGTAAATACCGTCGAAACGAGGATCCCCCCCACCACGACACTCCCGAGTCCGCGGTAAAACTCAGAGCCCGCACCCGGCGAAAGCACCAGCGGCATCATGGCGCAAACCGTGGTAATGCTGCTCATGTAAATGGGCCGTATGCGCGACCGGACCGATTCCGCAATGGCTTCGCGCTGCAACATGTTTGAATTTCGAATATTGTTGAGCGACTGGTAAACGATCAGAATCGCATTGTTCACCACGATTCCCACCAGAATGATAAAACCCAGCATGGTTATGATATCCAGCGGCTGGTAAACATAAAAACGATTCAGCAGAAAGAGGCCGACAAATCCTCCGGCAGCCGCCAGGGGAACGCTGAACATGATGATGAACGGATACAGAAAGTTCTCGAAGAGCGCCGACATCAGCAGGTAGCTGATGATCATCGCTAAAATAAAATTCCACATGAGGGCTTGCCTTGTTTTTGTCAAATCATCGGCCGTGCCCCCCATGCTGATTTGATAGATATTACTGAGCGAACCGCTGTTTAAAATGGGCGCAAGCACTTTTTCGGAAATGATCTGCACGGCGCTTTCCAAAGCGATTTCCTGCGGCGGAATAATCTGAATGACAATGGATCGCGCCGCATTGAGATGATTGATCTGGCTCGGGCCCTCCTCCAGGCTGACCTCCGACAGGGACCCCAGGGTTACCCTTTCTCCGCCGGGCGAGATGATCGGAAGCTCGGCAAGATCCTGAAATTTCGATATGCTGCCGGCTTGCGTTTCAACAACCAGATCGATTTCCTCACCCAAAAACCGGTACCCGCTGACTTGGGCGCCGTCAACCAGCACATCCATCGTCCTGCCAAGATCCGTGGTAGTGATGCCCAGGCGGGTCAACCGGTCCCGATTCGGAATGATTCGCATTTCCGGATTTCCCAGATCGAGGCTCGGTATGGGACGAATCTGGGATCCCGGTAGTACCTGCATAGCGCCCATGAATATCTGCCGCCCGAAATCGATGAGCCGGGAAAGATCCGGGCCTGTTATTTCAACTTCAATGGATCTCCCTTTGCCGATGCCGCGTGAAAAAAGGCCGGGTTGCTGAACCACGGCAATCATGCCGGGGATTTTCCTGAGGGTTCCATACACATAGGGAAGCAGTTCTTTTGTTCGCTCCTGGATCTTTGACATGATGCCCATAAATGCCTGATTCCCAAAAGCAACAAAAAAGAAACTGTCAATGGGCGGCAGCCCCAGTTTTTCGGCTGCAACATTTTTACCACCATGCTCCACCAGCGGCAAAATATCTTTTTCCACTTCAACGGCAATACGTTTCATTTCTTCCAGGTTGTAACCGGGAGGAGGTATCAAGATACCGAAAAGCATCTCGCGATTCCCTTCAGGCAGATATTCTGTTTTGGGCATCAGCCCGAAAACAAAACTGATCGACAGTACTGTCAGCAAAACCACCATGGCGATTCGCAGCGTCACATAACCGCACATCCAGTAAATGAAGCGCGTAATCCCGTTCACAAATCCCCCGGCCAGCCCGTTCAAGGAAAAAAGGCGGTCTTTTTTCTTTTTGGTCTTGGCGACCCGTCCGAGTATTTTGGCTGAAAGCGTCGGTATGCCCGTAATTGAAACAATCAAACTCAAAAAAACGGCGCTGCTGATGGCAATGGCGATATCCCGAAAAAGCTGCCCCGCCTCTTCTTCCACAAAAACGATGGGCAGGAACACCGCAACGGTGGTCAAGGTGCTGGCAAGCACCGCACCCCAAACTTCAACCGTGCCCTCATACGCTGCATTGAGCCGTGATTTTCCCATTTCCCGATGCCGGAAAATATTTTCAAAGACGACGATGGAATTATCCACCACCATACCCACGGCAAAACTCAATCCTGCCAGGCTGACCACATTGATATTTCTCCCGAACAGCGTCATCATGAGGAATGTTCCGACAATACTGATGGGAATGGCCACCGATATGATGATGGTGCTGGCGATATTCCTGAGAAAAAGCACCAGCACGGCCACTGCTAAAAATCCGGCCAATAAGATATTTTTTCTCACAAGGTCGATGGCACTGTAGATATATTTGGTTTCATCGTACGCCTGACGTATTTTTAAGCCTCTGTCCTTTAAAATGGTACTGTTGAGGGTGTTTAATTCTTGCTTCAAACGGCTCATAATCACCAGCACATTTGATCCCGGTTCACGTACGGCATTCATGACGATGGTCTGCGCACCCTCGTGCCGGACAGCCACATCCGGCGTTGCATAATCGATCCGAACCGTTGCAACATTCCCCACCGTGATCGGGATTCCGTTGACGCGCTTGACAATAACCCTTGCCACGTCATCCACATCCTTGAATTCCCCCACCGTACGGGCCACATACCTTCTTTTCCCTTCATCAAAATCTCCGGCAGTGATATTTTTGTTCTCGACGTCCAGCGCACGTAATAATTCAGTTACGGTCATTTTACGTGAAGCAAGGGCTTCCGTATCGACGATCACTTTCAATTCTCGTTCCTGCCCGCCGTACACATTGATCGAAGAAATTCCCGGGGTCCTCTCCAGGAAAGGCTTAACGTTGTCGTTTATAAAATCATACTCCTGGTTCAGTGCGCCGGTATACCCCTCTCTTGCCTCCAGTATCATCCAGGCCACCGCTTGATCGAATCTCCCACCGGATTTGATCAGCGGCTTCTCCGCACCGTCAGGATATTTTTTCACGCGGTCCAGCTGTTTGGAAACCCGCAGGAGCGCATCGTCCGAATCTGTACCGATTTCGAACATCAGGTTGATATATGCATAGCCGTCCCGGCTCTCGCTCTCCATCCTATCAAGTCCCTGGAGGTTTTTCAGCTCATCCTCCTGGACTTCGACGATCTCCCGCTCCACCTCTTGCGGGCTTGCACCGGCCCACCGGGTTTCAACCGAAACTTCGGGAAGATCGACATTCGGTGTCAACTGGATCGGAATTCTATAGAGGGAAATGAAACCGAACAACACCAAAAGAATAGCGCCAACCGTCACCGTCACCGGTCTTTTTATGGCTGTATCAACAAGTTTCATTGTTCTATCACCTGAACCGCCTGTCCGGGTCTCAAGCGTTCATTGCCACGGATGACCACCTGCTGCCCCGGTTTCAGGCCGCCTTCAATGGCCGCATCACTGCCGTAATAGCCCAGAATTTTGATGGGTATCGGCAAAACGCTTTCACTGTTTAACAGATACACCAGGCGCTGACTTCCCGCTGTCACGACAGCGTCTTTCGGCACCAGCATCGCTTTCCGCCTTTCGCCCACATTAAAATTAACCATCGCCTCCATACCGCTTTTAATCTTTAGGCTGTCATTCGGCAGTTTGATATGCACAGGAAATGTTCGCGCAGCAACGTTTCCCTTGGGAAGGACCGCCACGACGTCTGCGGACAATGATCGATCCGCAAGGCTTTTGATGACGACATCCACTTTGCTGTCTGGTGCGATCTTCACTGCATACTGTTCCGGCACATCCACTTTGATGAGAATGCTGCTGAGATCTACCAGATTCACAATACCACCCCCCATGTTAACCCATTCGCCGACCTGGGTGTATTCTTCCGCTATGTATCCTGTAAAAGGGGCTAGAACATCCTTTTCGGAGAGCTCATATTCCAATCGTTCGATATCCGCATCGCTCTTTAAAAGTTCCTGCGTTAAAACGCTTTGATTAAAATATGCCTCGTCGTATTGTTTTGCAGCCACGCTGTTTGTATCTTTGAGTGTTGTGATGCGATCCAACTCCTTATTCGCAAAAACCAGTTTTGCCTTTATCGCTTCCCGGGCCGCAAGGGCGCCTTTTAATCCCAGCTTCAAACCGGTGGAGCTGAGAACGGCCAGACGCGATTTTTCCTTCACAAAGTCGCCGGCTTTTACATAAAAAGCCTCCACCCGTCCTGAAACTTCTGAGGCAACCGTGCTTTCCCTTATGGATTCGGTGGTTCCGATCAAAGCAATCTGCTCTGAAACGATCCTTTCCTGCACGGCTGCCACGCGAACCGGCACCGCAGGCGGTCCTTTTTTATTTTCTGCACCCTGGGTGTCTTTCAACGGACCGACGATCAGTGTCAACATTAAAAAAATAACTGCAGCGAATTTTATTGAATGTGTACAGCGAATTGGAAACATGTCTTTTCCTTAATATGATGATGCTGTTACAACAGCATTTGGATTTTCTATTCGTTGAAATGGCCGTAAAACGAAACCTTTTTTAGCAGAATAGCTTCTCATCAGCAAGCCAATCTATTCAAAACATAACTTTTGTCTTTGTTTGTTTTTTCCTTATAGCATTCATCATTCGACGATTATGAAGGGAGGTTAAGAGCCAAATCTGCTTACGCGGTAGGGCCGCGGATCGATATGCGGCGGATCTTGATTCAGCATTTCAGCCACCAGTTTTCCGGTTCCCGGTCCCATGCTGAGGCCCAACATGTTGTGACCGGCTGCGATCATCACATTCTTTAATCGCGTTGAACGATCGATGATGGGTAATCCGTCGTAGGTCATTGGCCTGAAGCCACACCATTCTTCTTCGATACCTTCAGCCTTGAAGCCCCGCAGATAACCGACCGCGGCACGTGTCAGCGCATCCAAACGTCGACGATTCAAGTTTGGGTCATACCCTGCAAACTCCATGGTCCCGCCCAACCGGAAACCGCTCTGCCACGGGGTCGCCACCACACTTTCTTCTTCGAAAATCATGGGCAAGCCCGGGCAGCTTCGTGGACGTTTCATGGTTATTGAAAACCCCTTGCCCGGTTGAATCGGTATGCGACACCCCAGTGCTTTTTCGAACATCGGCGTCCACGCCCCCGTGGCAACCACGAATTCGTCGCCTGAAATAATCCCGCCCTTTGTCCTGACGCCGGCAGCGCGGTTGTTTTCCGTGACAAATCCCGTTACTGCTCTGTTTTCAATGATCCGCACACCCTTTTCGGAAAACAACCGGTGCATTTCATGCAGCAGCCGATCAGGCCGCAGGTGGGCGGTATCCCGGTAGTGCCAGCCGCCGGCCAGGTCGTCGTCCAAGGCAGGCTCAAATGCCGCTATGGCCTCGCGGTCCATCTGTTCGGCCGCAATGCCATACTGTCTCAGCCAGGCATCTGTGGCCTTGTAGGCCTCCCACTTCTTTACCGCCCGGTAGACATGCAGCGTCCCGCCGGTCGCCCATTCGCACGCGATCTTTTCATTCTCGATAATGGCGGGGTAGCGGCTGAAAGAGCTTTGCAGCAGGGCGTGACGCCCCCTGGCCGAAGCGAGAATATCTTTTTGCCTGCATCGTTTGGCAAAATTGACAAACCATTTGATCAAGCCGGGATTAAACTGCGGTTTGACATGCAGCGGTGCATCCCCTTTGAGCATCCAGAAAATTGCTTTCAGCAGGTTGCCGGGATCGTTCAATGGCAGGATGTGGTTGGGCACGATCAGCCCGCAGTTGCCGGCTGAAGCCCCTGATCCAAAACGGTCTTTGTCCACAATGGTTACCGACCATTTTTTGTCAATCAAATGATAGGCAATGAATGAACCGATAATCCCGCTGCCGATGATGATAGCTTTCTTAATATTTTTCATTGAGTATTTTGAGGAAGGCAATCATCCCGGATTTACCATGCAAATTGCATTTTTCATGATAAACTTGGACAATGGCATTATCGAGGATTAGAGGGAATTTTGAAAGTGTTTTCAACCGATTTACTCACCGAGATACGCCTTTTTCACCTGCTCGTTTTCAAGCAGAGCCGACGCTTTGTCTGTCAACACGATGCGGCCGGTTTCCATGACATATCCGATATTGGAGATGGTCAGAGCCATGTGGGCGTTCTGCTCGACCAAAAAGATGGTTACGCCGCTCTTGTTGATTTCGATGATTGTTTTAAATATTCTTTCGACAAGTTTCGGCGCCAACCCCAAAGAGGGTTCGTCCAGAAGCAGCAATTCGGGACGCGACATCAGGGCGCGGCCAATGGCCAGCATTTGCTGCTCCCCACCGCTCAATGTGCCGCCAAGCTGGTGCGTGCGATCTTTGAGAAGCGGGAACAGGCTGAACACCCATTCCAAATCCTGCTTGATCCCTGCCTTGTCCTTTCGTAAAAAAGCGCCCATCTCCAGGTTTTCGTAGGTCGACATGCGCGGAAAAATCTGCCGGCCTTCAGGTGTTTGCGACACACCGAGCGCCGCCACTTTTTCCGGCTTCAGGTGCTGAATGGGTTGTCCCTTGAACCGCACCTCACCTTTGGAAGCCCGCTGGACGCCGAAAATAGTCATCAGCGTTGTCGATTTTCCGGCACCGTTGGCGCCTATCAGACATGCAATTTCACCTCTGGGAATTGAACAGGAAACGCCTTTCAGGGCGTGAATATTGCCGTAATATGTATGAATATCTGAAAGCTCCAGTATGGCTTGGGAATTCGTCATTGGGTCAGTCCTTGGGTTTTTTCTCTCGCTCTTCGCTCAACTCACGCCTGCGCCGCGTTGCCGGAATGAGGCCTTCGGGTTTTATGATCATCATGATGGTCATGATCGCACCAAATGCCAGCATGCGGTAATTTTGCAAACCCCGGAATACTTCGGGAGCGGCGATCAAGATAAAGCCGGCGATGACAATGCCGGGTATGCTGCCGACCCCTCCGAGAACGACGATACACAGCACAATGCAGGATTCCATGAACAGAAAAAAATTGGGATTGGTGTAGCTCAGCTTGGCCGCAAAAAAGGCTCCTGCAACCGAGGCAAAAGCAGCCCCCAGGGCATAGGCCAGCAGTTTGATCCAGGTTGTCGGCACGCCGGATAGTTCAGCGGCCACTTCATCCTCGCGGATGGCGATCCAGGCGCGGCCGATACGAGAGTTGTCCAGACGCCTGACACCAATAATCGTCAAGACGACGATCACCAGAATCAAATAATAGAGAGACGGCAGGGACTTCAGGTAATAGGCCGCCCATTCAAAACCGTCTTCGGCAAACCTGGGATAATACAGGGCCGGACGTTTCATACCGAAAAGCCCGTTGGGTCCGGCCGTAAGTGAATTCCAGTTGTTGAGCACCAGGCGTACGATTTCACCGAAACCCAGGGTGACGATGGCCAGGTAGTCACCGCGCATTTTCAACGTGGGATAACCGATGATGCAACCCACGATCATGCCCAGGACAACGCCGATGGGCAGTGCCGACCAGAAGGACACCCCGAATGTAAGATTCAGCAGAGAATAGGTGTAGGCCCCGACAGCATAAAAGGCGATGTACCCCAGGTCCAGCAACCCGCACAGCCCGACCACGATGTTCAATCCCAGGCCCAGGCAGACATAGATCAGGCACGTAATACCGACATCGATCATATAGTTGTCCGCAAACAGCGGAAACACAACGGCCATAGCCAGCAGTCCCCCAATGGTATAGATCTTGGGGAAACGATTGATCCGCTCTCCAACGCGCTCGGTCCAGGGTTCTTTTTCCACAACCTCTTTTTTCTGCCGGTTGCGAATGAGCTTGACCACCAGATTCAAAACAAGGATGGCCATAAAAACGCCCAGGGTTTTAAAAGCCCGGCCCGGTTCAAACGTCGTGCTTTTGAACCCGAGCATGGGAATGAGCAGGATGGCCATAAAAAATCCGTAGACAACGAGTTTTTTGAGCTCTTGCTTTATCATCAGACCCGCGCCTCCGTGGAACTTTCACCCAAAAGACCTGCCGGTCTGAAATAGAGGACCATGATCAGAACGGTAAACGTTGTCACGTCTTTCCATGCGCTGGGGAGAAACGCAGCCCACATGACCTCGATGGTGCCAATAATCAATCCGCCCAGCATGGCGCCGGGAATCGAACCGATGCCCCCCAAAATCGCCGCTGCAAAGGCCTTGATCATGAAAATAAACCCCATATCGAACCGGACGGCGCCATAATGGAGTCCGACCATCACGCCGGCGGCGGCACCCAGTGCCGGGCCGATCATGAACGTGATCCGGATGGTTTGATCGATATCGATGCCCAGGATGCGGGCCATGGTTTTATTTTGGGCAGTGGCCCGCATGGCCTTGCCCAACCGGGTGCGATGAACGAACAGCTGCAGGCCGATCATGAGCGCCACGGCCAGCAGAATGATGAAAATCTGGCCATTGGTTATCCGGGCGCCAAAAAGTTCGATGCCTTCTATGCCGAATACTTGGGGGTAAGCCCTGTCTGAAACACCCTGGCTGAGCATCATGCCATTTGACAAAAAAATTGACATGCCCAGTGCGCTCAGAAGTGCGGCCAGACGTGAGGATGAACGCAGCGGTTTGTATGCCACGTGCTCCACGGCAACGCCCAAGACAGCCACATAGGCCATTGCCATGGTGAATACGATAATCAGGGTAAAAACAAAATGACTTTCAACGAACCCGATTTGCTGCAGGGCGGTCAAAACGATAACCCCGATAAATGCGCCGGCCGTAAACAACTCGCCGTGGGCAAAGTTGATCAACTCGATGATGCCGTACACCATGGTGTAACCCAGCGCTATCAAGGAATAGATGCTGCCGAGAAATATGGCATTGATGCTTTGCTGAAGTAAAAAAGAAGACAAATCCATTAGGTTTGAAATCCCTTCTTCTCAAAAATGGATCGGATGCAGCGTGCATCCGATCCATAATTTATTTTACAGGTCCTTGCCGGTCAGTGGATCCCAGAATGGCACGAACTTATTGTCCTTAACGACCCAGACGATGTGCGCAATCTTTCGGTCACCGACTTCGTCAAAGGAAATATCACCGCTCACACCCGGCCAGGTGTTCGCGCGCAGTGTCTTCTGCAGCGCATCAGCATCGGCGGTGCCGGCTTTTTCAATGGCGGCCAGGGCCATCATCCCGGCATCATAGGCATAATAGGCGTATGAACCGACCGCCTCGGCATTCCACATTTCTTTATAGGTTTTAATAAACTCTCGTCTTTCCGGTGTATCCGGTGCCTGAGCAAATGTCAGATAAACGCCTTCGGCACTGGGTCCGCCAACTTCCAGGAACTTGGGATGAAAAACCGCATCTTCGCTGAGAAAAATCGAGCTCATGCCCAGTTTTCTCGCCTGCTGGATCATTTTGGACCCTTCGGGCTGGTACACGCTCATGTAAATAACCTCCGGGTTGATCCTTTTCAACTTGGTCAGCACCGCAGTAAAGTCACTGTCACCGGAGGTGATGTACTCGTGGGCGACGATTTTGACTTTGTTATTTTTTTGGGCGAACTTCGTGATGTTTTCTGTCAGTCCGGCTGTATAGGTCTGTTTGTCGTCGATCAGCGCCAGGGTTTTGGCTTTGAGTTTATTTTCGAGAAACTGAACCGTCGACCATGCCTGAACGTCGTCTCTCGGGGGCATACGGAAGAAATATTTGTAGCCTTTGGCTGTCAGGCGCTCATTGGTCGAGGCCGGGGTGATCTGTACGATTTTCGCTTCCATTAAGGGAATCTGAGCCGGTTCGGTGGCCGAAGAACAGTAGGCGCCGATGACAACATTCACCCCGCTGTTGATCAGCTTGTTGGCGGCCATGGTCGCTTTACCACCGTCGCAAGCGCTATCACCCGGAACAACTTCAACCGCATCGTATCCTTTTACCGCCCCATGAACAGCCACCGCGGTTTTAACACCCTGCAGGATGTCCGTTCCGTCCTGAGCATAAGGCCCGGTTAGCGGGCTTAGGGTACCGATTTTCAAGGTCTTGGCCAGGGCCAGTCCCTGAAATCCTAAAATCAACGCGAAACAGAGAACGACAATTCCAACTTTCTTCATGATGTAACCTCCATTTTCAACTGTTAGTAATTTTTTTTCAGCTATCAATCGATCCCACTACCATGCCGGTTCAACATCTATCAACGCACGGTTCTTATTTTTGAGAAGTGGCGCCGGTTCCCAGGTATGCTTCAATCACGGTCTCGTTTTGCTGGATCTCTCTGGGTGTCCCTTCTGCAATTTTTTGACCGTAATCGAGCACCGTGACAAGTTCCGAAATTCCCATTACCAGGCGCATGTCATGCTCGACCAAAAAGATGGTCAAGCCTGTGTTGCGCAGTTTGATGATCAAATCCATCAATTCGGCTGTTTCTTTGGGGTTCATCCCGGCTGCCGGTTCATCCAAAAGCAGTAGTTTCGGCTGCGTGGCCAGTGCCCTGGCGATCTCCAGCCTGCGCTGTTCGCCATATGCCAGGTTGGACGCATAATCATTCTGGTGCCCGATAAGTCCGATAAAACTCAGGATTTCCTGAGATTTCTCAATAATATTCTTTTCTTCCCTCCTTTCGTGGCGTGTTTTCAAAATCGCCCGCACGGCTCCGCTTTTGGTCCGGCAGTGCAGGCCGACCTGAACATTTTCAAGAACAGTCATGGATTTGAATAAACGGATGTTCTGAAAGGTTCTTGCGATGCCATGGGAAATAATGCGGCTGCTTCTCAGGTTGTTGAGTTTTTTGCCGTCGTAGGAGATTTCACCCTCGGTGGGGGGATAAACACCGGTGATCATGTTAAAAACGGTGGTTTTGCCGGCCCCGTTGGGGCCGATCAGGCTTAAAATCTTTCCTTCGGGTACTTTCAGATCTAATTTGGTGACCGCTTTCAATCCGCCAAATCGCTTCGAAACATTTTCCATTATCAGTTCAGCCATAACAATCGACCCAATCTTTCTCCGCTATGGATGCAAAAAAACAGTAAAGATTAAAAGTATTTTCAGTTAAATTGGGAAGATATCTAAACATGGAGGTAGACCTGATACCACCAGTAAGATGATTTTATAGATATATTGCCTGTGGATGTCAATTCAATTCCTGAATAAGGTTTAAATGTTGGGCGTTCTATGTCCAGCGTTTAAGTTTTCACATGTTTCACATCCATTTGTCAGCGGACCGGGGTATAATCGATACGGGGTTCCTGCAAGAGGAGCAGATTATTACCAGGATTAAAACAACCCTCCGTTCAAACCAGTCCGCCTTCGCTCAGCGGACGGTTCTCCAGAATACGCTCCGGCCGAAAAGCGGAAAGATCCAGGGCAGGTGTTTTTGCGGTTATCAGCTCAGCCAGATACCGGCCCACGGCAGGGGCCTGCTGGAGGCCATGACCTGAAAAGCCGTTGGCAAGAAACAGTCCCTTTTTCTGCGGCCATTCGCCCAGAATCGCATTGCCGTCGAGACGGTTGACGGCATACGGACCGGCCCAGCCTCTCATGAGTTTCAGGGTGTCAAACGCCGGCACGAATTCAGCCAGTTCAGGCCATAAAATTTCCGTAAATCGTTTGTCATCCCAAGAAAAATCAACCCCCACGGGATCGTTATCCATTGATTTGCCGAGAAGAATCAGGCCGCCGGTCTCGCTTCTAAAATAAAGACCGGAGGGCAAAACCGGCAGCGGCAGCGGCCCTTCAGGTTTTACAGCCGTGTTCAGTACAAAAACCTGTCGCTTGACCGGATCAACCGGCAGATGGATCCCCGCTGTCTTTGCGATTTCCGATGCCCAGACGCCGGCGCAATTAATCGTGATGCCGGTGATTCATGGACTCGGTATCCTTATAAAGGCAGCCATGTACCGATTTCTTTTTGTCTGGCGCGTTCAAAAATGAGCGACGCCACAGCCATATCATCGATGGCAAGCCCCAGGTTGGCAGTCATGGTTTTTTCGTCAGGGGTTTCCCGCCCCTGCTTTTTCCCCGTGACCAGCTCCCCTAAATCGGCATGAAGGGGGGGGATGTTCTGAAAATAGCCCAATTCCTTGTAGTGAAGCATCTGTGGCGTATCGTCCGTGCAAAACTTTGCTGCCTCCATCATGGCATCAGGGTGCCAATACGAATCAAAATCCACCAGAGAAGCAAACGCGCCCTTGTCCATCCAGCCGGCCTGTATGGAGGCATGAGGCGTTTTTAAAATGGGACCGGCGGTTACAACGATATCGCTATTGGAAACCGCCGCTTTGGGCGTTTTCACAATTTCAACCTCAATATCCAAACGACCGCCAACATCTTTGGCATACGCTTGCGTTGCGTGATCATCCGTATCATAGGCCTTTACCTTGCGAAGTGGAAAAAGCACCTGCAGGGCCTCCACATTGGTTCTTCCCTGCACGCCGCATCCCAGTACCCCCACCGTCGATGCATTCGGTCTTGCCAGATAACGGGCTGACAATGCGGTTGCCGCCCCGGTCCTCATGGCCGTTATCCATACACAATCCATTACGGAAACCGGCAGCCCGGTTTCTGAATCATTCAGGATCAACAGCCCGTTGATATAGGGAACACCGCGCCTTAGGTTACCCGGGAAACCACTGACCCACTTGACGCCGGCTGACTGCATTGAAGGGATATACGCCGGCATGGCATGGATAAAATTATCGCCACCGCCGGGATGTATGCCGGGTTTCGGCGGCATCTCCGTGTTTCCTTCTCCTTTTTCCCGAAAGGCGATTTCAAGCGCCCCAATAATTTCTTTCATGGTGACGCCGGTGGATGCGACATCGGACCGGCACAGGTAAAGCAGTTGATTTGACGACATGGGATCTCCTCCTTAAAAACAGATTCTCTCCAATTATTATTATTCGAGACGGATAAAAATTGCAAACAGTTTCACTCCTGAATGCAGCCCGCGCGCAAACCGCTACAAAGCAAGTCGGGCACAACCAAATTACGCTTGCTGCACCTAAAGATCGTCCGGGTTTCCGGCTTGTAATACCGATATAAAAGGGATATATGCAGTCAAAAAACTGTTTACCCAAGGAAAGCGAATGCAAGATTTTTATGATTTTCTCGAATCAAACAGCATCACGTATGAAAGACACGATCACCAGGCTGTTTTTACGGTAGAAGAAGCCGATCAACGTGTGCCGGTGCTCCCTGCCGCAAAAACAAAAAACCTTTTTCTCAGGGACGACAAAGGCAAACGCCATTTTCTGGTTCTGGTGAGAAGCCGAAAAAGTGTCGACCTTAACGGGTTAAAAAACCTGCTCGGGATCAAGCGGATAAGTTTTGGTTCTCCCAAGCGCTTGAAACAATACCTGGGTATCGAACCCGGAGCGGTTTCATTGCTGGCTGTCTATAACGACCCGGAGCATCAAGTTGAAATCATTATGGATAAAGACCTATGGGAAGAAGATGGATTTCAGTTCCACCCCCTGGTCAATACCAGCACCCTGGTTATTTCAAAAACAAACGTTTCGCGCTTTTTGGAAAGGACCGGTCACAAAATGGCACTTATGGACGTACCCGGCCGGAAGTGATAAATTCTCGGATCAACCATTGACAATACATTTAATTTCAACACACGCTCCTTTCGGCAGTGCCCTCACTTCAACCACTGCGCGGGCAGGCTTATGCGCGCTAAAATACGCCTGATAAATACCGTTGAATGCTGCAAATTCCCCCATATCCGTCAGAAACACATCCACCGCCACCACATCATTCAAGGTGCATCCGGAAGCTTCTACGACCTGCTGCAGATTTTTTAAGGCCTGGCGCGCCTGTCCGGCCAAATCCTCACTCACCAGTTCACCTGTTGCGGGATCCAGTCCGAGCTGACCGCTTACGAAATGCCAGGGCCCTGCCGAAATTCCTTGAGAATAGGGGCCGATGGCCGCCGGCGCTTTTTTGGTTTCAATGATTTTTAAGCCCATTGTTTGTTCTCCTTTTTGTGTTGATGAATGCGTAAAAAGCCGTCATTCCGGACAAATCCCGGTTTGCGGGATAAGCTCCGGAATCCAGGATTTGTTTATGTTTGCCAGCAGAACCATTCAAAGACTTTTTGAAAGATCATCACGTGTTTGATGATATGCAATTGTCAGATCAGCAGGTTAAATGAAAGCAGGCCCCGACTTTGCGTTCCTGGTAACTATCATTGAACCAATCTACGGCCTGAGCATTTGGCCCAGCCATAAACCGTATGTTTTTTTTGGATAGGTAACGTTCGAGCGCGTCTTCAGGTCTCATCCGGCCGTTGACACCTGTTCCGGCGATAATGATTTCCGACCCGGATGCTATCAGTGCAGAAATATCCTGTTGCGACAGGACATGCCCCTGGAGCCTCCGCCAGGAATCCTGCACACGACCGTCCGGAAAGACAATTAAATCTGAATGATAGCTACGGCCGTCTATAACCATCGATCCAAATGCAAATGCATTGATCATCTCACCCTCCGTCCATCCAAACCGTTTCAATACGCACCTAAATTATCATTCCATCAATGTTTATGCAACTACGCAATTATTAACCGTATTAATTGGTTAATAATCCAGGATTGTAATTTGCCAAAATTATGGAATGATCGGCTGAACCCAATCATTTTACAAGGAGGGAATCATGAAAAGATCAATTATTGCCTGCCTGATAACAACACTGCTGCTGATAGTTTATGTCTGTCCTACGGCCCTTGCATCCGATATCACATTGCTGGAACCCAAAAAGTATGTGAGAACATCCGGAGTGTTCGATTACTACCAGGACTCCTTTTCAGGTACACCCGGAGAAGCCAAGATTAGAGTTCAAAACGGGGACGCTACCGGAGAAAACCGCATAAAGCTTGGCGCCATTTTAGTGAACGGCCATATTATTTTCGGTCTAAAGGATTTCATCAAAAATACCCATGTCATGGAAAGAACCATTCCTGTTTTCGCGGCAAACAGGATGACAATATTACTTGCCGGGACGCTTGAAAGTTATATAGCGGTCAGTGTTGTACAGGAGGCCCCTTCTCCCCAGATTTCTTTGCAGATTGATCCAAAAATAATTTCAATAGGCCAACCCGCCGTACTGACCTGGACTTCCACCCAGGGAGACAGTGCGCACATCGATCAAGGCGTCGGAACCGTTCCTTTAACTGGCAGCATCACCATTTATCCGGAACACACCACCACCTATACCTTCACCGTCAGCTGGCCGATGGGCACTACCAGCGAACAGGCCACCATAATGATCGATGGTGATCCTGAACCCTTATCCGAGGGTTCATTCGGCAAACAATATCAAGATCTGATTCCCATAGACGCAACAATATCTGCATACGATGCAAAACGATTTTCGATTATTACAGGTCTTGTTTGCGATGCTGACGATGAACCGGTCAGTGACGTCAGGATCAGTATCTTTGGCCATCCTGAATATGGAACGGTTTTTACTTCCATTGATGGTCGGTTTTCCATTCCGGTTGAAGGGGGAAAAACACTCAACATTGTGTATCAAAAAGAAGGCCTCCTGGAATCTCAGCGAAAAATCTATGTCCCTTGGAACGATATTGCCTCAGTGGATACTGTTCGGTTGATTGCTGAAGATTCGCTTTCCACAAACATTACATTTGACGGCAATCCTGATGCCGTTGTGACGCATCAAAGCTCAGAAGTCAGCGATACATCCGGCAACCGCTCGTGCTCTTTGGTCTTTTCCGGAGACAACCATGCATATTTTGTGGATGAAGATGGAAATGATGTTCATGAATTGACCGCGATAAACGTCAGGGCTACGGAATATCAGACACCTGAATCGATGCCCGCCAAACTTCCCCCCACTTCCGCGTTTACATATTGTGTTGAACTGACGGTCGATGGTGCCAAAAACGTTCGATTTTCGAATCCTGTAGCGATCTGGGTCGATAACTTTCTGGGATTTGAAGTCGGTGAAGTTATTCCTGTTGGGTTTTACAATAAAAATCGCGGCGTATGGGAACCATCCAATAATGGCGTTGTTGTCAAGCTCTTGGATACCAACTCGGATTCGATTGCAGATGCGTTGGATGCGAATGGTGATGAGCAACCGGATGATCTCAATAACAATGGATCATTCACAGACGAAGTAAGGGGACTCGAAAATGCCCAGCGATATGTACCGGGAACAACATTTTGGCGTGCAGAAACTACCCATTTTACGCCTGTTGATCTAAATCTACCCAAGGGTTCGCCGCCCGATGCCGTGAGCCCGAATTCAACCGGGGTTCCAAAAGCAGACAGTCAGCCGGACGAAGGTCATTCATGTCAGCGACATAATGCATCGTTTGTAGAAGACCGAAGTCGCATCTTTCATGAAGATATTCCGGTTCCCGGTAGTGATATGACGTTGCACTATGCGAGCAACAGAGTTCAAGGGTATCAAACGCTCATCACCGTTCCGGTCAGCGGGGATACGGTTCCGGCCAGCCTGAAAAGGATAATTGTCAAATTAAATTTAGCAGGATGTTTATTTTCACAGGTTTTTGATCCGTTGCCCGATCAAGTGACGGAATTTTTATGGAACGGCCTGGATTATTTGGGGAAGTCCTTACAAACACCGATTACAGCCCATGTCGCGGTTGGTTTTGTCTATGATTCCGTATATTACAGCCCAGGCAATTTTGATCAGGCCTTCGGTCAGCCGGGCACTGAAGCAACCAGTGTCCCCAGCCGTGGGGAAATTATTTTATGGGAACAAAATGATCTTCTCATCTCACCGCCAAGGAGTAAAGGAACGGTTCATTTTGCCGAAGGCTGGTCCCTGTCGCCCCACCACCATATGAATCTGCAGGATTACGCCTCCTTACATAAAGGAGACGGGACGCTTATCAACACCAATGTTCGCATTATCGAAATGATTCCTTTTGAGTATATGAATTATTCTCACTATCCGGACAGCGTTGCGGTGGATGCCGTCGGCAATATCTATGTGGCGGAATCTTTCAGGGGCGTTGTCTATAAAATAGATCCGGACGGCAATAGAACGCGTTTTGCCGGAGAATTCAATCTGTGGGGATATAGCGGAGACGATGGACCGGCTGTTGATGCCCGGCTTTACAGGCCGAACGGCGTTGCGGTGGATAATTCCGGCAACGTTTATATCACGGACTTGTTTCGCATCAGAAAAGTTGATGCCGACGGCATCATCACCACCATTGCCGGCTCAGATGTTCAGGGATACACCGGTGATGGCGGCATGGCCATCGATGCGCAACTTTATCAACCCTTGGGAATAACAGTTGATGATGACGGCAATATCTACTTTGCTGAAGGTGGCGCACATTGCATCAGAAAAATTGCTCCCAACGGTATCATCACCACCATTGCGGGTATTGGTTCCAGTGGTTTCAGTGGTGACGGCGGCTCGGCCGTGAATGCCGAACTCTGCAGTCCGTCCGATGTTGCCGTCGATGGCAACGGTAATCTTTACATTGCGGATTCGGGCAACAACAGACTCCGGATGATCGATACAAGCGGCATGATTGCCACCATTGCCGGTTCAGGAGACGTTGGTTTCTGGGGAGGAGGCTTCGGCGGCGACGGCGGCCCGGCTGTTGATGCACGAATGAGAGCTCCAAAATACTTGGATGTAGACAGCGACGGAAATATTTATATCAGCGATACCGTCAACCTTCGCATCAGGTTGGTCAACAACAAAGGCATTATCACCACCGTTGCAGGGTCAGGGGGTTTTGGCTGGGACAGCAAAACGCATCCGGCGATTTTGGCAACGTTCAAAGATACATCCGGCCTTGCAGTGGATGCTGCCGGAAATATTTTTATCGCAGACACGGATAATTATTCTATCCGCAAGGTATCGTATCCCTCAGTTTTCAAAGATGTAATTCAGTCGGGCGGCAATGTCTTTTCCGAAGGAAACGGCCAGGGTCACATTATTTCTATTGAAGGCCTGCATATGGAAACCATTGACCTTGATTCAGGTATCGCCCTTTATACATACCAATATGATTATAATAAAAAACTGATTTCTATAACCGATCAATTCGGTAACGTGACGGAGATTACAAGAGATGTAAATGGCTCGCCCACTGCAATCATTTCTCCGGACAATATCACAACCGACTTGACCATCGACATGAATAACCATCTGACGCGAATCACTTATCCGGATGGCGGTTGTTATAACTTTGAATATACTGCCGACGGTTTATTGACCGCCAAGATAGAACCTGAGGGAAATCGTTTTGAGCATTTTTTTGATGCTGAGGGGAGGCTGACCCGTGCTTCGGATCAGGTAGGAGGAAACTGGACCTATGCCAGAACCACAGACTGCAATGGAGACCACCTGACCACGATTACCACGGCAGAGGGAAATATCACAACCTATCTGGATCATACGGATTCCACGGGTGCATATATGTCAACAATTACCGATTCAACAGGAGCTGAAACGCTGTTTCATCAATCAGCCGATGGCCTTTCTTCACACAAAGACTTGCCGTGCGGGATGAACCTTTCCTTTGCCTATGGCCTGGATACGGAATACCTGCATGCATTTCTCAAAGGAATGAAAGAAACAACGCCTTCAGGATTGACGCGAATCACCACCCGGGATAAAAGCTATCAGGATACGAATGGAGACTATACACCGGACCTTTTCACGACAACACTCTCCGTGAACGGCAAAAGCGCTGTCATTGAAAACGATGTCCTGTCAGCACAAAAAACATTTACATCTGCTGAAGGAAGGGTCGTAACGACGTTGTATGACCCTCTTTCACTGCTTACGACAAACCTCTCAATCCCTGGGCGTTACGACACAACGTACGATTACGATACAAAAGGAAAATTGACCGCCATCAGTGCCCATACACGCGGATCCTCTCTGACATATAATGCCCAGGGTTTCCTGGAAACAATTACCGATGGTGAAAACCGTGCAACAAGTTATATCTATGATGATGTCGGTCGGGTCATCCGAATCGATCGACCGGATAATTCCTCTGTCTGGTTTACGTATGATGGGAACGGCAATATGACGGTACTCACCAACCCGTCAAGTATTGGACATGGCTTTGGCTATGATACGGTTAACCTAAACAGTTCATACCAGGCGCCCTTGAGCGGCGGCTATGATTATGCGTATGACAAGGACCGCCGGCTGATCCGAATTTCTTTTCCATCCGGGAAAGAAATCAACCAAAGCTATGATGCGACACGGCTCATGCAGATCCGGACGCCGGAGGAAACTATCGATTATTCCTATCTGTGCGGTACCAAAATAGATTCTATTACAAAGGGAGCGGAGAAAATTACATATGGATATGACGGGTCGCTGGTTACATCAGTAACAATAACCGGCACGCTCGATCAAACCCTTTGGTCTGTCTATAACAACGATTTTAATGCAACCGGTTTTAGCTATGCCGGTGAGTCTGAAACTTATTCCTATGACAATGACGGACTTTTAACCGGCGCCGGACGTTTTGCGATAGCCCGTAATATGGATAATGGACTGCCTGAACAGGTGGGCGACGAGACTCTTGATATCAGCCGTACCTTTAACGGCTACGGTGAGATTGATGGAGAAAGCTCAATCATTAATACGCAAAGCATTTATACATGGAACCTTGTCCGGGATGACAACGGCAGCATTATCCAAAAAGCGGAAACCATCGCCGGCGTCACATCCGACTTCGTTTATACCTACGATCCCATGGGAAGGCTGCTGACAGTATCCAAAGACAGTGTCCTGGTTGAAGAATACCAGTACGATTTAAATGGCACCCGTGCCTATGAGATGAATTCGTTGAGGAGTATCTCAGGCAGAAGTTTTAGCTATTCTGATGAGGATCATCTATTGACGGCCGGCACGGCCTCCTACCAGTATGACCCGGATGGTTTTATAACACGCAAGACAGAAGGAACGAATATAACCGCCTTTGATTATTCCTCGCGAGGTGAACTGTTGAGTGTGATACTTCCGGATGAAACCGTTATTTCGTACGTCCATGATCCCTTGGGCAGAAGAATTGCCAAAAAGGTAAACAGCGTGCTGACGGAGAAATACCTCTGGCAAGGACTGACGCGTCTTTTAGCTGTATACGACGCCGCTGACAATTTGCTAATGAGATTCGAATATGCCGATTCAAGGGTTCCCGCGGCGATGGTGAAAAGCGGCCTCACATATTATCTCATCTATGATCCGGCCGGGTCGTTACGAGTCGTTGCAGATACCCCCGGCCATGTGGTAAAAAGAATCGACTATGACGCATTCGGGAATGTCACCAACGAAACGGATCCGTCCTTCAATGTGCCCTTCGGATTTGCAGGCGGCTTGTATGACAGAGATACCGGTCTTATAAGGTTCGGACATCGCGACTACGATCCCGACATTGGCAGATGGACCGCCAAAGACCCCATCTTCTTTACTGGCGGAGATGTGGATCTATATGGGTATTGTTTGAATGATCCAGTTAATATGGTTGATGCTGAAGGGCTAGAAATGTCCGCTATCCTTCCTGGTATTCAA
>CAYTAQ010000063.1:0-21388 GCA_964435695.1 uncultured Desulfobacterales bacterium | reverse complement strand
TTTTCGATATGGGGTGCGGGCCCGGCTATTTTTCAATTGATTTGGCAAAGATGGTAGGCGAAACCGGTAAAGTTTTCGCCGTGGACCTTCAGGCATCCATGTTGTCCAGGGTGAAGAAGAAGGCGTCCAGACATGGCGTATTCCATCGGATGGTGTTTCATCAATGCAATGCTTCCCGCATTGGGCTGAGCGAAAAAGCAAACTTTATCCTGGCATATTACATGATTCACGAAACACCCGATCCAAAGGCATTTTTATCGGAACTGCGGGATATGCTGCAAACAGATGGAAAGCTTCTGGTTGTAGAGCCAAGGATGCATGTCAGCCAGACGATGTTTGAAATAATGGTCAAGGATGCGGAATCCGCCGGTTTAAGGCCCATTGATTTTCCAAAAGGCAAGGGCGGAAGGAGTGTATTGCTGGGGAGGTAGTTTTTAAAAAATAACCCCATCACGAAAACACGAAAAATATTAACCGCAAGAAATCTTTCTGTTCTTTTCGTGTTTTTATTCTTTCGTGTTTTCGTGATGAAGGATTTTTTCCATTTGCTGAATAGCGTCTATCCGTTTTAAAACCGGCGGGTGGGAATAATTGAGAAAAACATAAAAAGGGTGCGGCAATAGATTGGAAAGGTTGTGAACAGACAGTTTTTTGAGTGCGTCGATCATGGCGTCGGGATTGCCCGTGGTTTCAACTGAAAATTTATCTGCCTCAAATTCATTCTTTCTGGAAAGCTTTTGGACCGCTATCCCTATAAAAAAATCGATGGGTGAATAGAGCATACCGAAAAAGATCAGTCCCCCATAAACCGATGCTTGGTGCATGTAAAATGCATCGAACAGCCCTTGATAGGAGATGAAAAAGGAGAGCAGATACAACATGATGCCGCTTTGAAGGATGCTGATCAGCAGGCTCTGAACAATATGCTTTTTTTGGTAATGCCCCATTTCATGCGCCAGTACAGCCACCAGTTCGGGTACGCTATGTTGTGCGATAAGCGTGTCAAAGAGAACGATGCGTTTGTTTTTGCCGAAGCCGGTAAAAAACGCATTGGACTTGTTGGATCGTTTGGAGCCGTCCATGACATAGACGTTTTTCAAGGGGAAGTGGATGGATTGCGCATAAGAAAGGATGGCGGTTTTAAGCTCCCCCTCCGCAAGAGGCGTAAATTTGTTGAAT
Organism: uncultured Desulfobacterales bacterium; assembly: GCA_964435695.1. GTDB lineage: Bacteria > Desulfobacterota > Desulfobacteria > Desulfobacterales > B30-G6 > CAYTAQ01. Next base: position 20,209 of record CAYTAQ010000063.1, on the reverse strand, counting down.
AGCGGCATGATCCAGGTCGGCGCGATGAACTGAATCACGAACATATAGATGATGATAACAAGCCAGCAGTAAAACCAGGCCGCTTTGCCGGTATATTCAAAAAAGGCTAATATACCTGCTAAAAGCGGCCCGCCCAAAATAATGGAAAGTAATATGCCCTTTAGTAAATCCATGGCATATGTCTTGACGGTGGTCTTGTTGAATCCGAACCGTTCCTCGATGACAAAGGTTGTATAGAGGGCAAATGGTTGGGCCAGAACAGCGTATACCAATACCAGAAAACCGATGTAGAGCAAGCCGGTAGTGACCGGTCCCGTGCCGAAAGACCGGAGCCAGGTATCGACGAAAGGGAAGCCTTTGCCAAACCAGAACACCAGCATGATCAGCAAATTGAATCCGGATGATATCCATCCGAATCGCGTGTTTACCCTCAGATATTCCTGGGATTTGCGATAGTGCGTTTCATCGTAAGTGTCTTGAAACGTCGCCGGCAGATTCTCCGTCACCATTCTCAGGTTCAAATAGTCGGCAACCAAATTGATGATGAAGTCGGTGATGACGGCACATAGAATAATGAAAGCGATGATATTCATTTGTCCCTTTAATTTTTGTATGGCGACCCTACATTTCTATGGTTTGAACGTCAAGGCTTTTACCATATACCGGTTGTCATAAATTTTCATGCCCATGCGCGCACAACGAAGCATGAAACAATAATTTATATTGAAATGTCATAGCTATCCTCATAAATAATAAGCATGAAAATTTTTATCTAAACTGATGCGTACTTCGTTTAAGGCTTATGGATATGTAATCAACGAAAAAACTGCTACGTGTTTCTAATGAATATGTTCCGTTTGGCTTGAGTTACAAACCGTCAACCATGTATCTGTGTAACAATTTTCAATTTTAACCATCGAGAAGAACGGCATGAAGACAAATAAGCAAGATGATTTCCCGAAAGCAGAGAAAGAAATCGTAAAGCCACCCACGCTGTGTCCGAAATGCGGCAGGGAATTAAAGCAGATGAGATGCCGAATCGATGGGCCGGAGCTGTATTGCCTCGCATGTGGGCTTTCTTTTGATCCATCCGGTTTCCCCCAAAAAACATATTGAGTGTGTTTAATGCTGGATTACGGATATCATTCCGCAAGACGGGATTCGTCCGGAATGACGGCTTTCAGAAAAACGCCCTGTGAGTGGATACGTAGAGATTTCCTGTGGATATCATTACACAATTCATGGGTATTTTATTTCCATATTTATCCCTCACAAGGGGAATAAACATCGCTATATGGTAGAGAGGCATCAATTGAACACCATATTTTGTTTCTGCACGATTTTTGCATTAATTTTTCGATCAAGAGATCTGTCGTTTTGGTGATGTAAATATGTGTACTGGGAGGAATTGAATTGGATAAAATCTCTTCTTTTGCTGTTTCTATTTTTATTGTCTTGGCACTTTTGCTGGGAACTGCTATTGCGCTGCCTAGGTTTGTGCTCAAATGGATGGTGTGAAGCATGCAAAGTGATCGGCGTCAGATCAAACGTGGTTAAATTGAATTTATATTTTTTAAATTGGTCAGAAGGCTAAGAGGGTTGCGACTAATCCGGCGCAGCCCTTTTGTTTGTCAACTTGCGGGTCGATAATAACCTGAGGAGATTGGTGATGAGAGACGCATATGAGGGTGTGGAAAAGCGACAATACCCACGGACGGTGTTTGACTCAAAAGACAGGCCCAAACTTAAAATCGGTTTGCAGGAATTCGAGGTCATCGATATTTCGGAAAAAGGTGTGCGCTTTGTGAACGACAAGAAAGTCGGCACCAAGGGATGGGTAAATGGCACCATTGTTTTTTCGGATTCCAGGTCTATCGATATCGACGGCATTATCGTCAGGGGGGACAGCGGCAATTTGGGGTTGCATCTGATATCCCCCATTGATCCAAACTTTTCATGAAGCATTTTTTTCTTCGGTTAGCTCTCTTTCGGACGGCAGCTTTTCTCCAGATTTGAAGCGCAACAGCAGGCGCATTTCACGCGGCGACTCGACTGAGCTCGCCATAGTCTTGCTGCGTGGAATCTTCAATTTTTCAATCAATTTTCTTTCACAAACCTGATCACCCTTGACAAAAAATATGATATACGCTTAATATGCGACCGGGTAATATCAGGGTTTAAATTTGATTAAAACCCCCCGACTCCTGAACCGCAACAGCGAGCGCATTCCCCGCGGCTTGCCGCGGGGTTAGCGAGCGAATCAAAATAGATAGAATTCCTTACGGTGGAAGATTCCGCGCAGCTTGCTGCGAGGAGTCTTCAATTCATTTAGTGGGAAATTATATAAAGATGGAAACGGATAAAAAAGTTAAGCTGCAGATTGACCACCTTTTGCTCAGTTTCGGCGGTGTTTTTGCCCTTAATGAGGTGAGCATCGATGTCAGGGATAATGAGATTCTGGCGATCATTGGACCGAACGGGGCAGGCAAGACGGCTCTTCTCAACTGCATCAACGGGTTTTACAAACCCCAAAAAGGCGAGATTTACTACGATGGGCAAAGAATTACCCGCATGCGCCCCGATAAGCTGGCCAAACTCGGCATTGCCAGAACATTTCAAAATATCGAACTGTATGCCGGACTGAGCACTCAGGATAACATTATGGCCGCCCGGCATGTGCTTATGAAGCAAAATTTCATCACGGGTGCGCTATACTTTGGCTGGGCGCTTCAGGAAGAAATCAGGCACCGCCGGGCTGTTGAGGAGATTATCGACTTTTTGGAAATGGCGCCGATGAGAAAGCAGGTTGTTGGTGTATTACCGTACGGGATGCAAAAAAGAGTCGAGCTGGGAAGAGCATTGGCCCTTGAACCGAAAATATTATTGCTGGATGAACCCATGGCAGGAATGAATCTTGAAGAAAAAGAGGACATCGCCCGTTTCATTCTTGACATATTTGAAGGACAGGGCGCCACCTATCCCGACACACCCGTTCTGCGGGACGGGATTCGCAGTATCATTCTTGTGGAACATGATATGGGGGTGGTGATGGACATAGCCGACAGGATTGTTGTTCTTGATTTCGGTCGTAAAATTGCCGAGGGCACGCCGGCTGAAATTAAGACCAACCCGGAGGTTATCAGCGCCTATTTGGGCAAAGAACAATAGATATCTTTGCCTGGCATGAAAAAAGTGGTTAATACACAGAGATAAGGCAAAATGCTGGAAATCAACAATATCGAAGTCGCCTATATGAAAGTTGTCCGGGTGCTGCGTGGCGTATCGCTGACGGTGGCAGACGGCCAGATCGTTGCACTGCTCGGAGCCAATGGAGGCGGTAAAACGACCACGCTCAAGGCTATCTCGGGAATGCTTAAAACAGAAGAGGGTGAAGTCACCGACGGCAGCATTACGTTTGATGGGAAGCGCATAGACCGGTTGGGTCCTGAAAATATTGCTGTGATGGGCATCAGCCAGGCGATGGAAGGCCGCAGGGTTCTCGAGCACCTCAGCGTTGAGGAGAATCTGCTGGTAGGAGCCTACTGCCGCAAAGACCGCAAGGGCGTCAAGCGGGACCTTGAAATGGTCTATGACGATTACTTCCCGCCCATCAAGCGTCTCCGCCGCCGGATGAGCGGTTATCTCTCAGGCGGTGAGCAGCAGATGGTGGTGATCGGCCGGGCACTCATGGCGCGTCCCAAGCTGATGCTTCTGGATGAACCATCGCTGGGTCTCGCCCCGCTGATGGTGAGGGATATATATGAAATAATTAAGAAAATAAATGCCGATCAAAAGATGGCCATCCTTCTTGTGGAGCAGAATGTCAACGCCGCCCTAGGTATCGCCGATTACGGTCATGTTTTGGAAAACGGCCGGGTCGTTTTGAGCGGTCCGGCAGATAATTTAAGAGATAATAAGGACATACGCGAGTTCTATTTGGGACTATCGGCGATCGGTTCCCAAAAAAGTTATCGTGAAGTCAAACACTACCGGCGCAAGAAGCGGTGGCTGGGGTAACGCGTGTCTGTCCATAAATGAGGATTATTGGAAGGGCACGAACTAAAGAGCAGGGGAAATGACGACCAGTATGGAGCAAGTCTACCAGAAAAAGGGTGATACCTGGCCCAAGATACTCAAATACAATTACGAAAAATACGGCGATCATCGCAGGGCCATGCGTCACAAACATTATGGCGTCTGGCAGCCTCATACCTGGAAAGACTATTATCTCAATGTGAAGCAACTGGCACTTGGTCTGCTTGCATTCGGCTTTGAGGCGGGAGACAAGGTGCTGATTATCGGGGATAATGCTCCCCAGTGGTACTATGCCGAGCTGGCTGCCCAGGCCAACCATGGCGTGTCGGTAGGATTGTTTTCGGAATTGCTGCCACTGGAGATAAAAACCATAGCCGAGAATTGTGATGTCAGATTTGCCGTTGCCGAAGGTCAGGAGCAGGTTGACAAGCTGCTTCAAATCAGGGACGCGCTTCCGCTTCTCAAAAAGATCATTTTCTGGAACTACAAGGGCCTGGCCCACTATGATGAAGATATTCTGGCCGGATACAGGGAGACGCTGAAACTTGGGGGTATTTATGAGTCTGAACACCCCGGGATCTTTGAACGGAATGTGGAAACCGGCAAGGCGGATGATATCTGCGCCATCATTCATACTGCGGGAACCACAGGGGATGTGCCCAACGGAGCCGTCCATACTTACCGGACATTGAGAGCAGGGGCCGACTGTCTTCTGCAGCTCGATCCGTGGACTGAAAATGATAATGTTGTTCCCTACCTGCCTCCTGTTTGGGTCAATGAGCAATGGCTTGGGATCGGTTGTCACCTGTTATCGGGCAGCATTCTGAACTTTGCTGAAGCGTCGGAAACCCAGCAGCGGGACAGCCGGGAAACAAGCCCGAGCATTGTATTCTATGGAGCGCGACTATGGGAAAGTCAGGCCGCGACGGTACATGCCCGGATTCTTGGGGCGGATGCCATCAAGCGGTTTGTCTTCAGGCTGTTGATGCCCATCGGCTATAAGGCGGCTGAATTAAGATATCGCAGGCAAAAACCAGGCATCCTCTTGAAAATGCTTTATTATGTTGCGGATATCCTCCTGTTCAGATCCATCAAAGGCAGCCTGGGGTTGTCAAATGCCAGAATCTGTTATACGGCCGGAGCGATACTCAGTCCGGATGCCTTCAGATTCTACCATGCGCTCGATCTTCCGCTTAAAAGCCTGTATGCAACAACCGAGGGTGGCGTTCTCACCGGTGCCGGGAATGACGAAATCCATTTTGAAACCGTAGGGCCTGCTCACAGCGGAGCAGAAATCAGTATCAGCGAGACGGGTGAACTCACGTATCGGCAGGCGGGTATTTTTATGGAGTACTATAAGGATCCGGCAAGGACGGCCACCGTACTGAAAGACGGGTGGTTTCACAGCGGCGACTGTGGTTTCATTCGAGAAGACGGACACCTTGTTTTCGTGGAGCGGATCAAAGACCTTGTGGCACTTCCCGGTGACGATAAAGCAGCTCCCCAGCTTATCGAAAGCCGGCTGAGGTTCAGTCCTTATATAGAGGACGCCTGGATAATGGGCGGCCCGGAAGGCGACTATGTTTCGGCGATCATCGTCATTAACGATGCCAACGTCAGCAGGTGGGCGGGTCAGAACCGGGTTGCATTTACGTCCTTTGCGGAACTTTCCCAGACGCCGGAAGTATACGGGCTGGTGATGCAGGATATCAACAGAGTCAACCACACGATGCCTGCCGGCTGCAGGGTGAGGAAATTCGTTAATTTCCATAAGGAATTCGATCCGGACGAGGGGGAGCTGACCCGAAGCCGGAACTTGCGAAGATCCTTTCTGGAAGAACGCTACCGCGAGGTTATCGATGCTATTTACCGTGATGAGACCTCGGTATCCATAAAAACCCGGGTTGGATATCGTGACGGGAGCAAGGGAACCATCGAGACGACGCTTCGCGTTGCGTCTGTTAAAGGAGCTGGCGAATGACCTTTTTTCTACAATTAATCGTAACCGGTTTTGCCCAGGGTATGGTTTATTCCCTGATCGCCATCGGCTTTGTGATCATTCTAAAATGTTCCGAGGTGTTTAACATTGCCCAGGGGCACTTTGTTTTGATCGGCGGCTATCTCGGCTACACCTTTCTGGTGCCTCTGGGTTTGCCGGCATGGGCCGCTCTGCTGGCGGCAATTGCAGTGGCTATCGTCATGGGGTTGTTGATCGAGCGGTTGATGCTGCGCCCGCTGGTGGGTCAACCGGTGCTGGCTGTCATCATGATGACCATCGCCCTCTCCACGGTATTGGGAGGGCTGGCAACGCTGTTCTGGGGGGCCGAATACAAGGCATACCACGGATTATTGCCGACGATAAACATGACGGTCGGCGCAATATCCATCCCTTCGGAATCTTTGATCGGTCTCATCGTGTCGGTCGTCTGTGTGACGCTGCTGATGATTCTTTTCCGCTTTACCAAGATCGGACTGGCAATGAGGGCTACGGCTGAGGATTTGCAGGTGGTTCAGAGTGTGGGGATCAAGGCGACTACCGTCTATGCCGTTTCATGGGTCATTGCCAGCGTTGTGGGCGTTATCGGCGGCATCCTGGTGGGGGGCGTGTCCGGCGCGAATATGGAACTCGCCAATATCGGTCTCAAGGCATTCGCAGTCGTGCTGCTGGGCGGTGTCAACTCCATCGGCGGATCCATTTTTGCGGGAATCATCCTGGGGATGCTGGAGAATGTGGCTTCCGGGTATCTGGATCCTTTGCTGCCAGGCGGCGGACTGGCCCAGGTGTTCCCATTTTTTGTCATGATCATTGTGCTGACTTTCAGACCGTACGGACTTTTCGGCCTGAGCAGAATAGAGAGGGTTTAACCAATGGCGTTGCGCACCGGAACCTTTCACGAAAATTATGCAGAGGATATGGCCATAATGAACTCCAGAGTGAAGTGGGGGTTCGTGGCGGCTTTGCTTTTTATTCTTTGCACCTGCCCTTTCTTTTTAAGCGACAGGATGCTGACCATTCTGACGACCATGGGGATTGCCGTTATCAGCGTCCACGGGCTCAGTATCCTCACCGGTTACTGCGGTCAAATCTCCATCGGCCATTCAGGTTTTATGGCGGTCGGAGGGTATACCTCGGCAATTTTGTGCGCCAAGCTCGGCTGGCCATTCGGGGCCGCCCTTCCCTGTGGAGCTCTGGCTGCAGGAATTGCCGGTTTGGTTTTCGGTCTGCCGTCCCTGAAGATCAAGGGATTCTACCTCATTATGGCGACGATTGCGGCACAATTTATTATCATCTGGATCATCATCCAGCTGCGTAGCATCACAGGCGGGACCGATGGATTGCTGGTGCCTAAAGCGATGCTCGGCAGTATCGTACTGAATTCTAAAACCAATTTTTTCTACCTGGTGATGGTTTTTGCCTGCCTGGCGACGGTCACGGCTCACAACATCGTCAGAACGAGGTCCGGCAGGGCCTTTATCGCCATCCGGGACAACGATCTGGCGGCAGAGGTCATGGGCGTCAGTCTGTGGCGTTACAAACTGGAGGCATTTTTTATCGGCTGTGTCTACGCCGGAGTGGCCGGTTCACTGCTCGTGCACTACGTCAGATTTGCCAGCATAGAACAGTTTCCTTTTATGGATTCCGTCTGGTATCTGGGGATGTTGATCGTGGGGGGAATGGGCAGTACGACCGGCGCTATCCTTGGTGTGATTGCCCTCAAGATACTGGATGAGCTGGTCACGGTCGCCGGACCGATTCTGGCCGCTGCCGTTGCTCCTCAGGCCGCCGCTTCGCTGGCTCTCATTTCCCATGGATTGGTGATCATCATCTTTCTCATCTTTGAACCCCGGGGACTTCACCACCGCTGGGAAACGGTCAAAGCCTACTTCAGACTCTGGCCCTTTTCCCATGAAGTTTCGGAGTAAAAGAAATGAAACGCAATTTCAAGGTGTGCCCGTTTTTAAAAAAATCTAAAGAACGGGTCTATTAAAAAGCTGAAGTATATGTAAAGGTCGATCGAGCGTCTAAACCAAATCAACATTGGATCAGGAAGGAGGCAAACCATGACTAAAAGTAAATGGATGTTGGCAGTGAGCGCGATGATATTGACGGTGGCAATTTTGGTCTTGCCAGTCAGCGCACTGGCCGAAAAAGTACTTTATGTAGGCGGCACCCAGTCGCTGACCGGGCCCTTTGCCGAGGATTCGGCGGCGGTCCTGGCTGCCATTGAGGACTATGTCAGTTATGTAAATGAGACCAAAAGTCTGGCGCCGTGGCGCAGTGATAAATTTCCTACCGATATAAAATTGGAGGTGTTGTGGCGCGATGATGAACTCAAGCCGCCCAAGGCCCTGGCAATCTATGAAGAGCTCAAGGCCAAGGGAATGCTGGTTGCAAGAATATCGGGATCACCTATTGCTTTGGCGCTCAAAGACAGGATGTGGGAAGATGGCATGGGAGGTACGAGTATGGCCACCGGATCCTACTACCTGTCACCGCCGCAGAGCTGCTTCACCTACTATCCGATTTACACCGATTCTGCCGCCGCCATCGCCGACTGGTTTAAAGCCAACTGGAAGGAGGCGAGGAAGCCTCGGGTTGCCTACCTGACCGCCGATAATGCCATGGGAAGATCGATAGAGATCCCCGAAATGAAGGCGTATCTCGAGAAAATCGGTTATGAGTTTGTGGGTACCCAGTATGTGCCCCTGGTGCCGACCTCGCCGCCCACCACCCAGCTTACCTGGCTCAAGCAAAAAGGGGTTGACCTTGCCCTGGGTGTCATGATCAATCCCGGTTCACAGCCAACGGTTAAAGAGATGGTCAGACTGGGTATGGGACCCTTTCAGCCCTACAAGATGACCTTCGGTGTCGGTGCGCCGGGCCACGCAGCCGTTTTCGCAGCGGCCATGGGTGAGTTGGGCGACGGGTATGTCTGCGCCGGCAGTTTCCGCCCCATGGATGATCTCTCCGTTACCGGCATAAAGTTCTGCAAAGACCTGCAGGACAGATATCGCACCGGTAAACGGATTACTCACATCATGTACGAAGCCGGGGTTCTGGAGGCCATGATCCAGGTTGAGGCCTTGCGACTGGCCATGCAAAAAGTGCCCTTTGAAAAGCTCACGCCGCGCGATGTGCTGGAGCAGGGCTTTTACCGGATCAAGAACCTCGACACCGGGAAAATAAGCAGTACGCCGCTGACCTACGGCAAGGGCGATATCGAGGGTGTTGACGAGATCCGCATTGACCAGGTACAGAAGGGCAAAGTGGTAGAAGTGGGCCTGACCCCGTTACGTCACATTTATACAAAAAAATAAGCAAAACCCATGAATCAAGTTTCGCACTTTTCGCTGGTGCGAAACTTGATTATTATTGCGCGCCAACGCTACGTACGTGTTTTCATAAATACGGTAACGTATTTGATTCTCGGTTATATTGAACCGCATTCCTTAACCAGTGATGGGTGATGCGTGATGAGGTATACGCGATTTTTAAGATTTTGAGACAGCCCCAACATCATCTTGCAAACTGGATCTATTAATCCTTCTCGCCGAAACCGACCAGACGGAGATCTTGCTTCGGGCAATGAGTTACCGAACAGGGCAAATGTGGATCAGCAAGTACACGCCTGCCACCGGATGCGCATGGGTTAACATTTATCCTTATCTCAGCGGTGAACTGAATTACACCATTACCGGTCTCGGCCATGGAATGAAGCGCCGCAAACTGTTTCCGGAAGGCCGGCAAATTATTTCCATTCCCTTTGATCTGTTGCCTTCCCAGCTGCAGACATTGCAGGTTATGCCGTGGGCCCTGCCGGCGTATTAACCGGACGGGCTGGAATTTGTCAGGCGACTGCTTGGCAAGCTGGGCCTTAGCTAATCCGTCATGAGTGCTTCCGACTGGGCCGAGCAATTTCCGGAGTTTCGGGAAGTTTGGCAGAAAAAACCGTCTTCTCTTGGGTTATAAAATCAGGAGGTTCATCATGAATCTGGCCCAGTTCCCCCGCCGGCGCTACACAGAAAGCGAGACGCCTCTCGAATTTATGCCGCGCTTTACCCAGGCCCTTGGCGGACCGAATGTCTACCTTAAACGTGACGATCTGCTCGGCCTGACCGCCGGCGGCAATAAGACCCGCAAACTGGAGTTTCTTGTCGCCGATGCCCTGGCCCGCGGCGTTGACACCCTTATCACCTGTGGCGCAGTACAGTCAAATCACTGCCGTTTGACCCTGGCGGCGGCCGTCAAGGAGGGTCTTAAGTGCCGGCTGGTCCTTGAAGAGCGTGTGCCCGGCAGCTACAATCCAGCGGCCAGTGGTAACAATTTTCTATTCCATCTGCTGGGGGTAGAGAAGATTGAAGTTGTTCCCGGCGGATCAGACATGGCGGCAGCCATGCAGAAAGTCGCCGACGACCTTGCCGGCGAGGGGCGCAAGGGTTACATTATTCCCGGCGGCGGTTCCAACCCCATCGGGGCCACCGGTTATGTGGCCTGCGCCCAGGAAATCCAGGACCAGCTGTTTGAGAAAGGGTTGGTAATTGATCGCCTGGTTGTCGCCTCCGGCAGCACCGGCACCCACGCCGGCTTGCTAACAGGCTTTTGCGGCTGCAACATGAACATCCCCATCGTTGGGATCGGCGTCAGTCGTGATCCCCAAGATCAGGACCCGATGGTTTACAGCCTTGCCCAGAAAACTGCAGAGCGGGTCGGTATCAGTCAGGAAATCCCCCGCAACGCAGTTGTCACTTTCGGTGACTATTGGCGCCCCAAGTACTCCGTTCCCAACAAGAAAATGGTCGAAGCTGTGAACATGATGGCTAAAACTGAAGGCATCCTTCTGGATCCGGTCTACACCGGCAAAACCATGGCCGGTCTCATCGACCTCAGCCGCAAGGGCTATTTCAAAAAAGGCGAAAACATTCTTTTTGTCCACACTGGCGGTTCGCCGGGACTTTACGCCTACACCCGGCCCGTCCTTGGGCTGGAAGAAGCAGCGGATTGAGCCAAAAGATATTTGATAATCGCTAATTAATAATTAGGCAAAAAGATTTGTGCATAATTCTGTGACACGACATTAGCCTTTGCAAAGGGTAATATTATATGCATGAAAAAGTCGTTGGAATTATCGGTGGCATGGGGCCGGAAGCCACTGTCGATTTGATGGTTCGGGTCATCAAAGCCACGCACGCATTTGACGATATCGACCATGTTCGCCTGGTGGTGGACAGCAACCCGAAAGTGCCTTCCCGAATCAAGGCGTTGATCGAAAAAACAGGCGAAAGCCCGTTGCCTTGCCTGCAGGAAATGGCTCGCAAACTGGCGGCCTGGGGAGTTGACTTTCTGGCCATACCCTGCAATACGGCGCATTTTTATCACCCGGGGATTCAGGCGGCCGTGGCCATCCCTGTGCTGAACATGATCGACCTGGCCGTTGAGAGAGTATCCTCCGAAAATCCCGGCCTGGAAACAGTGGGCCTGCTGGCATCCACGGCCGTCTTAGACCTGAGGCTTTACGAAAAACGGTTCGCGGAAAAAGGTGCCAGCCTGATATCCCCCACCGATTCTCTCCAGCGGGAGGTGATGGCTGCCATCCGTAAAATCAAAACAAGCAACTACGGTCAGGAAGTGGTGGCTGTTATCCAGGCGGCCGCCGACGACATGGTCGGGCGGGGCGCGCGGGCCCTGCTCGTTGCCTGTACCGAACTCTCCATCATCAGCCATCAGCTAAAAACCGAAATAGCCTGCCATGACGCTGCCCAGATTCTGGCGGAAGCCATCGTACAATACGCCCAAAACCAGACGGGCGGCGTATGACAATAAAATTCATACAACCCATTGCGCCCAATACCGCTGAAGGATTCGTCGCAAGATTATATCCCCCTATGTTTTATGGAGGCGTCCCCGCATGCAAGAAAATTTCAAAATTGGTATCAGCAGCGGCATGATACGGGTGAAAGTGTACAACGAAAAAGGCATGCCGGAAAAGAAGGGTGTGGGCAAAACGCAGTATGGGTAAGCTGGTTGATTTTCACAGCCGCAACAAACTGTTGCTTCTGTCTCACAGCCAGAAACACTACCGCTTGATGAGAAAACTGGTTTCAGAAGGCAAGAAAATGCAGCCCGCAGAACTTTACAGCCGGTACGAGCACCTTATGATGGAGGCGTTGTCGTTAAAAACCAGCATTAAGAAGAACATCAACTTCAAGTTGGATTTCCGCATCCGGCAACGTAAGATGTGCAAGGGCTTTAGAGCGTTTGTCATATAAACGTTCCGATATCGGTGGTTTTTTGAATCTTACGGGAATGATCAATAATGTCTAATATGGGACAATCCAAACGGAACAGATTTATGACAACCGGTATAATCTGTGGGATTCGAGCGGCAAAAAAAAGCTCAGGAAATAAAAAAGGAGAAGGGCGGCATGAAACTTTCCATGGAGATTTACACACTATCGCTGGCGTTGGCGCTATTTGCAAATGGTTGTTCCGGAACGAAGTCAACTGGGCTTGCCGCCGGCAATGACCGCTTATCTACCTGTCCTGATCGGCCGAACTGTGTTTCCTCGGAAGCTCAGGATGCCAAACATTCCATCGAACCCTTTCTCCTGAAAGGAGACCCGGCCGCGGCCTGGGATGCGATCCGGGATGTTGTCGGCAGCCTGCCGCGCTGTACGATTATCAAAGCAACCGATCGTTATCTGCATGCAGAGTGCAGGAGCCGCCTGTTCGGTTTTGTCGATGACCTGGAACTTCAATTGGACCAGGTGAGCGGTGCTATAGCCATCCGTTCGGCATCACGGATCGGCTATTCGGATTTGGGGGTCAACCGCCGGAGAGTCGAGACCCTGCGCCAAAAATTAAGAAAAGAGGCATTGATCCAGTGATTCCCATTGTGGGCAAAGTGAACGAAATTTGTATGAGACGTGACAACGGATATCATTAGGCTTTATTTCACTCGAACCCTGGAACCCTAGAATCCTTGAACCCTCAACTTGGATCAGCTCTTTTGGGAATGATCCTTAAATATTAATCACCTTGTCCGCCAGTTGCATGGCGGTTACAATGTCGAGCATATTCGTGGTCTCTCCAACGCGCTTTTTATCCAGCAATTTGAAATAATCCAGGCATGTTCCGCAGACCAGAATCTGCAGACCTTCTCCTTCCAATGCTTTAATGTCCTCCAGGGTATGTGCTCCTTCAATGGTCAACTTGACGCCGTTGTTTACAAAAACCAGGCGCCACAGTTCAGGGCCCATTTCTTTCAAGGTTTTGATGAAGTTGATCATGAGCAGTTTCCCCAGTTCATCATCACCCCAACCCATACGATCCGTTGCCACCATGACCATAATTTTTTTTATTTCATGCTCTGAAGCCGCTTCCGGGCTGTCTTCCGGCCGGACAGTTTCAGCACGCCGGCCGGTTACAACGAATTCGCTTCCTTTCTGTTCAACCGTGGCGGTGTAGTGCCGGGATTCCAGAAAGCGGGAAACATTTTGCTCGGCAGCCTGGTTATCGACAATAACGCTCAGCAGATCGGGATTGGCTTCTTCAATGACGGTTTTGGTTTGCAGTACCGGCGCCGGACAGGCCAGTCCCCTTGCATCGATTGTATTCATGAAAACTCCTATCGTATCTTTTTATTATTCAGACGTCCGAGGCAGATGCAACATGGTCGCGGACCATCGAATCGTCATGCGGTTTTATGGCCGCTTCCAGATCGGAAAGCAATTGGTCCATATTCAAATGATAGCGGGCGGAAACATCCTCCAGTCTGTCAAACAGTGCCTGGCAGCAGATACATTCTCCTGCCGCTGCGTCGTATGCTTTGAAAACGGCTTCGGTCTCCCGAAAACGGCTGACGATATCCAGAACCGTCAGGTCTTTGTTGATCAAAGGTTTGTTGACTTCGTTTGTCACGGTTGCCCACCTGTAATTTAACAGTCTATCCAAAATGCCCGCAGGGCTGATTGGTTTATCGAATCGTTCGCCCGCCCAGTGAAGCCTGTGTTTATTTCACAGGGCTTACGATTCGAAAAAAAACTCAATCTTGGCGATCTTTGCGCCTTGAGCGAAGCGGGCGCTAAATGCTCTTTTCAATTTGAAAATACGTCAACATATTTGCGAATCGAAGTACTTAAGTAATACCGAATCCTGAAGGAATCAAATTGATATTGTTGATGGAACCACAAGTGGGGTATTGAAAAAAACTATAGATAGACGCTAAGAAAGAGGTTGAAAAAGAGCCAATTCCGGTTAAACTTGGAAATCCCCCCTAGCCCCCCTTTGGTAAAGGGGGGAAACGAGGGGGCAGAGGGCTTTGTGATTGGAAGCAACCTGATTTCGATATGAGAGTTTTACCAACAACCCTAGACGTCCCCTTTATCAAAGGGCGACTAACGTAAGTCCCCCTTTGTCAAAGGGGGATTTAGGGGGATTTTAAAAAGATAGAATTCCTCCCTTGGAAATTCATTCAATCGATTATAAAGGGATCATGATTTTGACACACAACCGCAAAAAGGTGCTGGTTTTCGTGCGCGTTCCTGAATCGGGCCGGGTAAAAACACGCCTGGTGGGTAAACTCGATAAGGAAGACGTTTGCCGATTGTACAAATGCTTTGTCGAGGATATTTTGGGAGCCTTGTCAAACCGGGAATATGATATCGTTATCTGCCATGATCCTCCTGAAGACAGATGGAAAATGATTTCCTGGCTTGGATCGTCTTTCACTTTTATGCCGCAAAGGGGGACGTCCCTGGGGGAGCGGATGGAACATGCTTTTGCCGCTGTGTTTTCAGAAAGGGTGGACCAGGCGGTTTTAATCGGGTCGGATTTTCCGGATCTTGATGCAGGCATTATCGATGAAGCATTTGAAGGATTGGAGACGCACGATCTTGTGCTGGGGCCTGCTGCTGACGGCGGATACTACCTCATTGGATTCAATGCCGGGTCGTTTGCTCCGAAAATATTTCACAACATTCCCTGGGGAACGCAGCGCGTGTTCGGCAGCACCGCTGATTTTATAGTAAAAAACAATCTCAGCATGCATACGCTTCCGAAATGGCAGGATATCGATACCTATGACGATTTGAAGGCTTTTTTCTTCAGAGCGAGGGAAAAGGGCCTGACCGAATTGAAAACCATGAAATATCTTGACCGGCAGCGGGAGCTTTTACAATTTTAGTGTCTTTTTCGGGGATGGTTGAAACCCCTCGCCTTTAGACGCAGAAAAGTTTATAATTATTGCTATGCGACTTGTCATTCCGGCAATAGAAAGACTGTGTCACAATTCGCAAAAAGCCGTCATTCCGGACGAATCCCGCTTTTGGGGATGAGATCCGGAATCCAGTATTAATTTTGATCTGAATCCTCCGCTTCCAGCAAAGGGCCCGGATAGGTTCTTTCGATCCGGGGAGAATAAAAAATCGAATTTCGAATGTCGAACAAGGAATATCGAATGATGAAGTATGGAATCGCTTTGCTCTGTCTTTTTATCAAAAAATATTGGGAATGGGTTAGGCAAATGAAAATCAAACGATATCACACATTGATAATTGTCATGATCGCTGCCTGCATGACCGTGTTTGGCGCACCCGTCGCTGCTCCGGCAGAAACAGGCGATCAAATCCATGTCGGTCAATTTTCCTCCGCGACGCCAGGGGAGAATCTGCCGGATGGATGGGAACCGCTTATTTTTAAAAAGATCAAGTCTCATACCCGGTATACAATGGTTGAAACGGATGGCACGGTGGCGGTTAAGGCCGAAAGTATGGCAGCGGCATCCGGCCTGATACGAAAAATCCGGATCGGTCCGGTTGAATATCCGGTGGTAACTTGGCGCTGGAAAGTAATGAACGTTCTGAAAAAAGGGGATGTCACCAAAAAAGAAGGGGATGATTATCCCGCGCGCCTGTATATTACCTTTGAATACGATCCGTCAAAATTGTCTTTTTGGGACCGGACAAAATATAAAGCCGCTAGACTCCTGTATGGCGAGTATCCACCCACCGGCGCCCTCAATTATATCTGGGGAAGTAATGCCTCCATAGGAACTGTAACCCCGAATCCCTTTACAGACCGGGCCATGATGATTGTCGTGGAATCGGGCGAAGAAAAACTGAACCAGTGGATCCAAGAGAAGCGGAATATTCTTGAAGATTATCGAAAGGCATTCGGTTCTGATCCCCCCGCGATTTCAGGCGTTGCCATCATGACGGATACGGACAATACCGGTGAATCGGCTGTCGCCTATTTTGGGGATATTATCTTTTGTAATTGATTTCGTTATCAGAAAACCATGCCTAGATTAGCTCGCCTTGACGCACCGGGTGTTTTGCATCACATTATCATCCGCGGAATTGAGCGTCATAAGATATTCAGAAGCGATGTTGATAAAGATAATTTTATCGATCGTTTGGCAAATCTTTTACCACAAACCCAGACTGCCTGTTATGCCTGGGCCTTGATGTCAAATCATGCCCATTTTTTACTTCGAAGTGGCCCTGCCGGAATGCCCACCTTGATGAGAAGGTTGCTTACCGGACATGCCAGTTATTTTAACCGAAAGTATCGCCGCCATGGACAGCTTTTTCAAAACAGATACAAATCGATTATTTGCCAGGAGGATATATATTTTAAAGAACTTGTTCGCTATATTCATTTAAATCCTTTGCGTGCAAAAATAGTATCGGATATTAAGGAGTTGAACAAATACCGGTACAGCGGGCACAGCGTTTTAACGGGAAATACAAAACAAAAGTGGTGTGATACCAAATATGTGCTTTTATATTTTGGCAAGAAAGTTACAGACGCGAAAAAGCGTTATCTTGCGTATGCTAAAGAAGGTATTAGCCAGGGCAGACGGCCGGAACTCATCGGAGGGGGTTTGGTGCGTAGCCTCGGTGGTTGGTCTGCGGTAAAGAATTTACGGTTAAAGGGTCAGGATCGGGTTAAAGGTGATGAGCGGATATTGGGAGACGGTGAATTTGTTACAACCTTATTATCCGAGGCAAATGAAAGACTGGACCGCCGTTATGAGTTGAAAGGCATGGGCTATGATCTTGAAAAAATCGGCCGGAGGGTATCAAAGATATTCGGAATAGAAGAAAACGAAATCTATTCAAAAGGCCGACGGAAGGTCCAGGTTAGCGCAAGGGATTTGTTGAGTTACTGGGCTGTTCGAGAAATAGGAATTACCTGTACGGATGTAGCCAAACGTTTGGGCATGAGTCAGCCGGGAGTAGGTTATGCAGTAAATCGAGGCGAAAAGATCGCTAAAAAGCATAAATACCAACTATATACATAAGTTATTTATATATTTATGGACGTCCCTAACCTGCCCGCTTTCGACGGTCATGCCGCCTATTTTAACCGACGTCATCGGCGTCATGGCAAGCTTTTTCAGAATCGCTACAAGTCTATTTTGTGCCAAGAAGATGTGTACCTGTTGGAGCTGGTATGATATATACACTTGAACCCGCTAAGGGCAAAAGTTGTGAGCGATTTGAAAAAGCTGAATAAATATCGATACTGGGACTTTGGGGAGTCCATAATTAAATGAATAAGCCACACTTCAAATAAGTTATTTACTTTTTTATGGAATGTCTCCAAACTTTTTGCCCAGCTTTTCGTTTGCAAGGATAGAAATGATGAACATTAAATCGATAAATCCATTATTGTTTATAGGTCTGGTCGGGTTTTTTACCATAGGCAGCAGTTTTTTTGTTGATATATATCAAGCATTTTACGGGGAGAAAGATATTTACTGGACCCATCAATCAATGAAACTGCCTATAGAAAAAACGAATAATGATTTTCAGATGTTTGTTGGAGGAAAACTCCTGCAAAACCATTTGTCTGAGAAAACTCTTTTTGCCGCAGATGAAAATAGAACGCAATATCCCGTTGTCTCTAAAGATATAACGGTTCGATTAAATAATTGGAATAAAGTCAAAACAACGATATTAACAAAAGCAACCTTTACCGGCTTTGCATTCGGTATTACACTGACCTTGTTGATCATAGGGTTAATTCAAACTTTTACAAAGAAGAACATCTGATGAATTACCTTCTAACGGCAATAGTACAAATCAATCTCCCGGCATGGCTTTGGGTATTCGTTATCATCTTTGCACTCCATGAATTGGAAGAATGGAATATCCTCAGCTGGTACCAGCGCAATTATGCTGACCTGCCACCATCCACCAATAAAGCTGTCAGGGTACCGTGTAACCTGGTCTGAAGATGATAGTGAATATGTAGGTTTGTGTGCGGAGTTTCCAAGCTTAAGTTGGCTGGCTCCTACCCCGGAAGCTGCTTTGAAAGGTATCCGAAAATTGGTTGCTGACGTCGTAAAGGACATGGATAATACAGGGGAGACAGTTCCAGAGCCTATTGCTTGCAGATCTTATAGTGGCAAGTTTATGGTCCGTGTTCCGCCGGATGTTCATCGAAAAATTGCTATTCAGGCCGCTGAATCCGGTGTGAGCCTTAATCGAATTGCCAGTTCCAAATTAAGCCAATAAATTCAAAACATCACACAACCTGTCAGTTCACCAGATCGGTGTATCGCGTCACTCCACACTGACTGGTGACTTCATCGTTGGCCTGAAAATATTCCTTGACCAGTTATCCTTCAATGGCTTTACTTTGGATATACATTAGGGGGCGGTCACATGCATGCTAAAATTCAAAAATGGGGAAATAGTCAGGGTCTCCGCATTGCAAAAACCCTGCTCACAGAAGCGCAGCTTGGTGTTGGCGATGAGGTAGATATCAGCGTAAAAGACGGCATCATGATTGTTAGCCCGGCCAAAAGAATACATGGGCGACACAAGCTTAAAGATCTGGTGGCACGTATTCCGGAGAACTACCAATCCAGCGAAGTCGAGTGGGGAGATCCGCTAGGTAAGGAGGTTTGGTAATTGGCTGTCTATATCCCCAAATGTAAGTAACGTGATAACAGATAGATAGCCTGGTGCGACCCCAATTCCCAATTCCAATTGGGATCATTCAAGAATAAATTGATGATTATAGAAGCTTTTGGCATTTTGGTTTAAATCGTAGTTAACATTAATCTGAGTTTTCCGTAAAGTATTGTCAGTTAAGCCGCTGCTGGTTAGCTTTGCGCTCCCTTCAATATGGATCTTCAACTTTTCGCAAACTATCTATTGACCACTATACCGGATACCGGTATAGTGGTTATAAACAACTTTAGGATACAACGTGGCTATTCGAAATTTCAAAACCAGGGGAACCGAGGATATAAATTATAGTAGAATCACCAAGGAGGCTCTACGAACCCTTCCGAAAGAGTTGCACCGGAAAGCCCAGATTAAACTTGCTCGCGTGGGGGCTGTAACGTCAATGCAAGATTTACAGGAAATACGGGGAAATCGTTTTGAAAAACTGAAAGGAAAAAGACAAGGTCAATATAGCCTTCGTATAAATGATCAATACCGGGTTTGTTTTAAATGGGAAGAAGAAAACGCGGTAGATATCGAGATTGTCGACTACCATTAAAAATATTAAGGAGCTATAAAAATGAATCAAATGCATTACACTCCTGTACATCCCGGTGAGGTTTTGAAGGATGAGCTTGATGAGATAGATCTTACCCAATCTGCGCTTGCAAAACATATTGGCGTTTTACCGAAAACGATTAATGAAATATGTCGTGCCAAGAGAGGCATTAGTGCGGAAATGGCAATGAAACTTTCAAAGGCTTTGGGGGGCAGTCCACAGTTTTGGTTAAACTTACAAAATAACTGGGAGATCAGCCAACTGGATGAATCTGTTTTTGAAGGTATTGAGCATGTTGCCGCATGACGGAAATATAAGCTTGCTCTTTCAGCCGGACTCGGCAAATCATCGCCGCTGGAAACGATAGGAAATACAAATGGTTAATTGGTTTATCGATCATCGCCGAAAGAAGCTCACCCAGGCTCCTTTTCCACCCTTATGGGAGGACATAATCCGCCGTAACGTTGCTCACTACTGCATGCTGGAAGATACCCAGCGTGCACACCTGCGGGCCTTGATCCAGGTGTTTATCGCGGAAAAAAATTGGGAAGGCGCCGGCGGACTGGAACTTAGCGACGAGATCCGCGTCACGATCTCCTCTCAGGCCTGTCTGCTTCTTCTGGGCCTGCCCCACAACTACTACCGGAATGTCGA
>CAYTAQ010000062.1:0-21544 GCA_964435695.1 uncultured Desulfobacterales bacterium | reverse complement strand
GGCATGGTGGGTGTTGCCGTGTGTACGGATATTGAAAAATAATCTGCTATAGAGCCGGCAATCGCATTGGCATCCGACTCCACGGACGCACAAAATGATTTATTCCGGTAAGAAATGAAATTGGGAATGGCGATAGCCGCTAAAATACCGATAATTGCGATAACGATCATTAACTCGATCAATGTAAAACCTTGGGTGTTGCCTCGTAATTTTTGAAGCATAATTCTCCTCCTTATCAAAATTCTTGGGTGTGCATATATAGCCTATTTAAAATATTAACGATAAGAACATTCTGCTTGGAATTTGCCGCTGTCACCTATTAAATAAAAAATTTAAATGGATTCACCTCCTTTTTTCGATATTCATATTGTGCCATTTTAGCTGCAATTCCTATACCATAATTGAATGCATCTTGTCAAATGGGTTTATCTATTTGTAATTAAAATATATATATTCATTTTCAACTTTTCGGCAGCGCAAAATGAATATTTATTAAGTGCGAAAATAAGCTCTGAATTACAATTTTTGTCAAACCATGACAAAAATTGTCACTGATCAATCGGCAGTTTATCCAATCGATATCGCAGCGATCGAAAGCTGATACCTAATAGATCGGCTGCTTTATTTTTGTTCCCGTTGCTGCATGCCAGTGCCTTTTTGATATAGGCAATTTCGATTTCAGCAAGAATATTATCCAATGATACGCCGAGCGCGACGTCGTCCAAATCGAATCGTTTGTCTTTTACGCCTTCTATCCATCGCTTTTTATACAAAGAAAGCGCCAGGCTGTCCGGAAGCAGTATATTGCTGTTGGTCAATGCGACGCTTCGTTCCAATAAATTTTCAAGTTCTCTAATATTACCCGGAAAATCGTATTTTTTCAGCAATTCAATGGCATAGGATGATATTTTGGTAATCTCCTTACCCATTTCCCGGGAGTATTTGTCCAAAAAATATTGTGCCAGCGGTTTGAGATCTCCCATCCGTTCGCGCAAAGGCGGCACCTTGATTTCAATGACATTGAGTCGATAAAAGAGATCCTCCCTGAAATTGCCGGCGATGACTTCTTTTGTCAGATCTTTATTGGTGGCGGAAATAATCCGAATATCAACGGAAATGTCTTCTGTACCACCGACACGCTTGAATACTCTTTCCTGAACGGCTCTGAGGAGTTTCACCTGGATGTTTGTACTCAACTCTCCGATTTCATCCAGGAATATGGTTCCGATATGCGCCAATTCGAACAGTCCCATTTTATCTTGGGTGGCACCGGTGAAGGCCCCTTTTTGATGGCCGAAAAACTCACTTTCCATGAGCGATTCCGGAACACCGCCGCAATTGATCACAACAAAGGGCTTGTCATGTCGCGCGCTTTGTTCGTGAATGGCTCTTGCAATAAGCTCTTTACCGGTTCCGCTTTCACCGGTGATCATAATATTGGTTTTGGTCTTGCTGACTTGACGGATCATGTCATAAATGCGCAGCATCCGGGGACTGTTGCCCACAATCTTTCCAAAATGCAACATCTTTTCATGATCGCGTTGAAACGCTTTTTTTTCTTGTTCTGTTGTTTGAAACTCCAGTGCACTTCGAACGGTATGTTTCAATTCTTCGTTGTCAAAGGGTTTCGGTACATAGTCAAACGCACCCTCGTTCATGGCTTCCACTGCATTCTCAGCAGAGGAATACGCCGATATCATGATCACCACGATCCGCGGGTTATGACGTTTTGCGGCCTTGAGAACTTCAATGCCACTGATATCACCCAATCGGATATCACAGAGCAAAAGGTCAAAGGTCTCTTTTGTAAGTCGTTCTATGGCGGTATGTCCACTTGGGACACTTATGACATCATAGCCTTCTTTCTTGAGTAGAATTTCAAGCAGCTCGCACATGCTGATTTCATCGTCCACCACAAAAATACGCGGTTTTGTGTCAAGCATACCCAGATCCTTTTCATTGAATTGCGGTACTATCATCTTGATTGATTCAGACATCAGGCCATGTCCTCAAATACCACCTTGCCGTCAACCATTGTCAGAACCGCTTTTCCCTTTAAGGTCCATCCGTCAAACGGTGTATTACGGCTCAAGGACCGGAATCGCTTCGCATCAACGACATACTCCTTTTCAGGGTCGATTACGGTAATATCCGCCGGGCTGCCTTGTTCCAATCCACTTGTAATATTTAATATTTTCGAAGGAGCAATCGACATCTTCGCAATCAGCTCACTCCATGTCAGAACCTTGTCCTGCACGAGCTTCACGCCCAGGGCCACAGCTGTTTCAAGGCCGATGATACCGTTGAGGGCATCGCTGATCGATCCTGCTTTTTCATGGGCATGATGGGGGGCATGATCGGTCGCAATGACATCGATAGTGCCGTCTGCAAGGCCTTCTAAAATTGCTTCGCGGTCTTGAGCCGATCGTAACGGCGGGTTCATTTTGGCATTGGCAAGATAATCCTTCACAGCCTCATGGGTCAGCGTGAAATAATGGGGCGCTGTTTCTGCGGTTATGGGTACACCCCTCTTTTTTGCCTCACGAATTGCACGGACAGACTCGCGAGTGCTGACATGTGCGATGTGAAGCGGGGCTCCCGTCAGTTCACAAAGCGCGATATCCCGCATGACCATGATACTTTCAGCTGCATTGGGAATGCCGGGCAGTCCCAGTTGAGCGGATACGGGCCCCTCATTCATCACCCCGCCTTTTGACAGATCCATTTCCTCACAATGCGCTATGACGGGGAGTCCTGCGGTTTTGGCTTTCTCAAGCGCCTGCCGCATCATATGACTGCTGATGACCGGCATGCCGTCGTCTGAAAAAGCAACGGCGCCTGCGTTTTTCAGCGCACCAAAGTCACTTAGTGATTGTCCCTTAAGGTCCAAACTGATGGCGGCAACCGGATAAACCCTTACGAGCCCTGCACGCTTTGCCTTTTCGAGGATGTACGCCGTTGTCGCAACGCAGTCGTTTGCGGGTTGGGTGTTGGGCATGGTGCAGACCGCTGTAAATCCCCCGTGAACAGCGGATCGACTGCCGGTTTCAATGGTTTCCTTATATTCCTGCCCCGGTTCTCTGAAGTGGACATGCATGTCGATCAGACCCGGGGTAACAATCTTTCCTGTTAACTCGATGATTCTTTTGGATGTATCGTCTGGATGACATTTTTTTTCAACCCCGGTTTTGACGTTAGAGGGTATGATCGCATCGATCTTGCCGTTCTTTACCAGGATATCCATTGTTTCATCGATCCGCCCGGGATAAACGACACGGCCTCCCCGCAAAAGAATATCCATACGAACTTCCTTTACCTTAGTATATTGCCGATTCTATTCCACCGAACATAATCGAAAACGGACTGCGAATTGTTTTTGTTCCAGGACCAGTAGATCATGAATGCTTTTCCTTTTACGGCGCTTAAATCCACAAACCCCCAAAAACGGCTGTCCTTGCTGTTATCCCGGTTATCTCCCATTACAAACAATGCATTCTCGGGCACGGTTACAGGTCCGAAATTGTCTCTTTTATTATACACCGATGGAATTGTGTAGGAATCCATGAAAACGGTATAGGGCCGGTCCATATGTTCGCCGTTGACATAAAGCTCTTTATTTTTGATCTCGATGATGTCACCTGCTACACCGATGACGCGTTTGATAAAATCCAATTTTGGGTTTTCTGGATATTTAAAGACGATGATGTCTTCTCTTTGGGGATCTTTAATGGGGATGAGTGATTTTTGAATAAAGGGGATTTTTATGCCATAGATGAATTTATTCACAAGGATATGGTCCCCGATCTGGAGAGTTTCTTTCATGGATCCGGACGGAATTTTAAACGCCTGAACCACAAATGTCCGAATGAAAAGCGCCAATAAAACAGCAATCAGAATCGCTTCGACATTTTCACGAAGACCACTCTTCTTTCTTTTTTCCTTTGTCGCAACAAGTGTTTTAGCAATGGGTTTTTCTTTCAAATTAAATCCTTTAAGTTATATTATATCAATTAGTTGAAACATCAACCGTAATGTAAGATTTCCAATAATGCCGGCGAGGATATCATCCAGTACGATCCCGGTTCCCCCGCCGGTGTTCTGATCAATCCAGCGAATAGGAAACGGCTTGAAAATATCCAAAATCCGGAAAAGAGCAAATCCCAACAAGCAAGTGACCCAATGAAACGGCAATCCTGCCAGCGTAACCACCATACCGACCATTTCATCGATAACAATGCATCCCGGATCCTTTTGGTTAAGAAATTTTGAAGATACATGCGCTGCCCAAATCGCAAAGGGTACAAATAAGGCCAGAAAACCAAGTGATATCCCCGGATCAAACTTCGAGAGCACGAACCAGATGGGAATCCCCAATAAGGACCCCAATGTTCCCGGCGCAAACGGAATGTTCCCTATAAAAAAACCAGTCGAAAAAAACAGGAGCACATGCTTCCCAAAATTCATGGCTCGTCTCTACAATCTGGTGCAGTCTTTGTCAAGGAATTGTCCGTTGCTGCTTTTGAAATCTCTGCATATACCACATGAAGAGGAATCTGATGCGACCGTGCAATTTTCCGGCATTCTTCATATTCGGGTACGATCCGCGTCCGTTCACCCGGCCCTGTGACCCGTTTGACCCGGATCTCGCCATATTTTGTGTGGACCATGGTGCTTTCCCGGGCCAGCGTTTGCCTGCGGACTTCATGAAATCGAACCCCGATGGAGGTGGTTTCGCTTAAAATGCGGTGAACAACCGCTTGTTTCTTAGATGGTTCACATAGCACCTGCACCATGGTCCCCGGCCGATTCTTTTTCATGAAGACGGGAACCCAATACACATCAAGCGCGCCGTCCTCGAAAAGTCGATCCATGATATACCCGTAGAATTCAGGATTCATATCATCAATGCAGGTTTCCACCATGACAATCGGTCTGGACGGATCCTCTATTTTGGAAACATCACCCGGCGAGTTGGGCAACCCTTTTATAACCCTCAGCATGTTAGGTAACGCCTTGATATCCCGTTGTCCGGCGCCGTAGCCTATATTTTCTATTTTCATTTCCGGCAGTTCATCAAACCGGTCGGCAATGGTTGCAATAATGGCTGCGCCGGTGGGCGTTACCAACTCCTCTTGTATCCCTGAACCAAACACCGGAATATGCTTTAAAATTTCCAATGTCGCCGGCGCTGGCACAGGAAGTATCCCGTGACGGCAGGTGATAAAACCCTTTCCCAGTGGAATTTTTGAAGAAAAAATTTTCTGTATATCGAGATATTCCAGGCAAAGCGCCGTTCCCACAATATCGATGATCGAATCCAATGCACCGACTTCATGAAAGTGAACGTGATCTTTTTCAACATGATGGATCTTGGCCTCAGCTTCAGCAACCTTGTCAAAAACAGCCAGGGCGATTTCTTTGACACGAATCGACATCCGGCTCTTGTGTATCAATTCCTTGATATCGCCATAATTCCTGGACGGCAGGTCCTTGTCAACAGTAACCGTTACCCGGTTGGCATGAATTCCCTGGCGAAGCTCTTTTTCGATTGAGATATCGAATCCCTTTAAAGGAATATCCGTCAGCTTTTCTTTCAGCCATCCCGACGGAACCCCCAGATCCATCAGCGCACCCAGCGTCATATCGCCGCTGATGCCTGAGAAACAGTCAAAATAGGCAATCATCACGAAGGTCTTTCCTGTGAATGAGTTTTAATGATTTCAAGCAGCAATTCCGCCGTTTTCACCATATCGCCCAATGCGATATATTCCTGAGTGGTGTGCATTTCCGCCATGCCGGTACCCAACACACCGGTGTCGATACCATGCTGGCAGAATACATTGGCATCCGCCCCTCCCCCGGTAATTTTACATACCAGGCGCCTGCCAAGTTGATGTGCCGCCTTTTGGGCCAGCTGCACCACCGGATGGTCTTCAGGGATATCCGTTCTGGTAAATTCATGTTCAATATGATGTTCCAGGTATGGGAGTTTCTTGTTCCCGGCTTCTTTGCGGCAACTGAGAACCGCGCCCTCAAACGCGGACAGCATGTTGCCGGTAATGGTCTGGAGTTTCTCCTCGTTATGACTCCTGGCTTCACCTTTTATTGTCACAAGATCCGGTACGATGTTGGTCGCCAGACCTCCTTGAATCACACCGATGTTGCAGGTCGTCTCCTTATCGATCCGACCGAGCTCAAGCCCTGCAATGGCCTTGGCTGCAATCAGAATGGCATTGATGCCCTTTTCCGGTTTTGCGCCTGCATGCGCTGATTTGCCGTGAATCTGGAATTCGATATGGTTGGCTGAAGGTGCTTTTGTAACGATTCCCTCAGTATCCGTGGCATCGACGGTATAGCCGTAACGTGCGGATATAAGTCCAAAATCAAGGTGTTTTGCCCCTAAAAGCCCAATTTCTTCGCAGACGGTCATCACAACTTCCAAAGGGCCGTACGGCAGGTCATTTTCAATCAAGGTGTGCAATACTTCCAGAATAACCGCTATGGCACTTTTATCGTCAGCACCGAGAATGGTTTTCCCTTTGCTGGTAAAGATGCCCGCTTCAAAAACAGGAACAACCCCTCTGCCTGGTTCAACCGTATCCATATGCGCCGCCAAAAGCAGCGGTTCGGCCGAGGCGTTTCCCTTGAATTTTGCGATCAGATTTCCGGTCTGGCCGCCTATTTTTACGCCGGCCGTATCCATAAAAACCTCGGCGTTCATGGATTTGAATATGGTTTTTAAAAACATTGCGATCTCGCCTTCTTCCTTTGAAACCGAGTCGATGCGCACCAGTTGTTCAAATAATTCAGCCAGTCTCTCTTGATTGACCATATCCCTCCTTTCTCAGCTACGTTATGCCCCACGTGATTACGCGACAGCGCATCCTTTGCTTATAAAATCGCAGGGAGATTCTATTTGTATTGACAAAATAAGCTATGCTTATATTATAAAAGCCTTTCTTCATGCGGAAGTGCGCAGCTTACTGGTGAGGCTCCCGGACTTCAAATCCGGTGTGAGGCGCTAGAACCGTCTCGGGTGGGTTCGATTCCCATGCACTTCCGCCATTTTTTAGTTATTATATCATCTGGTTAAATAATTAAAAGCCCCATAATACTTCCACAAAACTTCCACATAATATTTTTTGGATCCAAGTTTTTATCAGCGGATCCTTGTTTAAAATTTTCTGCAAAAATCACTGTATCTGTGCTTAGCATTTATTATGCGTATGTCGCAAGCGAATATCTGTATTTGCCCGGGGCGGTGCCATTCTGACAGGGTACTCAGCACGTAACTCAACCACATATCCATTCTGCTTGCTTTCGAAGCATTCCTGTGAAAATATAGGATAATGAAGCAGGGTCGATATGGATTACTTTTTTACACATTCATTAATTCATGATAAGCAGTACAAATACAAAAAAACAATTCCATGATGGACTGCGTTTTTTCTTAAAAGATACAGACCTGTCTTTTGGAGCTTTTCTTGACATGGGATACAAATAGAATTTTAAATGGGAATGTTGGATTCACGATTGTGCCGCAATAACATTCAGGGAGTTGCCTTATAATACGTACTGTCATGCTCACGGCGTTTGCGCTGATAGCATTTGCCACAAATTCGATTATTTGTCGAATGGCACTGGGCAGCGCTGTCATCGATCCGGCAAGCTTTTCTACCATACGACTGGCATCGGGTGCGGTCACGCTGCTCGTTATTGTGCGGATGAACAGGAAAGAAAGACCCATAGGACATCCCGGCTCCTGGGTGTCGGCTGCCATGCTTTTTCTGTATGCGGTCAGTTTTTCTTTTGCGTATGTCAGCCTGAGTGTCGGGACAGGGGCATTGATAGCCTTCGGAGCCGTTCAGACAACCATGATTGGTACCGGTCTATTCCAGGGTGAACGTCCCCACGTGTTGACATGGGTCGGGCTGATGACTGCACTGTTGGGTCTGGTGTATTTGGTGTTGCCCGGCCTTGAATCACCCCCGCTGGCGGGAACCGTTTTTATGGTGACGGCAGGTGTTGCATGGGGCGTTTACTCGCTGAGGGGTTTTAACGTCCGCCATCCCATTGCCGTGACAGGCGATAATTTTTTAAGAGCCCTGCCCTTTGCACTCGGCGTCAGCCTGGTGATGGTGTTGAATCTGGATGTTACAATGATAGGTTTTGTCTGGGCGGTCGTCAGCGGCGCGCTTTTTTCGGGTGTCGGTTATGTCATCTGGTATGCTGCGTTGCAGAACCTTTCAACGACCCGGGCGGCAACGGTTCAGCTGTTCGTCCCTGTCATCGCGGCATTCGGCGGGGTACTGTTTCTGTCAGAACAAATAACTTTGCGACTGATTCTCGCTGCAATCCTGATCATAGGGGGGGTTGGATTGACGCTGGTGTATAAAAACAGATAGCCGGCTTGTCGGTTTTCAAGAATCGTAACAAGGTAAAGACAAGATGAAAACAATAGAAGAACTGAGGCAAAGACTCGAAGAACTCGAAAAAGAGATCGCGGAGACCCAAAAAAGGCTTCCGGCCCACTCAACCAAACCGCCGGAGATGATGGATCTTTTGAACCTCGAAGATGAATATGATGCGATCCTGAAACAGATCGAGCAGCTAAAAAAATGACATACTATTCATCCGACATTCGATATCCGCGTTTCTTCAAGTGATCGACAATACGAAAGATATGTTCCATGGTTTTTGGGTCCGCATCCTGTCCCGGATGTCTTACATAGGCTGTTTTAAAAACACCGCGTTTCACCAGTATCTGTTTGCGGATCGATACACCGATACCGGGTTGAAATTCCAAACGATTCAACGGCAGCATATCATAAAAAATCGTGGCTGCCCCGTCAATGTCATTGGACCGATAGCGACGATAGAGTTCCACCAAGAGTTCGGGATAGGCAAAACCTGTCATAATGCCGACAGCACCGCGATCCAATTCTTCAAACGCATACATGCCGCCCAACGCTCCGAAAATTTTAGCTTCACTTCCGGCCAATTTCCGAACCGCTTCCATTTTTGGCCCCGTAGGCGGGTCTTCCAGTTTAATATACACAATATTTTTATTTTCTTTGAATAAACGGCCGATGAGATCCGGCGACATAAAAATACCTGTTGCGGCCGGGTAGTCATGGATGATGACCGGCACCTCAACGGCCGACGACACGCGCTGGTAATAGGTATGCAATGCCGTGTCGCTCTGGAGGGAAAGCGGTCCCAACAGAATCGCATCAGCGCCCGACGCTTGCGCTGCCTGGGCCATTCGAAGGGCCAGATCGGTTGCAGCTGAACGGACACCGACCACTAGTTCGAATCCTTTGGGCAAGTTGGATTTAAATTGCCGGATCACTTGATTTCGCTCATTCTGGTCGAGTTTGTGACCTTCTCCCAGCGCGCCCAGCACCGCCAGACCGTTTACCCCTTTCTCAATCATGAAGGCTGTCAGCTTTTCGATACTCTCATGATCGACATCCCCGTTTTCTTCAAAAGGCGTGGGAACAACCGGGTAAATACCTTCTAATTGCATGCTGTTTTCTCCTCGAAACACTTCAATTTAGGTTTCATTTATCAGAGCGTTTGGATCGGTCCATATCACATGTTATTGATAATCCCAATAAGATTCAGAAAAGCTTCACTATCGGAAATTATTCTGAAAAACAGCT
Source organism: uncultured Desulfobacterales bacterium (assembly GCA_964435695.1). Classification (GTDB taxonomy): domain Bacteria; phylum Desulfobacterota; class Desulfobacteria; order Desulfobacterales; family B30-G6; genus CAYTAQ01. The sequence continues at coordinate 11,879 of CAYTAQ010000062.1, read as the reverse complement.
ATACATCTGAAATTGCATCTGGACGAATGTTCAAAACAAGGATAGAATTTAAACACGGAATACAGGAGACAGAAGTCAGAAGACAGAATGGAATGATGTCACTCCCGCAGCACAGGCGCTTGCGCCGTGTGACGCTCAGCCAATTTATATCCTTGGATACTGCCTGGAAGATCAGAGATATAACATCGATAGCATTCCATAAGGAGTCACACGTGCCTGCATATATGTATCAGAAAGACGACCGTTACTTTGCCCGGATCCCGCGAAGCGTGATGGAAGCCGGCGCAGCAGAACTGTCGGAACTCGGTGCAGAAGACATCGCCATGGAATACAGCGGTATTTATTTCAGGGCTGACAAATTGACCCTCTATCGCATCAATTATCTGACACGACTTGTTTCAAGGTGTCTTGCGCCCTTAGCCTCATTTGCCTGTCATGATACCGATTCGCTTTACAGCCGGGCAAAACAGATACGATGGGAGGATTTTTTTGCACAGGGCCGTACATTCGCAGTGTCAGGAACGGTTTCCGACAGCGCTATTTCCCATTCAAAATTTGCCGCGCTGAGGGTTAAAGACGCTGTGGCCGATTATTTCATGGAAAAAACCGGCAAGCGACCGGATGTCTCCATAATGGATCCGGATATTCAGCTCAGTCTGCATATCCGTAAAAACAGGGCGGAAATAAGCATCGATGTGTCCGGGGGGCCGCTTTACAAACGCGGCTACAGACAGGAGTCCGTGTTGGCACCCATGCAGGAAACGGTTGCGGCTGCGATTATTCGTTATACGTCATGGGACGGGTCCGTCCCCTTGTACGACCCCATGTGCGGTTCGGGAACACTGCTGTGTGAAGCGCTCATGCACTATTGCAGCGTCCCTGCAGGTATTTTCAGAAAAAGATTCGGGTTTGAATGTCTGCCCGATTTTGATGGCGCCGGCTGGAATCAGGAAAAAAAAGAGGCGGATAACAGGATCCAGCCATTGCCGAAGGGCATGATTGCAGGAAGCGATGTATCCAAAGAAGCAGTCAATGCAACAAAGTCAAACCTCATGGGACTCCATTTCGGCAAGAATGTAAAGGTTCAGACATGTGATTTCAGACACTTGCCTGCAATACAAGGTCAGGTCATCGTCACGAATCCGCCGTATGGCATTCGAATGGGGAAGGATGCTCAGCTGGACGTATTTTACAAAAATTTCGGTGATTTTCTGAAACGGAAATGCAAAGGTTCCGTTGCTTATGTTTATTTTGGAGAACGGGCGTATATCAAATGTATGGGTCTGAAAGCAGCATGGAAAAAACCAATCGTATCAGGCGGTCTTGACGGCAGACTGGTAAAATACGAGATCTACTGACAGGTTCATCATTGACAGATAATACGCCAAATCAAACGGAACATATTTGTGGCAACCGGTATAATCATGACCGAAGATTATAAAAGCAGAACCCAAAAAAAGAAGGAAGACCGGGCATTACAGACCCTTGGCGAGCAGCTTGTGGGTTTGTCTTCGCAACAGCTGGACAGGATCGGCTTGCCGAACCAGCTGCTGGAAGCTGTCCGGTTTGCAGCAACCATAAGGCAGCACGGTGCAAAGCGCAGGCAAATGCAGCATATCGGCGCTCTCATGCGGCATATCGACCCGGCGCCCATCCGAAAAGCCCTTGAAAGCATCAGGCGCGGGGATGCGGCCGAAGGCCCTGCTTTTCAAAATCCGAAATCCTGATCATTTCGACAAAAATTCCGTACCGGCAATTCCTTGCACTGCCTTTTCAATATGGTTGATGGATGCAATAACGGCACGTTTCTTGGTTTGACGGACGAATTGAACGGCGGCGGACGTCTTCGGTCCCATGGTGCCTGAAGGGAATTGACCCGCGCGATGGTATCTCAGGACATCTTTACATGTCACTTTATCCAGGAATCGCTGCTTGTCTGTTCCATAATCCAATGCCACACCCTTTTCATCCGTGGCGATCAGAAAAATATCGACCCCGACCTCTTCGGCTAACTTGGCGCTTGCCAGATCCTTGTCAATAACGGCATCCACACCGCTAAAACTTCTTCCCCTTCGAATGACGGGAATTCCCCCGCCGCCGGCGCAGATAACAATGAAATCCATGTCGATCAACTGCCTGATTTCACGTTTCTCGATGATGGTCAGCGGCTCCGGTGATGCAACAACCCGCCGAAATCCCTTAGCCGTTTTCATTACCGGATACGGTAATGCGCGCGCAGACTCTTCCGAATAAACAGGGCCGATGGGTTTTGTGGGCTTTTTAAAGGCAGGATCTTTTTGGTCAACGGCGACATAGGTGATCAGACTTACCAGAGGCTTATCATGGATGCCCAGCGCCATCAACGCTTCGTCCAGGGTGGATTCAATCATGTATCCAATCTGCCCTTCCGTCTGCGCCACCAGTATTTCCAAGGGCAACTTGGGCACTTCAGAGCAAGATTCCTGCTGAAGCAGCAAGTTTCCGACCTGTGGTCCATTACCATGGGTGATGATGATCCGGTAGGTATTGGAGAGCCGTGCAATCTGACGGATGGGAACTTTCAGATTTTTAAACTGTTGTTCAATGGTGCCTTCCTGCCCTTTGCGTATCAGCGCATTCCCCCCCAGCGCCACCAGTAAAATGGGTTTTTGCGATGATTTCTTCTTCAAAGAAAATTATCCTCCAAGCTTCTCTTTCAGCACATCTTCGAGTGTTGGATGCCCCTTATCGCCATATTCGTAACGAATCCGCATCACGGGTTTTTCGATGGATATGATCTTTGAGAGGTCAATGGGGGTCGCGGCCAACACGAGATCGCAGTCAATGCTGTTGATGGTCTCTTCGAGATCTTTTATCTGTTTTTTGCTGTAACCCATAGCAGGCAAAAGCGCACCCATGTGAGGATATTTTAGATAGGTTTGCTTGAGGGTTCCCTTCAAATTGGGGCGCGGATCGACAATTTCAGCCGCATGGAACCGCTGTGCCGCCAGCACGCCGGCCCCATAGGCCATTTCCCCATGCGTCAGGGTGGGGCCGTCCTCGATAACCATGACCCGCTTCCCTTTGATCGCATCAGGATCGTCAGGTTTGACAAGTGATTCCGCCATAATAATGGATGCGCGGGGATTGTTGTGCTGAATGGTCTGTTTGACCTGTTCGATATTTTCCTGTCTGGCGCTGTCCACCTTGTTGATGATGGCGATGTCGGCCATCAGCATATTGGTCTCGCCGGGATGGTATGTGGTCTCATGCCCGGCCCGGTGCGGGTCAAAAATAACAATATGCACATCGGGCTTGAAAAAGGGCGTATCGTTGTTGCCGCCGTCCCAAACAATCACATCCGCTTCGGTTTCAGCCTGGCGCAGGATTTTTTCATAATCGATACCGGCGTAAATCACAGCCCCCATAGCGATCACCGGTTCATATTCCTCCCTTTCCTCGATGGTACACCCATAGGTTTCAAAATCTTCATAGGTCGAGAATCGTTGAAGGACCTGTTTGGTCAGATCACCATACGGCATGGGGTGCCGGACCGATACCACTTTTTTGCCCATTGCCTGAATGATGCCCACTACCTTGCGGCTGGTCTGGGATTTGCCGCAGCCGGTGCGTACGGCACAGACGGAAACAATTTTTTTAGTTGAGGGCAACATGGTATAGGAGGCGCCGATCAAAATAAAATCCGCACCGGCGGCCGTGACGATAGACGCTTTGTGCATGACTTCCAGGTGGGTGACATCACTGTATGAAAAAGCAACCAGGTCAATATGATGCTTTTCAATCAAGTCCGCCAGTTTGTTATCCGCGTAGATAGGTATCCCGTCCGGATAGAGCCGGCCGGCCAACGTGGGAGGATAACATCGCCCGTCAATGTCGGGAATCTGCGTGGCGGTAAATCCCTTCACGCAATAGCGTTCATTATCCCTGAAATACACATTGAAATTATGGAAATCCCGGCCGGCGGCGCCCATAATGATGACATTTTCAACCATAAGTGCTCCTTTTTACACTGGATCGATTTTCAGTACGCGTTCGATGATTTCAACCGCCCAGTCGATAATGTCGCGCGTAATGACCAGAGGCGGGGCAAAGCGGATAATGTGATCATGCGTTTCCTTGCAAAGCAATCCATTGGCCATCAGTGATTCACAGTATCGTCGTGCACCGCCGACGGCGGTTTGGAGTTCCATGCCGATCAAGAGCCCCATCCCTCTGATTTCCTTTACTTTATCATTCTGTATCTGTTTTAAGCAGTTTAAAAAATAATCACCCGTCCGGGCGGCGTTCCCAATCATGTCTTCTTCTATTAAGACCTTTAATGCCATACGCGCCACAGCACAGGCAAGGGGGTTGCCGCCGAATGTACTGCCGTGTTCGCCAGGCTGCAGCACGCCCATCACTTCGGTATTGGACAATACCGCTGAAACCGGATAAAATCCTCCGGACAATGCTTTTCCGATAAGGGTCAGATCCGCCTCGATGCCGTCATGTTCCTCTGCCAGAAGTTTTCCGGTGCGACCCAGCCCGGTCTGAATTTCATCCAGGATCAAAACAACGTTATGTTTTTCGCAAATCGCTTTGGCTTTTTTTAGATACCCGACAGGTGGAATGATAACACCTGCCTCACCTTGTATCGGTTCTACCAGAAAGCCGACGGTATGGGGTGTGACGGCGTTTTCCAATGCATCGGCATCGCCAAAGGGGATGATGCGAAAACCCGGTGTAAACGGGCCAAAGCCTTTACGGGAATTCTGATCGGTGCTGAAGCCGACAATGGTAATGGTCCGACCGTGAAAATTGTTCTCGCAGACAATGATCTCCGCCTTATCCTCCGGCACCCCTTTGACGGTATACCCCCATTTGCGGACCGTTTTGATAACGGTTTCCACCGCCTCGGCGCCACTGTTCATGGGTAATACTTTATGGGAATGGGTCAATCGGCAGAGTTCCCGGTAAAAGGGTCCCAATTGGTCATTTCTGAAGGCCCGCGATGTCAACGTAAGCTTGCCGGCCTGTTCAACCAAAGCCTGCAATATTTTAGGATGGCAATGCCCCTGGTTCACGGCCGAGTACGCCGATAAACAATCCAGGTATTTCTTGCCATCCACATCCCACACCCAAACGCCTTCTCCGCGTCTCAAAACCACATCCAGCGGCTTATAATTATGAGCACCGTATTCCTGCTCCATTTTGATATATGTCTGCTGATTCATTCCGATCTCCTTTGAATATTAACCCATCGCGTATTCGGCTGAAGGCCCTTGTTTATTTTTTCAGCTTCCGGATCGACCAGCCACACGCCGGTTGTTTCGATACTTTGGGGAGATACACCCTTTCCCACAAGAAAACCCTTAACGATATTGGCCGTAAATTCACTCATTTTTTTATTATACCGATCGTTTTCAGTGCTGCTGCCGGAGTAGCCTTTGATCAGCACGTGAATTTCTTTGTTTTGGTTCATCAGCGCTGCAAGTTGATCCAAAGTTGCAAGCCCTTGCCTGCTTAATTCATTGTGCTCGGTCAAATCGATATGGATAATCGAAGTCTTGTCCGTAAACAATGCCGGCATGATCTGCTTTTCAATTGAAGGCTCAGGTGTTGCACCGGATGGTTCGACAGCCGGAGGGTTCTGGGAGACGGGGGGCATCACTTTTGGCTGCGGCAGTGTTTTTTTATATATGGTTGCATTGGTTGCTTTCTTTATATTGTCTGATTTTCCAAAATAGGCGTTTACATAGTCTCTCGGAAAATAAAAATAGACTGCAGCGCCCAACCACAGAGCAATCATCGCAGCCAGAATGATATACAACGTCTTTTCGATGAATCGCCCTTTCGACATTGCCTGCCGGTCAACGGCTTGGGGTCTTGACTTTACTTTTTCAGGAATCGGCGATTTGGCGGACATTTCCTTCCTTTCATACAACCGAAGTTCTTTCGCGCATTCCTTGATGATTTTCGGTGTGATCTTTTCTTTGCCTCGTGTAAACCCGGTTAAGAGTGCGCGATCGCAAATTACATTGATGAGGCGGGGATATCCTTTTGAAAATTTATAAATTTCCCGAACCGAGGCGGACCTGAAAATGGTTTTATCGACACCGGCAACTTTTAATCTGTGCTTAATATATTGATCCGATTCCTTCTGACTCAACGGTTTTAGATCATAATTGACGGTAATGCGCTGGCGCAATGCCCTGTTTTTCGGATTCAGGATGATGCTGTTGAACTCTTTCTGCCCCACAAAAAAGATATTGATGAGCTTTGTGGATTGTTTTTCGATGTTTGAAAGAAGCCTGATTTCTTCCAGCAGCACTTGATCAAGTCGCTGCGCTTCATCGATAATCAACAGGACTTTCTTTCTTTGTTGATGGGCGTTGTTAAGAAATTCGCTGAATTGGTGGATGAATGCGCTTTTTGATGAAAACTTTTGCGGAAGGTTGAATGCCGAAACAATGTAGTTAAAAAAATCTTCTTTTTCGAGCCCGGGATCAAGTATGGTGGCTACAATGACCTCTTCACCCAATGTGTTGACCAGAGAATTGATTAACGTTGTCTTGCCGGTGCCCACTTCTCCGGTGAGTAAAAGGAATCCTTTGTTGTCCATAACCCCGTATCTCAGGACGGCCAGTGCTTCTTTATGTTTTTCTCCAAGCCAGAGAAATTTAGGGTCCGTACTGATTTGAAACGGTTTTGTCTCTAATTGATAATAAGAAAGATACATTTTATAAGTTATCCAAAAACTCTAAATCTTTCGCCTGGGTATGTTTGGTGCCGATTGAAAGAATTTCAACCTTATTCTCTTTTGTATTTCTGTAATAAAGCCGCCCTTTATAGGAAAAAATGACCTCAAATACGGTTTCCCTGTTTTTCTTGCCGAACACCTTTCGTTTGACGGGTACCAATTTCGGTTCATCATTGAGTTGCAGAATGATTTCTTCCGCCTTGAGCTGCAGCTCATTGGTAAGAGATGCAAAGCCGTTAATCGCTTTTGAATGAAAAGAAACATTTTTGTATAAAGTATTGAAACGCTTCTGTGCGGATTCAGATGCTTTTATACGTTGTTTTTTGCTCTTTCTCTCACCTTTTTCAAACTGCTCGGTCTTTTGGACGAGCGTGCCTATTTTACCTTCCTGTTTTTCCTGAAGTTTAAGATTCTCCGCCAGCTTTTCTTCCAGAACCACAATTTCTTCTATCATCTCGTCTTCATTTTTCAGGGCCTTTTCTCTCTCGGTTTTCAAGCGCTGCTTTAAATTTTTCAATTCATCCGACAGATTTTCCTTTTCCACATTCAGCAGGTTCAGCCTTTGGCTGTATACCTTCCCCTGTTCGCCGAGTTGCTCGATCTTTTTTTCTTTTTCCGCGTTCTCCTGTGCATTTTTTTTCAATCCGGATTGATAATGGAGAGAAAAGACCAGAATCGCCAAAAGGATATACGTAAATAGGATAGCGATGGAGAGGAAATGTGTATAGCCAAGTTTCAGATCCACGGACACAATAAGTCCTTCGCTCAGCAGTGCATAGTTTTCTTTTGCGATTTGCATGCTGGAAGGAGGAATGATGACGGATTCCTGGGCTTCCCGATAGGTTGCCGGATAAAGAATGGTTCCCCTTCTGGTTGTGACCGTTATGGTGGCTTTGGCTCCCCATGTGAAAAAAATATTTGTTCCAAGGTAATGGTTGATGTTTTGATTGATGGCCTCTTCGATGGGGATGCTTCCCTCAAACAGAGGCTGCGTATCTCCGATATAGATTTGCTCGATATCATGGGTGCAGACATCCTGGACCTTCTTCTCAACAAGTTGAAACGTCAAGACATACAGGACCGGCGGCAATAAAATGCACAGCACTAAAATTTTAAATGAAAAATGCTTCATAACGATAAAATCGTTAAACGATTTTATGAAAGATTAAAGCTCGGATAAAATTTGCTTGGCTTCGTCAGCGCCATCAAAAGTTTTATCCAGTTCGAGAGCCTTTTGAAGGTATGTTTTGCTGTTTTTAAAATCACCCTTCCGGTAATAGGCCATTCCCAAATGGTAATTAACGACCGCATTGTCCGACAGTTTTTCCAGACTGTCCGTAAACTCACTGATGGCGCTGTCATACAACCCCTTTTTATAATATATCCAGCCGAGTGTATCCATTGTGCTCGGATCATCCGGCAGCCGTTCTTTTGCTTTTTGAGCATATCCGAGGGCTTCGTCGATATTTTTTTCCCTGCTCGCCAGCAGATACGCGAGATTGTTGGCGGCCGGTGCAAAATCCGGGTTAATGTCAAGCGCTGCTCGATAGTGTTTTTCCGACATATCCCATTTTTTCTGCAAGTCATATAGGGTCCCCAGCATCATATGGGCGCTTGTTTGCCGAGGGTTCCTGTCGAGAATGGTCTGATACTGTGCGATGGCATCCGCTTCTCTTTTATCTGCCAGGTAAATCCTTGCCAGCGCATAATAAGATCTCAGATAATTGGGATCGGCCTGAATGGCGTCTTTAAAAGCTTTTTCAGCCATGCCCTTATCGTTCCGGGCAAGATACACCCCCCCCTTCAAATGGTAAATCACGGCATGAACGGCCGGAATATCACCGACAAGCTTGAGCTGGTTATCACATTTTTGAATCGCGGTATCATATTCCTTCTTGGCTGCGTGCAACAGAACGATGTTGGTAAATACGTCCATCAGCTTGGGATTGATGGACAGCGCTTTTTCAAAATTATCAAGCGCAGGAACATATTCCTTCAAAAGACGCTGCAAAAGTCCCAGCCGGAAATATCCTGTGGGATTTTCAGGGTTTAGCCGGATCAGAGATTCAAATTTGGCTTTGGCATTTTGGACATCCCGCTGGAACATGTATGTATTTCCCAAAATAAGCGTTGCCTGGTAATTGTTGGGCACGATGGCTAAAATTTCTTCACTTTCTTTTTTGGCAAGCTCAAAATCGCGCTGTTTGAGGTAAATTTCCGCCATCAAGAGTCGCGCTTTTATAAAGCGCGGTTCTATCTCTATGGCCTTGCTCAACGCCGGCATGGCCATACCGGTTTCACCCTTGCCGAGGTGCGCAAGCGCTAAAAAATAATGCGCTTTGGAAGCTTTGGGTTCTTCTTTCACCAGTTGATTGAAAATTTCGATGGCCTCGTCAAATTTTCTTTTGACAATCAGAAGTTCTCCTTTCAGCAATCGCGTTGGAAAATATTTCGGGCGTTCGCCAAGTATCTTGGCAATATATTCTTCAGCCTGGTCCACCTCTTTGTTTTCCAAATAGAATCGGGCGATGGTGTCCATCACCCGGATATCTTCAGGATGTCGATCGAGTGCTTTCCGGTAAACGGCAATCGTTTTTTCCTTGTCGCCGGTTGCTTTATAAAAATTTGCAATGACCATATAGGGTTTAATATTTTCAGGGTCCTTTTGTATGGCGGTTAAAAATGATTTTTCCGCGCGATCATTTTGCTTTCGCTGAAAAAAATAATTCCCCTGATGCATGTATAGCTCCGAATCATCAGGGTTTGCCTGAATAGCGGCATTCAGTATGGCTTCTGCCCTGTCAAAATCATTTTTGCTTTTGTAAAAATTGAATAGAACCAGACTGGGTTTGATATCCTTCGGGTCGATTTTTGAAGCTTGCAGGAGATATTGCTCGGCGCCTTTGATGTCGCCCTTTCTGGCTAAAATTCTGGAAAGCCCCATATAAGCGCGGGTTTGCCGGCTGTCCAGTTGAATAATTCTGCGAAATATCTGTCCGGCTTCATCAAGTTTTTCCTCCATATCCAATGTGCCGGCCTGTAAAAAAAGCGCATCGATGTTATCGGGTTCTCTTTCCAGAATTTTATCGATGAGCGCTTTGGACTCATCGATTTTTTTGCCCAGCATATAGAAGGTTGCCATTTTCAGCTGGGCATCCGTGTTGTTTTCGTCAAGTTGCACGACGCGCGAATAAGTTCTGAACGCACCCTGGGAATTTCCAAGCTTCAGATAGGTTTCCCCCAGCTTGGCATATGCGTCCACATATTCCGGGTCGATCTGAACGGCATTCTTAAACTCAAGCTCTGCACTTTTATATTCGCCTTTTTCAAAGTAAGCGACGCCTTTTTCATAATGTGCGACCTTTTTCTCTTCATCGGAAGCACACCCGACCAGTGCAAAAAGTGCAATCATAATAGTGAAAACAACGAGACCCAGACGCTTCATAATTATCCTCCCAGATATTTTGTCAATTCAAACTTATTTTTATACCATGGAATGCCGATGGAGTCAAAAATGAAATCGGCCATTGGTGGCTTCTCGACAATATTAGAAATAAAATTCTCTAATTTTTTCAACAATATATTGTTGCTGATCCCTTGTCAACTCGGGGTATATGGGAATTGCCAGTGAATGAGATGCAGCATGTTCGGCTACGGGAAAATCGCCGGGTCGATACTGAAGGTAGGAAAAGCATGCCTGGCAATGCAGGGGTAACGGATAATACACCTCCGTACCGATGCCCGATTCATTCAAAAATCGTCTCAAATCGTCTCTTCTTTCAGGAAGCATGATAACGAACTGGTTGTAAATGTGGCGATTCTCTTTCTCCCTGGGCAGCTTGACGGTTTCGGCCATCCCCATCTGGGAAAATAGCTCCCGATATGTTTTTGCATTTGCCTGACGGGCCGCGGTCCACTGATCCAAGTATTGCAGCTTGATGACCACGATGGCCGCCTGCAATTCATCGAGTCTGAAATTGCCGCCGATAACCTGGTGAACGTATTTCGGCTCCGCACCGTGTCCCCTGAGTATGAGCAATTTTTTATGCATGCTTTCCGATTGCACGGTCACCATGCCGCCGTCGCCGAATGCACCCAGATTTTTGGAGGGAAAAAAGGAAAAGCACCCGAACGCGCCCATGGACCCGGCACGACGGCCCTTATATTCTGAACCGATTGCCTGTGCCGCATCCTCGATGACGACCCAATGATGTGCTTCAGCCAGCTGCAATATCGGATTCATGTCCGCGCACTGTCCATAAAGGTGAACCGGTATGACGGCCTTGACGCGTTTACGTTCGCTGGGGCTCATCTTGTCAACCGTCTGTTCCAGCAACTCTGGAGAAATGTTAAAGGTATCCGGATCAATATCGACAAATACCGGCGTGGCATTGAGACGGGCGATCGCTCCGGCTGTTGCAAAAAAGGTATACGGTGTTGTCAGGACGATATCTCCGGGGCGGATGTCTGCGGCCATGAGGGAAATGATCAATGCATCAGACCCTGACGAAACGCCGACGGCATGCTGAGTTTGACAGTACGGCGCAATGGATGCTTCGAGCGACTTCACGTTTTCGCCGAGGATAAAATACTGAGATTCAAATATTTTTTCCGTTACTGCCATGATTTCCTTTTTGATTGATTGATATTGATCCTTTAAATCGAGCAGCGGAACTCTCATTTTATTCCGAACCTCCCTTTATTCTTTGTATACGCACTACTGAAATCACGTGATTTGCGACATTTTCCAGGGCAACGTGGCCTGGTCCGGATATCATGCGGGAGTCACCTGCATCCAGGTTGGTTTCTTGATCGCCATATAAAAGTCGCGCATTTCCTGTCAGAAGCAACATATGCCAGTTGCACTCCGCATCTATCGCATCCCGGTATGTTTCGTTTGTATTGATGATAAGGGTGGCGATAGTATAATCCTTGCATTTTTCGAGATGTTTGAGGCTCCCCCAGCCATAAGATTCGGTGGTATGCCTCTGATGCTCCCTGCGACCACGTTCCCTGAGGGATGCAACAACATTTTTTACATCCCGGCTGTTTTCCATCGAGGAGACAAATACCGCATCCGCAGTTTCAACCACCACGGTCTTTTTTAGATCATGGGTCACGATCAGACGGCTGTGCCCCA
>CAYTAQ010000061.1:0-21614 GCA_964435695.1 uncultured Desulfobacterales bacterium | reverse complement strand
TCAGGATAGTTATTTCTACCTATTACCTCTATTGCTTAATAACATGGAAAGCAAGAAAAATTTTAGAGCAGATCCTAAGCTAAAGTTAATGGATCAGGTACGCCAGGTGTTGCGTTATCATCATTATGCCTATCAAACCGAAAAGACCTATTGCGATTGGATTGTTCGGTACATCCGGTTTCACGAAGCTAAAAAACACCCAAAAAATATGGGAAAAAGTGAAATCGAGGCATTTCTAAGCCATTTGGCATTGAACCGGAATGTGTCCGCCGCAACCCAGCGGCAGGCATTGAATGCCATCGTGTTTTTGTATCATCGTGTCCTGGATATTGACATCAGCGACCGTATTGATCACGTCAAGGCCAAGCGGCATCGTCGCCCGCCGGTCGTTCTGTCCCAGGACGAGGTCAAAAGGGTTCTGACACAACTGAAAGGCGTACACCAATTAATGGCAAGATTGCTTTACGGCGGCGGACTGCGGTTGATGGAATGTGTTCGCCTGAGGATCCAAGATCTTGATTTTGAACGCAATATAATCTACGTTCGCGCGACCAAAGGCGGAAAAGATCGGATCACTCTTTTTCCGGTGTCATTAAAACCTGATATGCAAGATCAACTCGAGAAGGCAAAACATCTTCATGATGAAGACCTTGCAGCTGGTTACGGTGAAGTTTCTATGCCATTTGCACTCGTCAGAAAATACCCGAAGGCTGCATTTGATTTCAGATGGCAGTTTATTTTCCCTTCGCGAAAAATAAGCACAGACCCCCGAACCGGCAAGCGTCGTCGTCATCACGTGCAGCAATCCGGGCTTCAGAAGGCAGTAAAAACCGCCGTCAGCCGGTCAGGTATACTGAAACGCGTTGGCCCGCATACATTCCGTCACTGTTTTGCCACCCATCTTCTGGAACACGGCGTAAATATTCGGGTGGTCCAAGAGCTCATGGGGCACAGTGATGTAAAAACCACCGAAATTTATACCCATGTAATGGCAAAGAACTTCTCCTCGCTCTCCAGCCCACTCGATGTCCTGCGGCAATCCTGATGAAATTGATACTCAAAGACTGGAAATTATATTGATGTTTGAGGTTTTGCTGCAGCCATCAGCTGCTCGATCGCCTGATTGAGCCCGTCCATGCCGGTCCGTATTTCCGATCGCCTGGGCGCCGGTTCGCGCAGCCAGGATATCAACGGCAATTTCATCGGTTTTTTGGCAACTTCAATGACCTTGCGGATTTTGATACGCCGCCGATCCGCCCAGAGGGTCAACCGCTGCCTCCATCTCGAATAGCGGATACGTTGAATCGTTTCAGCGGGCAGATATAAGCGCTCCATGGGCGAAGTGATCGTGATCCCCTTTGAAGTCACTTCAATGTACTGGGATTCCGTCGTCCGGCGGCCCATCAAAAAGAGGAGTCCCAACCAGGTCGGCAGCATCAGGACCAGCAGAATACCGATGCCCTGCAGGCTTATTGTTATGATAAACACGATAATTTCAATCGAGAGCTTCAGCAGATTCGGTGCCTGGAAGGTGGTGGATGCAATGATGGCTTCAACATAGGGCTCCAGAAAAATGACGCCCAATCCCAATGCCCCCATCTGAATCACCCCTATCAACAGCATCCATAAGCGGGCGTAACGTCTGCGGGAATAGAAGAAGCTTCGCCCTTCCGGCGCCGCCTTGTATCGCGGGCCGCGAAATGCTGAAACAAAGTGGTATCCCATGCTCTCGAAAAGCAAATACATCACCGGAACCACGGCGAGCGTAAGCACCGTTGCAAACGCGATTCCGAATATGATCACCACTCCCAGTCCTTCCCAGAGCTTGTCCGTAATGGTAAGGGTAATGATCCCGCCTATGGTTGAAAGCGTGGTCGAAATAATAGGACGCAAGCGCTGCTGGCCTGCCGCTACAATCGCATCAAAAATATTCAACCCCTGTTCGCGGTTGCGGTTGATGCAGTCCACCAGCACGATAGAGTCGTTAACCACAATACCCGTGAGACCCACCAGTCCCACAAAGCTCATAATGGAAAAGTTGTTGCCGGTAATCAGCAGGCCGAACATGGCGCCCACCACCGACAGGGGGAGGGCCGTCATAATGGCAAGTGGTTGAAAATAGGAGTTAAACTGGGTCACCAGCAAGGCAAAAATAAGGATGAATGCAATCAAATAGGCCAGCTTCAAACTGGCGAACGACTCTTCGGTTTCCTCATGTTCTCCCGAAAAATCAAACAGATAGCCTTCCGGCAGCTTAATATCAGCCAGTTTCTCTTGCAGTTCCTTGGATATTTCCACCGCGGAACGGCCTTCGTTGCTGGCCGAAACCCGGACGACCCGCCGCCGGTCCACGTGCCGGATATGGTTGATCCCGGGCCCTTGACTGAAGCTGGCGATATTGGAAAGGGGCACCAGTGCGCCGTTAGTGGATCTGACTTTCATTTTTTCCAGCATTTGGGTGCTGGTTCTCGATTCCGGTGAATAGCGGACCCTCAGATCATATTTGCGGGAAACGTCCAATTCATCCTGAAATTCCCGAATATCCAACCCGGCAGTCGCTCCCCGAAGGCTGGTGGCAACGGTGTCCAGCGGGACACCCAGTGAAGCGGATCGCTCCCGATCGATCGCGACCCGAAGCTCCGGCGGGGCATCCGAGAAATCATCCTTCACATCCGTAGCGCCCTTAATGCGAACCAGGATGTCTTTAACGGCTGCTGAGAACCGGCGCAGGGTTTCAATTTCCGGGCCGATGATTTTGACGGCAACGGGTGCGAAAACCGGCGGGCCCCAGGCCAATGGCCTGAAACGGATGGCAGCGCCGGGAATGGCATCCAGCAAGGGCCGAATACGTTGCTGAATCTCTTTATGGGATGCGCGGGCATACTCTTTGCCATCCAAAAGCTCAATGGTGACCTCTGCAAAGTTGCTTTCATTCCCACCGCCGAATGAGAACTCAAAGGCACTTTGCCCCTTAAACCCCACCGTGGATACCACCTGAGTGGCCTCCGGGACGTTATCGGCGACAATCCGCTCCACCCGCTGCGCAATGTCATCTGTTCGGTCGACATCGGTTCCCGGCGGCGTCTCGATAGTAATATAAGTGTAATCAAAATCAATATCCGGAAACATCTCGATCTCAACGACCTTCAACCCCACCAGGCTTGCCGCCCAGACAAGGCTGAGTATGGTCAGCACGACGATTGCCAGGCGGTGGTTGAGCGCCCAGATGACGGTCCGGACATAGAGCCGCTTGAGTGCGGCCATGTCCTCCTCCGGTCGAACCACCCGTCCGGCTTTGACCGACCGTTTCATAAATTTCGAAAGAACCAGCGGGTTGGCCACCAGGGCGACAATCAGGGAAGCCGTCAGCGCAATACAAATGGTTTTGGGTAAAAACCCCATGTACTCACCGGTGGTACCGGTCATCAGGAGCACGGGCAGAAACGCTGCCATGGTGGTCAGCGTGGCGGAAATGACCGGCGCGGCGATCTCGGAAACCCCTTCGATCATGGCATCCAGCCTATCCTTGCCGAGTTGATAGTGATGGTAAACGTTTTCCACCACAATGATGGCGTTGTCCACCAGCAGGCCGATACACAGCACCAGAGAAAATCTCACCATGTTGTTGTTTGTCTGGCCGAAGACCTTTAGGAAAATAAACGTAATCAGCAGCGATAACGGAATGGAAAGCGATGTGATCAGCGAATTCCGAAGCCCCATGGCAAAATAGAGCACAATAATGACGATGATTAAGCCGGTGATGGCCGAATTGTTCATGATATCAAAGCCCTGGCGAATATATTTGGCTTGATCGGCGGTGGTCAGAATACGGACTCCGGCCGGAAATCCTTTCCCCAGTTCCTCGATTCTCTGTCGAACCTTTTCAGACGTTTCCAGGATATTGGCGCCGGCCCTTTTTTTGACGGCAATGGAAACGGAAGACTCGCCGTCCACCCGGGCATAGCTTACATCTTCGGCATGACCGTCTTTGACCGTTCCCACGTCCCCCAGGAAAACCACACGATCACCCTGCCGGATCAGGGGCACCCGGGCATAGTCTGCCACATCTTTGATTTCCGTAAGGGTCCTGAGCAAAAATCGGCGTTCGCTTACATTCACCATTCCGCCGGGGATGTTGACATCCGACTGCTTGACGGCATTATAAACATCGAGAATCGTCAGGCCATATTGATCGAGTCTTTGCGGATCCAGGTAAATTTGGATCTCCCGGGTGAGGCCGCCGGCCACATCCGCCGACAGTACCTCAGGGAGCAGTTCCAAATCATCGGCCACGTCCTGTGCGAGCCGTTTGAGCAGGATTCCTTCCATATCCCCCACCACCGAAACCAGCATGATGGGTATGTCCGTAAAACTGATTTCCGTGACGCTGGAGTCATCCGCCTCGTCCGGCAACTCTTTCTGTGCGTCGGTCACCTTTTCACGAACCCTCTGGAGCGACAATTCCAGGTCGGATTCCACATCAAAGTCGATGACGATTACCGAGACCGATTCGGCCGAAGAAGACCGTATCTCTTCCATATGCTTCAGACCACTCAGAGCTTCCTCAAGGGGGTTGGTTACCAGGCTCTCGATTTCGCTGGGAGATGCTCCGGGGTAGGTGGTGGTGATAATGGCATGGGGGACTGAAATTTCCGGCTCGCCTTCTTTGGGAAGGGACTGATAGGCATAGGTTCCGGCCACAATCGGCAGGACAATCACCAGCAGGGTGAAAATTCGTCCGTGGCGGACAAGAAATCGAAAAATGCTCATTTCGTTCCGGCCTGACCGAATGCGGTTATCAGCACATTATCTCCGGGTTTAAGATACTGCCCACCTGAAACGATCAGTTGATCACCCGGGACGAGGCCGCTTAAAATTTGAATCAGGTCTCCTGTGGCTCTTCCCAGTGCCACCCGCCGCACTTCAGCCCGATGCTCCGGTCCCACTACAAAAACTTCTTCTCGATCCTTCTTGTATTGGACCGTACTTTGGGGAATGAGAATTGCATCATGCAGAATCTGGGCGGTGATTCGAACCCTGGCCGTCATCCCGGCTTTTAGCAAAATACCCGGATTATCCAAGAGGATTTCCACACCAAAGGTGTTGGTTCGCTCGTCCGCCTGGATCCCTATCCGGTCGATACGTCCTGTGATGTTGCTTCCAGGATATGCTTCCACCGTGATCGATACCGGATTTTTTCTGTCCAGTTGAACATAATCTTTTTCGGCAAGATAGATTTTGACACGCATGGACGTTAAATCCGCCACTGTCAGTGTCGGTTGCCCGGCTCCAATCATCTGCCCCATTTCGATCATCCGCCCCGCAACCAAGGCGTCAAAGGGCGAACGGATCTGTGTTTTGTCGAGACGTTCCTTGGCAATATCCACCAGCACCGTTGCATGCTTCATGGAAGCGACGGCCGCAAGGTAATCCGCCTCGGATTTGTCAAAGTCATCCGGTGTGATCACCTTTTTCGGCAGAAGCGTTTTTGCGCGTTCATACACTTTTCTTGCGAGATCCAGACGGCTTTCGGCAATGGCGAGACTGGCTTCAGCTTCCATGAGCGCCAGCCGGTAATCCGTTGGATCGATTCGCAAGAGGATTTGGCCTTCTTTGACACGATCCCCGATATCTGCGTGATAGGACGCGACCACGCCGCTTATTTCAGACGCCAGCGTAACCTCTCGATTGGGCGCCAAACGACCCACCGATGCAATCACCAGGGGAAGTTCCTGGCGTTCGACATGCATAATGCGGACTGAAATCGATGAAGCCTTTTCTTGTACGGCCGTTTCTGCCGAGGGCGAACAGGCGCCCAGCATTATAAGGCAAATGCTCAATCCAATAATGAACAAAAAAATACGCATGGGCAATCATCCGGTTGACGAATGGATCTATGCGTCATATAAATAGCGACACATTGGGTTGTAGTTTTCTTAACCAATTGAAAACGTTGTATAGAAAAGTTCTTCAATCCTGTCAAGACAGAATGAGATTCCCCATGGCCGTTTCCGGACTTCTTGGACGCAGGCAAAAAAGGATGCGAGGGATCGAGGATTTTAGGATTCGAGTGAAAAAATAAAACCAATAATGACCATTACCGCAACGATTATACCTATTTTTGCCGTCATTGCCATTGGATGGATATTTCATCGCAAAGGACTCATCCCAATTGCGTTCATGGGGCCGGCCAATGCGCTGGTTTTTTATCTGGCTATTCCTGCCATGATTTTCAACGCCATCTCCAAAGCCAGTTTAAAAACATACTTTGACCTGACCGTTCTTTTAATCACCCTTTTTTCAGTCCTTACCGGTTTCGGCATTTCCTATATGCTGGGTTCCAGAATGCAGATCAAGGGCGGAAAGCTGGGGACTTACATTCAGACCTCTTTCCATGGGAATCTTGGTTATATCGGGCTGGCGGTGGCTTACTACTACCTTGGTAAGGAAGGATTTGTGCGCGCGGGTATTCTTACAGGCTTCATGATGATTCTTCAAAACCTGCTGGCCGTGTTCGCGCTGGTATCCTTTTCAGACAACCTGCCGGAAAATAAACGCCGGTTTTCGATGATTCGAAACATTTTGGCTAATCCGGTCATTCTCTCCGCCATGGCAGGGATCCTCTGCTCTCTCACCGGTCTGCGCATACCGATCGTTATTGAACGGAGTCTTGAAATTTTGAGTGGTATGGCGCTTCCCCTGGCCCTTTTGATCATCGGCGCCTCTCTCTCTTTTGATCTGATCCGTCTTCAATACCGGTTGATCCTGTCGGCCGGCGCCACCAAACTAATGATACTGCCCGGTCTGGGATTTGTCCTGTACAGATTATCCGGACTTACGCCCCAGGAATACCTGCCCGGGTTGATTCTGCTGGCTTCACCCACAGCCACAATATCCTATATCATGGCAAAAGAAATGAGGGGAGATCCGGATTTTGCAGTTGCCGCCATATCTGCCATCACCCTCCTGTCCTGCCTCACATTCATTCTGTGGCTGGCGGTTTCGGGTCTGTAGCAGTTGTTTCGGATTATTTCCAAATTAGGGATTCCAGGGGTCAAGGATTCGACGGTTCGGGTGGAACGCTTAAAAGTTGCAGCACTTCATATAAAAAAGATATATTATATAATGCCGGATGCACAGCAAAAAGGAGGAAATGATGGAACGCCAAAAAATTGCAGTGGTGGGCATCGGAGCCATCGGCTCCGTGTTGGCCGCCGCATTGCTCAGCAAATACCCTGATACCATCCTGGTGGGTCACAGGCCGGAGACAGGGGAGGCGCTCAGGCAAAAAGGGATTCAGGTTAGCGGGGTCATGAACTACCAGGTTTCGGTTAGAAATTATGTTCACGCAATACGCGACCTGAAATCCGAAGGCCCCCTGATCATGTTTATTTGTAGCAAGACATTTCATCTGGAAAATATACTGAAAGAACTTCAGGACGTGGTGGTTCCCGGAACCAAGATTATCTCCACCCACAACGGTCTGGGAACGGAAGACCTCATCGCCGAGCAATTCGGAGAAGACACTGCTTTTCGCATGTCCATGAATTACGGCGCCGCCATAAAAAGCCCCGGTGACGTTGCAGCCACCTTTTTCAACCGGCCCAACCATATTGGTTGTCTGACCCGGGACAACCGCGAACTGGCTTCCCGGATCGCGGCGCTATTGACCGATTGCGGCCTGGATACCCAATCGGTCGATGACATCAAACGGTTTGTCTGGCAGAAGATGATCATGAAGTGCACCATGGCTTCCATCTGTGCGGTCACGAACAGAACCATCAGAGAATGCCTGGGAGTGCCTTCCTTAAGAGAAATCGCGGATGCATGCTTCCAGGAAGCTTTATCCGTGGCCAAAGCCGAAGGATACGATCTCGGACAGGATTACCTGAATCAGGCTCTCGGATATCTGGATAAGGTGGGGCAACACAAAGATTCCATGTGTTTTGACATTGAAAATCATACCCGGACCGAAATCGACTTTTTAGGCGGCAAGGTCGTGGCATATGGACGGAAACACGGCCTCAAAACCCCATATTATAAAACCATGACCAATCTGGTTAGCGCCATGGAGGATGCATACCTCAACCCTTCTTAAGGCTGGGGCAATGAATTTTCATGTGATGAACGGGATATGAAAGACCCATTTATCACGAAAACACGAAAACACGAAAAAATAGAAAGCTTTCGTGTTTTCGTGATTGGTTTTATTTTTGGCTTTTCACTCGATCCCCGGGACCCTTGGCCCCTGGAATCCTGATTTTTTTAAAAGAGCCGATTCATGACGAAAAAGGACAGTATTTTTTTGACAAGGGATGAGGCAATAGATGCCGTCTGTCAAGATTTTCGACAATACGAGCCGCAAATTCTCCTTTTCAGCGAAGTTATTCGTGTTCTCTCAAAAGGCGATATGGTCGTAACGCGCGAAATGGGAAAAGAAGGTCTCTGGATTAATCAAACCGGCCGCCGGAACATGCGGTGGCTCGAAGGGTCCGAACTGATTGACACGCTGTGTGATATTCTTTTTAAAAACAACCCGGATTCCGTGCTGCTGTCCGCTGTCTGCGCCCGGGTGTTCCAAACAACCGCATTCCCGGCTGAAGATCCTGTAACCGGCCGGTCAGGCATTCGCGTGTTGACAGGCATGGAAGGCTTTCAGTGTCATCAATGTGGCAGATGCTGTCGAACCCTCGATTATCGCAATGAAATCACGAATGAAGATGTAAGCTGTTGGGAACGGTTGGGAAGGACCGATATCCTGGATTGGGTCGGCGTATTTCAAAGGGACGACCGGGAGACAGTGTACCGCATATGGATGAAACCGGGCACAAGGGAATTTGCCGAAACATGTCCTTTTTTACAGAAACTGCCTGCTGAAAACCGCTGGATTTGCCGCATACATGATGTCAAACCATGGATCTGCCGGCAGTATCCGGTGAGCAGAAAACACGCCGTCATGACCGGATGTCCGGGGTTTCTTCCCAAAGAAACCAGACGCCGCTAGCTTGTCACAACATTTTTAGAATAATTCTCAACGTATTGGATTTGAAATAAAGAATGGGGAAATTATGGAACCGATACACTATCAAATACGTCTGGAGCCGGACCTGAATACGTTCTCATTTAAAGGATGGGTCGCGGTTCAGTTCAATTCACCGAAACCAAGCAATCAAATTCTTCTCAACTGTCTCGAACTGAGCGTATCGATTTGTAAGGTTAAAAAAGATGATCAATGGGTGGTCTGCAAATTCTGCACGGATCCCCAAAAAGAAACATTGCAGATAACACTGCCCGAAGAAATGTCCGGCCGAATCGATGTTTTCATCGACTATGCCGGTTTCATCAACAACAAGATGGCCGGGTTTTACCGCAGCGCTTATACCGTGAAGGGCCGTACGCGCTACATCGCCGTGACGCAGTTTGAGGAAAGCGATGCACGCAGAGCGCTGCCCTGCATGGATCACCCGCTTCACAAGGCAACCTTCGACATCGAAATCATTGTCGACAAGACACTTGGGGCAATTTCCAATGAAGCCATCGCCGAGGAAAAGGATCTGGGAAATGGTAAAAAGTCGGTTCGCTTTCTGCGGACCCCCAGAATGTCCACCTACCTGCTGTTTTTCGGTGTAGGTGAGTTTGAAACACTGAAAGATGCTCAGGATGAACGCATCATCGGAGCGGCCCTGCCTGATAGAATCGACCATTTGGGTTTCGGCGTTGACTTCGGTCGAAAAGCGCTTCAATACTGTGAGACCTACTACGACATCCCTTATCCCCTGAGCAAAATGCACCTGATCGCAGTGCCGGATTTTGCTTTCGGCGCCATGGAAAACTGGGGTGCCATAACGTTTCGCGAAAATCTCCTGCTATTTTACCCGGGTATTACATCGAGATCCGGAGCCCAGCGAATCTGCGAAGTCATTGCCCACGAAATCGTCCACCAGTGGTTCGGCAACCTGGTGACGCCCTCAGACTGGAAGTATCTCTGGCTCAACGAGAGTTTTGCGACCTATTTCGGATTCGGGGTTGTTGATCATTATTACCCCGACTGGGGCACCTGGGACCAATTTCTGCTGGGGCAGACGGAAACAGCCATGTCCCGTGACGCGCTTCAGGAAACCTTTCCCATTGAAATACCCGGTGGGGAACATGTCATCATCAACGCCAGCACAGCTCCCATCATCTACAGCAAGGGAGGCAGCCTCCTGAGACAGATTCAAGGTTACATCGGCAGGGAAAACTTTCAAAAGGGATTGCGGCGCTATCTGAAAACGCACCGGTACAACTGTGCCTCCAGTCATCATTTGTGGGAAGCATTTGAGGCCGTTTCCGATCGGCCGGTGACAGACATGGTGCATCAATGGATCGAACAGCCAGGCTTTCCGCTGGTCGAGGCCCGCAGGAACGGAGACCGGCTGACGCTTTTCCAGAAACGCTTTACATACCTGCCGCAGACATCGGAAGCTGTCTGGCCGATTCCGATCGTGCTGGAAACTTTCAGCGAAAAGGGAGATTCCCGGCAACAGATCGTAATGCTGGAAGAGCAAACGCAAACATTCGACCTTGCGCCTGAAACCGTAACAGTTAAAGTAAATGCCGGGCAAACCGGCTTCTATCGAACATACTATGCTGAAACCGCCGATCTGGAGGCCCTGGGTCGTCTGGCGGGAAAAAAGGTTCTGGGATCCGAAGACCGCTGGGGGTTGCAGAACGATATTTTCTCCATGGTCAGGGCGAACGTTATGCCATTTGAGTCCTATTTGACCTTTCTCACTTTTTATGACGAAGAGGATGCTTATCTGCCCCTCAGCAGTATCGACGCAAACCTTTTTTTCGCCTATATCGTCCTTGATAAGGCCTGGCGGAACCGCATTGCGGCAAAGGGACGGTCCGTGGCCAAGAAGACCCTGGATCGAATCGGTACCCTGCCGGCGCCGGATGAACCCCAGAACATTTCAATGCTCAGGGAGCAGTTGCTTTGGCATATAGCCGTTTACGGCCATGAGGGCATTCTCGGCTTTGCAGGGGAGCAGTTTGATACACTTGTCCGGGGAGGATCAATCCATCCCGATATTACCAAGAGCATCATGCAAGCAGGCGCCCTCATAGGCGGTAAAGCCGCTTTTGACTGGCTGTGCCGTCATCTGGAAACAAGCGCCAGCGAACACGAGCGGATGAATGTTCTCACGGCCTTGGGTTGTTTCAGAGAACCCGAGATAATAGTCAGCGCCGCACAGTATACCCTGGACAAGGTGCCGGATCGCAATAAATTCATTCCGCTGGTATCCATGGCCGCCAATCCTCGTGCCGTTCCGATCATGTGGGACTGGTATACAGGTCACGTCGCTGAGCTCGAGACATTTCACCCCCTGCTCTACGAGCGCGTCATTGCAGAAATTGTCCCCATTGCCGGGATGGTTGACCCCGGTGCGGTTCGTTCGTTTTTCAGAAAATATTTGCGGGATAAACCCCTGGCCGCCGACATTATCCGCCTGTCTTTAGAAAAACTCGAAATCAATTTGATCATGCAGCAGGCTTCGAAACGATAAGCCGGCCGATTCGTGTTTTCTTATTTGACATGGCCTGAGTTATAAGGTAGTGATTCCGCTCGCACTGAATGTTGTTTGCTGAATACCGATTGGAGTGAATGTTGCCATCATACGGGTTTGTTATTGACCGGTTTTCCAACTGTTTCACGAACTGAATTGCGCATGCAACCAAAGACCATTTCGAACGGAAATCTTCAACCAAAAGACTTTCCATCCCCCGGACAATATATACGCGACAACCGGATTCTTTCCCAGGTGAACCTGGATTCGCTGAGCGCCTATCTCATGATCCAGGAAAATTCCCCCGACGATATTTTCAAGCTCAAAAACATGCTGCATTTGATTGTTTTCATATCCCATACAACCCTATTGACACGCAACATATTTTGCCCTAAAAGACTGCCGGTTCCATCATGAAAAACTGTGGGCTGTTTTGATTTCAAGGTAACTAAATTATGATGTCGCGAGACAATGTTTGTCTGGACTGTGGTGCATGCTGTGCTTTCTACAGGGCTTCCTTCTACTGGTCAGAGCTGGACGATTTTATGCCGAATGGTGTTCCCGCGGGCATGACCCAAAAAATGGACGATTTTCGGGTAATGATGAAAGGAACCGCTGGATCGTCACCGCGGTGTGTTGCGTTAATCGGCGACATCGGTTCAAGGGTCTTCTGCAGCATCTATTCCCAGCGGGCATCTGTCTGCCGTGAGTTCGAACCCTCCTGGCAAAGCCATCAGCCGAATCTTCGCTGTGATAAAGCGCGTTTGGCGTGGGGACTGCCCCCTCTCAAAGCTGATGACTGGCTCGATCCGGACAATAATTTTCCCAAAGCAGCCTAATCCGATTGCAAGCATAACTCATTTTAATGATTAATATTAAACATCCGGCGGCTTACGATCTTTCAGCTCAGTCATTCGAGGTCGCCTGTTTGTAGTACGTCAGTTCCCAGTCCATCGACAGCATGTCCTGACGGATGATATAGGTGGCACCGTCATCGCCTGTGACTTTAAAGTAGCGGTGATCCTCTGAAAGCCATCGATCCAGAATCTTTTTGATCTCCACGATCAGGGAATCGAAGCGGATGCTTCTCGGCGTTTCGTCGACGCGGTATCCTGAATAGCATTGGACGGTGATTTTCATGGGAAATGCGGGCTAGCTCGTGTCCAGAGTGTGCATAAACAAAGCCGCAGT
Organism: uncultured Desulfobacterales bacterium; assembly: GCA_964435695.1. Taxonomy (GTDB): domain Bacteria; phylum Desulfobacterota; class Desulfobacteria; order Desulfobacterales; family B30-G6; genus CAYTAQ01. The sequence goes on along the minus strand of CAYTAQ010000061.1, from coordinate 8,874 downwards.
ATCCAGATGCGTTTCAGCCAGCTCCATCAGATGCCGGTGATGCGTAAAGAATATCACCTGTGTTTTTTCGGAAAGTTTTGCGAGGATCCGGAGCGCTGCTGCGGCTCTTTCATTGTCGAATTTGATGAGGATGTCGTCGACGATAAAGGGCATGGGTTCATTGTTTTCCAGGTAGCTTTCCATTCCTGACAGCCGCAGGGCCAGATAGAGCTGATCGGCCGTGCCGTCACTCATGCCTTCTACGCTCACGATATCACCGTTTCCCTGTCTTACACCCACCAATATCGGTTGCCCTCCTGAATCATACTCTGCGCGAAGCGCCTTGAACGACCCCAAGGTAATTTGTTCGAACAGGTGAGATGCTCGCTCAAGAATCGGTCCCTGGTTCTTGTCCCGGTATCTTTCAATGGCCATGCTGAGCACCTTTCCCGCAATTTTCAGACGCGCATATTTTTCAACCGCGTGCGCAATACCGCCGGACAGGAACTGGATTTCCTCGGCGATCACGGCCGCTTTGGCACTGCCGTCCATCTTGTCCAGCTCGTTTCGTTCGCGTCCAATGATCTGATCTATCCTGGATTTTTCGTTTGAAAGTCCGTCGATCTTTTCTGATAGAAGATGAATATCGCTTATTAGGGCATCCGGATCCACAACGCTTGCTTCCTGTACAAATTCAGTTACTGTCGCACCGCCGGATATCTGGCGCAGCCGGTCCTCAGCGTTTTTCAAATCTGTTTTCAGCCTACGACGTCGGCTGGAAAGTTTTTCAACTTCAGGAAGTTCGGTGTAGTGTGTGCATGCTGCCTCGCCGCACATCCGGGTTAACGCAACCTGGATGGACGCAATTTTTTCTTCAGCCTGTGAAAACCGCAGACGTTCTTCTGCCAACTGTTTTTCAAGTGTCTGCTGCTTGGATCTGGCGTCTCTTGACTGCTTCAACCGATTTTGAAGTTCCAGCACAGCCTCATCCGATGCGTGTCCTCTGAGATCCGGGGCAACACTTTGGACGAGTTGCGCTACGCGATCATTGAATGCCGTTTCGTCCCGGCAGATGCCCTGAATACGTTGTTGGAGAATGTCGGCGTCTTTGAGTTTATCGAACAATATCTTCAAATCTTCCAAAACCGCCACAGCCTGCGCAGGCATGGCGTCCGCCATCAATCCGATGGGTTTAACCGCGTGCTCCCATTGCTTCTGCCATTGATCGAGGTTCGCCTCGTTTTTTTCCAATCTTAGGGTTGTAACAGCCAGTTCTTTTTCAAGCTGTGTTTTATCCCGCATCAATTCTTCCCGTCTTCGCAACAACAGGGTCTGATCCTCAATGACCTTTCCGGCCAAAGCAATCAAGCGGGCAAGCGGCGCATCTTGCGGAACAGACAAATCGGGCATGGATTGGAGTGACTGAATCAGGTTTTGTCGATGAGAATCAATGTCATGTGTCAACCTGTCCGCTCCGGCCCTGCGGGTGCGTGCTTCTCCCAGTTTTTCCACCATGGACGTGAAACCCTGCAGCCACTGTGACATTTCCTTGGGCATGCGGGGTTTGATATCCGATTCCCGCCAAAGATGCTCCCATTCTTTCATGAGCGCCCGCTCCTGGTCTGCATACGATGCAATCGTATTATCGAGGCGTGCGAGCCGTGCTTTGTGAGCCTTCTGATCGCTCAGCAGTCTTGCATTGGCCGCCACCCGGTCCGCTTCCCGGCGAAGTCTGTCTGAAATCATATCCGCCTGTTTGACATGAAACGCAAATACATCTAAAAGCGTTTCCGCTTGCGGTACCTCATTGAGATAATTATCAAGCACTTCCGTCGGGATTTCCTCCTGACGCAGTTTGCGGGCTATCAGCTCCAACCCCCGGTCACGCGCTTTACGAATCCGTTCCAGGTCATCTTCACTGGGAACGGCCTGCTCCAGGCGGTTGGTTTCCATTTGCCGCTCATTATCCTGGAAGAGATTGCGGGTTTGATCCATCTCCTTCTCGATGTCCTTGATCGATTGCGCCAGCGCAGCAAAACGATCTTCAAACAATCGAATGGTTTCCATGTTCGGCACGGCAAGGCTTTCAATGGTCACAGAAGATTTATCTCCAAGGCCCAACCTGTGTTGTTCTTTTTCAAGAGACGCCAACAGCGCCTGAATTTCAGCCTGTTCGGTCCGGCTGCGGGATTCAAGAGGGCCGAAAGCGTCGGCTTCTGAAAGGAAAGCCTGCAATGCTTGTGTCGGCAGTGGGGAAGGCAGATCGTTGAGGTCTGCTTCTATATGACGAATGGCCTGTTGAAGCTCGGATGGTTTCTCCCGAATGTCTTCCATCCGGGCAATGATCCGTTCATATTGGCCGCTCAATTCCTGTATCAAAACAATCTGATCTTTTTTAATCCGCAATCTTTCCGCATCAGCGATTGTTACTTCATCCTTGAGCATGTGCAGGATTTCAATGGCCTCTCCCCGCAAGGTATCCCGTCGCGTTTCCAGATTTATACAGTCTTTGCCTGCCTTACGCTGGCTGCCCAGCTCCTGATGCAATTCCTCGATTACATCGGCATGTTCAAGCAGTACGGTTGATATCTTTAAATCGGCGATGGATTGTTCATTGAGCGCAACGGCAGCGCCCGCGCGCGCTATTTCCTTTTCAGCAATACCCAGCTCCGTTATCAGCTCGCGTCGTTTTTCGGGAAAATCTTCCGCCAATTCAGGCACGGATCTCCCGTCGGTCATCTCTTTTATGAGTTCATTTCTCTGTGCAATGATCGGCAACGCTTCCTGAATTCTTTTTAAGCGACTGTATGTTTTTTGCAGTGACACAAGTTCGGTCTCAATTTCTGCTTTCTGCTTAAGAACCTGCTGCAATATGCGCTGATGAGCTTCCCAATCCTGTCCCGGAAGCTGGGCATCCCGCAAAGCCGCCTGCTGTGTCTTGAAACGCAGCAGCAGGTCGTTGATGGTCGGTTTCAGGGCGGATGGAAGAAACAGCTGGTTTGCTGCAGTCTGGAGTTCATTTTGAACATCATGAAGGTTAGCGATACCGGACCCGGCCGAAAAAATGAGCCGGCCGAGATTCCCACCGCCTTGTATAATTTCCTGACCTCCCCGGACGAGATCTTCGTATCCGATACCGAACATGGCGGTGAAGAGATCTGCATCAATTCCTTTTAACAATTGAGACAGCACATTTTCATCAACAATGGACTCGTCGTCCGGACCGCGGAGCGTATGACCACGACCCTTCCGCCGAATCAGCTTCAGGTCTTCTCCCTCGGCGGATCGGATGGTCGCACCGATCCTCATTTTTGCGTACGGGTGGATAAAGTCATCACGGGTTCTTGCGGGAATGCCGTACAGCATGTTGCGCAGCGCACGCAAGGCTGAACTTTTTCCTGCCTCGTTGGGGCCATAGACGATATGAAATCCTTCCCGACCCTTGGAAAAATTCAGCGTCTGGCCGGCAAAGGGACCGAATGCCGTCAGGCGGAGTTCATCAATCCGCATCCTGCCCCCCTTTTCTGAGGAGTCGCCTTACCAGCATCGGCTTTGCTTGTTCCAGCAAATCGGCCATCCAGGAATCGTCAGACGAATCACCATCCAGATCCAGCTTCAAATCTCGCGGCAGCTTTCTTTGCAGATCGCTCAATTCGCTCAGAAAATGGGGCTGCCAGGCTTTGTCTGCGCGCAATTCATCAAAGAGCCGGAGCAGTTCTCCCAGCGCGCCTTCCGGCTTATCCGGGGCCATGCCTGATATGGGTAAACAAAGATCGAATTTGACCTTCTCCACCCATGCCTGCCCGTTTCCCGCGTCAATCGCACAGGATCTTATTTCATTGATCCACCGCTCAGCGTCGGACAGGATTTCATCATGAGCGATGGTTTCGCCCTTGATGTGGATACGGAGCGCGAGAGGCATTCCGCCGGTTGATTCGGCCAGTGCCTCAATCCGGTCCGCCAGGCGATCGACGATGTCATAGCCCGATTCGGTATGGCTTGCATCGATATGAACGGATTCCCAGCGAACCACATCCAATGGTTTGAACACGGGTTTTGTCCGGCCCGCATCATCAACGGTCACCAGCACACATCCTTTGGGCCCGGTTTCCCGCACATGCCGTCCCTGGATATTTCCGGAAAATATAATATGCGGATTTTCCGCAAGCGTTTCATGGGCGTGAATATGTCCCAGGGCCCAGTAATCGTATCCCTTGGACTGCAGCCCTTCTATGGAACAGGGAGCGTAGTTCTCATGGCCTTCGCGTCCGGTGGCACATGTGTGGAGCAATCCGATATTATAATATCCCGGCACGGCGTCCGGGTAGTTTCTGGATAAATCTTTTTTAATTGCCGGTGATGCAAACCCCTGACCGTGAACAGCCACGTTCATGCCATTCACATATAACGTCTCCGGTTCGTTTGCCGGAAACAATTTGACATTTTCCGGGAAGCGAAGGGTTTTCGTAATCCGGCTCGCCGCATCATGATTGCCGCCAAGGATAAAAACCGGGATTCTCGCATCATGCAGCCGTTTCATTTGCGACACCAGATAAAGACCCGTATTGTAATCTTTCCAATCCCCATCATACAAGTCACCGGCAATCAGTACGAAAGATACGTTTTCGGAAATAGCCAAATGGATAAGATTCTCAAAGGCCCGACGTGTCGCTTGCCGGAATTGATCGATGGGAACCCCTTCATAGGCATCGAGCTTATGAAGCGGGCTGTCCAGATGTACATCGGCTGCATGGATGAATTTAAACATCTTCACACGATTATTTAAAGTCTATAATCAATCGGTTTATTATGAGGCAACCCCGAAATCAACAAATGAATACGTAGTTGAGTTCTATCAGAAACAACTTGCCACTACAAGGTTTCTCGATCTATACTTATTCCTTATTTGTTTTAGAATAAATCTCCGCTTGATAAAATTCTTTCTTAGCATTGGATTCTGAACCAAACGCTTCAATTCCCGGATTGACGCTATCTTATAGTTGGAGGATAAAATTTACAAGTGGCTCGATAAGGGCGTTGAAAAAAAAGGAACCGTTTATGGCCCTGAAATTTGACAGGAGGAATGAAATATGAACATAGCGATAGTAGGTGCCGGTGTATTGGGTTCTATTTTCGGCAGTCTTTTTTTGAAAAAAGGATTCAACGTGACCTTGATCGAGGTCCTCAAGGAACGGGTTCACCTCATCGACAAAGAAGGGTTGTGGATGCAGTGGCCGGATGGTGAGCGAACCCATGCACAGATCTCCATTACATCGAATATAAACGAAGCCGGCGTTAAAGATGTGGTGATGGTGGCGGTCAAGGGGTACCACACCCGTACGGCCATTCAGAGCGCCATGCCCATGATCGGGGACGATACCTTGGTTATCTCGGTTCAAAACGGCCTGGGGAATCTGGAAATTATTGCCGAGGCCGTGGGGCCGAAACGGGTGATTGGCGGGATCACGGCCCATTCGGGAATGCCGGTGAGCATGAATGAGGTTCGGTACGTAGGGGGGCTCGGGCCTTTGCTGGTAATAGGTCCCTATGATGGCGTACTCCGTCCGGAATTTGAAAATATGGTTGAGCAATTCCAGCGGGCTGGTTTGGATGTGCAGGCCACTTCGAACATTAACAACGTCATTTGGAAAAAACTGATCGCCAATGTTGCCACAAATGTTGTGGCCGCCCTGACCGGTTTGACAGGCGGTATAGCGGTAAATCACAAACCGGTGGTAAAAATCATCGACGCCCTTTCTCGGGAATTGGCCCAGGTGGCCCGAGCCAAAGGCATTGACTTTCCAGAGTTGGACGATCCCCTGGACTTTTCCTTAAAAGCCTTTGCCTCTACCAAAGACAACCGCGTTTCCATGCTTCAGGACGTGGAAGCAGGGCGGCCTACCGAAATCGGCAATTTAAATGAAGTGATCGTATCCGAAGGACGTCGTTTCAACATCCCCACACCCTACAATGAGGCTGTTTCCTGGTTGACCCGAGGCGTTGAGGAGCGAAACCGCCAAAAACTCTCTGTTGTTCAATCGTCCGTTGAACCGAATGCCGTTCGAAAGGCTATCAAAGGCGGAGACCTGGGGGCCTTGCGCCGTGCTATGGAAGCTTCCCCTCTAGCCCGCGCCCTTTCCATCCGGTTTACGGAATTCGAGACCGGCCGCGCCACAGCCCGGTTGCCGGGTACGGAACAATTGCCTAACTTTTTGGGTTATACCCATACAGGAGCACTGTTTACATTGGCAGAACAAACCATGGCGGCCGCTGCCAATTCCCTGGGTTATGTGGGATTGCCGTTAAATTGTGATATCCAGTTCTTAAATGCAGGGGATCCGGCTATCGATGTGATGGCTTCTGCGCGGGTGATCGATACCCAGGGCCGGATTGCCCGTGTTCAGGTGGAGCTGACTCAGGGTGATCAAAAATTAGCTGAAATATCCGAGATGGTTTTTTTACGCCATGAATAAAAAAGACCTTCATTGCTGCGGCAGGTTGATGGACAAGGCGTCAGGGTTTTGGCCCTTTGGCGATTTCAGATAAAACATGATCCGTGATTGCTGTGGTGCCGGTATTTCCGCCCAAATCCTTTGTCAGCACCCCGGCGCCGGTTACGGTTTCAATGGCGCGCATCAGACTATTCCCGGCCCGCTTTTCACCGAGAAAATCCAGCATCATCTGAACCGACCAAAGGGTGGCAATGGGATTGGCGATTCCTTTTCCGGCAATATCAGGCGCCGAGCCGTGCACAGGTTCAAACATGGAAGGAAACTTTCGTTCGATGTTTAAATTGGCAGATGGCGCAATACCAATGCCTCCTGCAATGGCCGGTCCGAGATCGGACAGTATATCCCCAAAAAGGTTGCTCCCGACGACGACATCAAACCAGTCAGGATGCTGTACAAAATGAGCTGTAAGGATATCAATATGGTATTGATCGTGTCTGATGTCCGGGTACTCCCTGGCGATGGTTTCGAATCGTTCATCCCAGAACGGCATGGTAAACCTTAGGCCGTTGGATTTTGTAGCAGAGGTAACATGCCCGGCGGGTCGCATCCGGGCAAGCTCGAAAGCATACCGGAGAACGCGATCGACACCGGTTCTTGAAAACAGTGTTTCCTGAATTACGACTTCCCGATCCGTATCCACAAACAGGCGACCCCCGATATCTGAATATTCTCCTTCGGTGTTTTCTCTCACCACCACAAAATCGATATCGCCACAGCCCCTGCCGGCAAGCGGGCTTCGAATGCCGGGCAGCAGCCGCACCGGCCGAAGGTTTACATATTGATCAAATGCACGGCGAATGGGTATCAATAGCCCCCACAGAGAAATATGGTCAGGCACCTTCGGATCGCCCACAGCCCCCAGCAGGATGGCATCGAGGGGTTTCAATTGAGCCAGGGCATCCGGCGGCATCATAACGCCATGTTTCAGATAATACTGACAGGAAAACGGAAATTCTTTGAAGGATACCTCAAAATCGTATGCGGCGGCTAAGGCCTCAAGCGTTCGAACGCCTTCGGGCACCACTTCTCTGCCGATGCCGTCGCCGGGAATCAATCCGATTTTATAGGTCATTTATTCCTCCGTTTGAAGCGGCCGCCATGACCTTTTAGGCGGCAGCAGGTCCATTTCGCAAGTCAGGTCTTGAAGCTCAAAGGCAGTTCAGGCTGCCAGTAAATTTGGTAGGCCCGGCAATTCTTTTTCCATTTGCACTGGTGGCACACAGCCACATGCTTCCTGGGTCTTCCTTTATATCTCGGGCACAAAATATAGGGATCTGAATGGTAAAATTTTTCGGAAGACAGCCGGTTCATACTTTATGATTCCAGGAAATGCACTGCATCTTTACTCCCCTGATAACGCAGATTAGAGCGTTTGGATCGTCCCATATTAGACATTATTGATCATTCCTATAAGATTCAGAAAACCACCGATATCGGAACGTTATTCTGATAAACGCTCTAAACGCTTTAGGCTCTGATGTAACATAAAAAATATTTTATGTCTGCCTTAATTCAAAAAAACCGGGCCGATAACCAATAACAACTGATTATAACGCAATCTTGGCTTGGGTGATCGTACCGAAAAAAATTGCAAGCACATGCTTGACGCAAACACCCAAAATTGGATATAGATGCTATGTCAGCATATTACAGACTTATAGAAAAGAGGGGTTATTTCACATGAAATGGATACTATACGCCATCAGCATTCTATGGATTGTTTTCGGCTCTAGCGCAATTCTTTACACGGCTTCAACCAGGCTTACAGCTAAAAATATTTTAAAAAGCGTCGATCTTAAAATCATTGCCGCCGTGCCGCTCATTGCAGGTCTGCTGTTGTTGTTTGCAGCGTCTGCCGGTCATTACCCGTGGTTTATCCGGCTCGTCGGATTTCTTGCCGTCATCAAAGGAATTTTTATTGGAATAAACCCCAAAAAGGTGATGGATGAGATCAACCGATGGTATATCAATACAGCTTCAGATCAAAGCTATCGATTTTTCGGCATCATTTTTATCATATTGGGAACGGCCCTATTATCCTGGGTTGTTTAATACCTGAATCTTGCAAGGTAATCCCAAAAATTATCTTGACAATTCATCCGTTCCTTGTTAGCTGTTCGGTTCTCGTTATGCCGTGTTCAGGATAGGGGGTACGGGCGGATAGCTCAGTTGGGAGAGCACCGGCCTTACAAGCCGGGGGTCACAGGTTCAAGCCCTGTTCCGCCTACCAGAAATGGCATTCACTCATAGCGAATGGCTTCAAACTAACGGCTAAAAGCAAAACCAAAGATTTTTCGGGGGTGTAGTTCAGTTTCGGTTAGAACGCCGGCCTGTCACGCCGGAGGTCGCGGGTTCGAGTCCCGTCGCTCCCGCCATAATAAAA
>CAYTAQ010000060.1:0-22151 GCA_964435695.1 uncultured Desulfobacterales bacterium | reverse complement strand
ACACCTTCCGGTCCCTGACCACTACCCCCTGCGACGCGAGGACATCTCTAATTTTGTCGGCAGCCGCCCAGTCTCTGTTTGCCCGCGCCTGCTCTCTTTCTTTTATGAGGCGTTCTATACCGGCATCCTGATCTCTTTCTACGAAATCGAAGACATTGAGAACCGTATCAATCAATTTAAAGGCTTCGATGATCTTTGATGCATCCTCGGCGTCGATCTGCTTATCCATTACCAGCTTATTAATTTTTTTAATATTTTCGAAAATGGAAGCTATGGCTGCTGAAATATTCAAGTCATCGTCCATGGCATCTATAAAACCGTGCTTGATATCATATAGAAGCTGCTTGAGCTCAGCATAGGAGCGCCCATCGTGCAGGTTTAAAAGCATTGAAATGCATGCATCCATTCGTTTCAGGGAGCGTCTGGCGTTTTCCAGCTTGGTTTCTGCAAATTGAACCGGTTTGCGATAGTGGCTGAATAACAGCCAGCAACGGATTTCCCTGCCGGTGTATCCCATATCCAGGAGATCTTGAATCGACAGCCTGTCGCCCTTTTCATCCACCTTTTTGCCGTCCACCAATACACGATCGCAATGTATCCAGTATTTAGCAAGCGGTTTCCCTGTTATAGCGCCGGCGATGGCAATCTCATTTTCATGGTGGGGAAATACCAGCTCCCGGCTGGCCGTATGGATGTCGTAGCTCTCGCCCAAATATTTCATTGACATGGCGGCACATTGAATATGCCAGGAAGGTCTCACCTTCCCCCAATCTGTCTGTACATAAATGCCCCGTCTGAGCTCCGACAACTTGGCCCGTTTAAAGAGTGTAAAATCCCTGGGATTGTCTTTTTCATAATCATCAAGATCAACCGTTGCACCCAGTCTGATTTTATTGATATCCACACCCGAAAGCCGGCCGTATTCCTTAAAACGGGAAATATCGAAATAAATGGATTTTAGCTTTTCATAGGCAAATCCGCCTGCGACGAGCTTTTCGGCAAGAGTCACCATATCTTTCGTGTGTTCGCTGGCCTTCGGGTAATTCTCCGCCGGCTTGATGCCCAAAATGTTCAGATCTTTTTTAAAGTTCTCGATATGCTGCTTCGTGAAATCGGATATCGCCATACCGGCTTTTTCCGAACCGTTGATGGTTTTATCATCCAAATCCGTAATATTCATGATGTGTTTTACGGAATATCCTCGATATTCAAGATATCGGCTAAGCAAATCCGAGAAAACGAACCGGCGGCATTCGCCAAGATGAATCCTGGCATGCGCTGTCAAGCCACACGAGTAAATGGAAACCTTTCCGGGAATAAGGGATTCAAAGGCTTCTTTTCGGCGGTTCATGGTATTAAAAAGTGTCAGATTGATTTTATCCTTCACCGTAAAAAGTGATGTGCTGAGGTATCTTTCGCCACTATCCGGCAAGATAACCACAATGGTTCCCCCGCTCATATGACGGGCCTCTTCCAAAGCAATTACCATGGCGGCGCCACTGCTCATGCCGACAAATACCCCCTCTTCAACGGCCAGTCGTCTCGCCATTTCAAAAGCAGCTTCATCTTCTATATTTATTATTTTATCTATCCTCTTTTTCTGAAATATTTCAGGCCGATACGCCTCTTTCATGTTTTTCAGACCCTGTATCTTATGCCCGAGATACGGCTCAACACCGATAATCTCAACACGAGGATCATATTCTTTCATGCGTCTTGAAATACCCATTAAGGTACCGCTCGTTCCCAATGTGGCAATGATTTTATGCACCTTGCCGTTGGTCTGTTGCCAGATTTCAGGAGCCGTTCCATCGTAATGGGCCTGCCAGTTGGCCTTGTTATTGTACTGATCGGTCATAAAATACGTATTCGGATTTTCCCGAACCAGTCGGTAAACCTCTTCGATGGCGCCGTCCGTTCCTAAATGACCGGGGGTTAGAAAAATTTCAGCGCCTCTTGCCTTTAATATTTTCCGCCGCTCCTCGCTCACCGCTTCCGACATGGCCAGCAGGAGTCGATACCCCTTAACGCCGCAAACAAGGGCAAGACCGATCCCGGTATTTCCACTGGTGGCCTCAAGAACTATTTTTGCCTTTGTCAGCTCACCGGATTTTTCACCGGCCTCTATCATATAAAGTGCGGCCCTGTCTTTTATGGAACCGCCGGGATTGAGGTATTCGAGTTTGGCCAGAATCGTAACCCTGGGATTCGGATTTAAATGCCCGATTTCGATCAACGGCGTATTGCCTATGCTGTCTAAGATAGAACTTCCCATAATTATTTATGCCTGTTGTATTGAAGACAGAACGGATAGAATATGTTTCGATACACCATCCGTTTCCTGTGAAGCATCTATAATTTCAAATCGCCGGGGTTCGCGGCGCGCCAGCGCAAGATAGCCTTGTCTCACCGATTCATGAAACTTCAGGGTTTCTTCCTCAAATCGGGTTTCCTTTCCGGTCCGAGCGCCGCTGTGTATTTGGCGCCACGCACGATCCAATCCCATTTGCGGGGGGAGATCCAGCAGAAATGTCAAATCCGGTTTAAAATCGTTAAAAACAAGACCGTGCAGATGCTCAATCAATTGTATATTCAAGCCTCTTGCATATCCCTGGTAGGCCAGTGTTGCATCATAATAGCGATCGCATAGAACCGATCTTCCCTCTGACAAATATTTTCGAACTTTTTCATTCAGATGTTGTGCCCGATCGGCAAAATAGAGCAGCAGCTCCGCCATGGGATCGAGATGTCTGCTTTCGGGGTCCAGGAGGATGGCTCGAATCTTCTCTCCGATGTCCGTTCCACCCGGTTCACGCGTCATGACAACGTCGCGCCCCTGCTCCTTGAAATAGGCATAAACGCGCTTGATTTGTGTGGTTTTCCCAGAGCCCTCAATCCCTTCAAATGTGATGAACATTATGCTTTTCCCCGATAAAAGTGGCGCTCCAAAAGACGATGATAAGAGGTCCAGGGTTCGTCAGGGTTTTCCTTGCCCATGAATTCACGAATTCCCTGAACCTTTGCATCGATTTCATCGATATAATTCAGCAGCACGGCTTCGATGGTTTTCGGCGGTTCAGGAGACCCGAACTCTCTGCTGCCATGGTGGCTGACCACCATATGCTTTAGCAACAGTGCTTTCTCTTCGGGAAAATTCTGAATGGTTTGAATTTTCTCTTCCATCATCCGAACACCGATGGTGATGTGGTTTAACAGCCTGCCCTCATCCGAATAATCAATATGGATATCCCACCGGAATTCTCCTATTTTCCCAATATCATGGAGCAGGGCACCTGCCACAAGGAGGTCCCGGTCGATGCCGCTGTAATGCCCGGCGATTTTATCTGCCAGGACCGCCATGGACAGGGTATGTTCCAAAAGACCGCCCAGATACGCGTGATGCATTTTTTTTGCCGCCGGCGCTGCTTTAAATTTTTCGACAAACCCATCGTCTTTCCAGAAAACCTGGAAAAGAGCCTTTAAATAAGAAGGCCTAAGTGAATCGCTCAATGCAACCACCCGCTCAAACATGAGGTCGATGTCACGTGCCGTTGCCGGTATGAAATCGGAAAAGTCGCCGGATTCAACCGTCACTGTCGTCATCCCTTTCACGACAAGTTGAAGCGCGCCTCTGTATTCTCCGGCCGTTGCTTTCACTTGGACCACATCACCCGGCTTGACAAGAGAGGCAATCTCTTCGACATTATCCCAGACAACCCCCTTGATCCAACCGCTTCGATCCGAAAGCACAATATTCAGGTAGTTATTACCGTCTTTTTTCTGCAACAGGGTCTTTTCCGCCAGAACGAAAAAATCGTCCACCGGTTCGCCTGCCTTTATTTCACTGACAAACTGTCTTTTCATTCGATCGGGACATCCCATCCTTTTAACGCCTGAAACATCTGATAATCCGTCATGTCGCACTTTATCGGCGTAATTGAGATATAATTATTGAAAAGCACAACGGCATCCAGTTCCGGATCGTCCTCGGCCACCGGTGCATTGGTCCCATACCAGTAATAGGCACGATTTCGCGGATCCATCCGCTTTTCCATGCCTCTGCTCAAGAGACCGGTGTGCTGTTTGCAGAATCTGACGCCCCGCACTTGCGCCATGGGCAGATCCGGAACATTTATGTTCAGCAGGGTGCCTTTCGGCAGGCCCTTCTGCAACACCATTTCAGAAAAGTTGCCTATGAAATCAGCGACATCTTTATAGAAAGACGGCGTCTTGCCGGCAATGGACACCGCCATGGCGGGTATTCCGTAAAACGTGGCCTCCCGTGCGGCGGCAAACGTACCGGAGTAGTTGATATCGACCCCGATATTGGCGCCGGGGTTAATGCCGGAAATCGCCAGGTCGGGCTTGCCGTCCAGTATCTCCGTTACCGCCAGCTTGATGCAATCGGCCGGCGTTCCGCTCACGGCGTAGGCTTTGCCTCTGCCGTTGATGGATATCGTGTTGATACGGATGGGCGCATGCAGTGTAATGGCATGGCTGGCAGCAGTTCGTTCCCGGTCCGGTGCGACCACAACGACGGTGTGCCTCACAACCAAACGCCTATGGAGCGCCCAAATCCCTTCGGCATGAATACCATCATCATTGCATAACAGGATCTTCATAAAAACAGCTCAATTCGGGTTAAGGTAAAACTGACCCTTCATACATCAATTGGAAATATTTTAAAAGGACCTTCTTTAAGATCTTCTCCTTGATTTTTTTACAGATTTGATACAGTATAAGATTATTTGAGCACCTCTAATTAGGTCGATCCGTTGGAATTTCTGTTATTGCGTGCAACCCTTTTGAATCACATGCTGCCGAATATTTTCATCGGCCATAACATTGTATTAACACCGAACGTATTCATGCTGCTGTTTACCCTGAAATTCGGATGGAATGGCCGTGTTTGCAGTTGGACAACGCATGCTGCCCGGTTGCTTCGGGCTGTTTCTACTGCCTTTTGCGCTGTTTTGCTCACGCTTTCCATCCTTGTTTTTCCGCCGTGTGTTGCCTCAGGTGAAGATCTGGGTTCCCAATTAAGCGACAATGCCGCCCCCTGGCATATCATTGCAGATGAATTGAGCTTTTTAGAAACGGAATCGGTTTATATTGCAGAAGGGAATGTCGTCGTCTCAAAAAAAGACACGCGGATTGCCGCCGACTATGCCCGCTTTAACCAAATATCCATGGTTGTGACTGCAAAAGGCCATGTTGTCATGTCTGCAGGCAATGATGTATTAACCGCCGATCACTTGGAAATCAACCTGGCAACGGAAGAGGGAATCATTCATAACGGCTCATTTTTTTTGGCTAAAAACAACTTCCATATCAAGGGGAATGAAATTAAAAAAACCGGCAAGAATTCTTTTCGAGCGGATACCGCCATCATTACGACCTGTGACGGGGAAAAACCGGCATGGAAAATAACCGGCAGAAACCTGAATGTGACCATCGAAGGATATGGGGTCGCTTATGATGCGACGTTTTGGGTCAAAAACATACCCGTCATGTACACACCTTTTATCGCGTTTCCCGTAAAGCTGAAAAGACAAACCGGCCTTTTGTCCCCGCAACTGGGGATGTCTTCCCGCAGGGGTTTTGAATACATCCAACCCTTTTTCTGGGCGATAAATGACAGTTCCGACGCGACATTTTACGAACATTATATGGACCTGAGGGGGAATAAAATCGGTTCGGAATTTCGTTTTGCGTTGAGCCCGCTGTCTAAAGGGACGCTCATGTTTGACTATTTGAAAGATAAGAAAGTCGATGACGGCACCGGTTCCAGCGGCAAGGATTGGGGATATAATGATGGCACCGGCGATATTCTGCGTCCGAATGAAGACCGGTACTGGTTCCGAATGAAACAGGACCAGGCAATGCCGGCAGGCTTTTTTGCCAGCCTGGATCTGGATGTCGTCAGCGATCAGGACTATCTTCAAGAATTCAAGAACGGGTATACCGGTTTTCAAGACACGAAAGATTATTTTAATGATGCATTCGGACGGGACATCGATGATTACAACGACCCCATACGCCTCAACCGCTTCAATGTCAACCGGCGATGGGACAGATATACGTTGAACGCGGAAGCCAGGTGGTACGACGATGTCGTCAGCCGGCGCCAGGGAGAAATAGACACCTCTGTTCAACGATTGCCTTCCATCCGGTTTGACGCCTCCAAACAGCCGCTGTCGGGGTCACCATTTTATTTTACCCTTGAAAACGAATACACCTATTTTTACCGGAAGGATGCCCTTACGGAAAACAATGTGACCAGAGACCATCGCATGGATCTATATCCCAGAATTTATCGGCCACTGCGTCTGAAATATCTTTTTACCCTTGAACCGTCTGTCGGATTCAGGGAAACGTATTGGCAGGTGGAAGCCCATGACGATGCTGCCGATGATCAGGATCCCGATGAATCATTCCACAGGGAAATTTACGACGGCCGCTTGGATCTCTCCACGGAATGCTTCAAGATATTTGAAGCTGAGGGGAAAAGCATTGATCGCGTAAAACACACCTTCAAACCCCAGATAGCATACACTTATGTCCCTGGTCAGAATCAGGATGAATATCCGAGTTTTGACGGCGTGGATCGCATCGCCGCTCAAAACCAGGTCACGTATTCCTTGACCAATTTATTGATCTATCGATTCAATCGGAATCAAACCAATCAAAAATCTCCGGACCCGGCGGATCCCGCATATACCTATCAGCAATTCCTGAGATTCTATCTGGAACAACAATATGATTTTAACGAGGCCAATGAAGACGATCCCTCCAAGTGGAGAAACGGAAAGACCCGGGAACCATTTTCTCCCATTTACGCCAAGCTCGAAATAACACCTGAAAAATATTATTCCCTGAGTGCGGACGCCGAATGGTCGACCTATGAAAAGGATGTGATTTCTCACAACATTGCCGTTACCATATCGGATCAGCGCGGCGATCGATTATTTACGGAACACCGATATCAAAAAGATAACAGCGAAGCCGATCCCGAAAAATCGGAATCCATCTACGCTTCATTGCTGCTTCAAATAACCGATCGATTATCCGCCACAGGGGAATACGAAAGAGACTTGTATGATCAAAATGATTTGCTATCCGGCATCGGCGTATTGTATAAGTCACAGTGCTGGTCTTTAAAATTAGCATATGCCAACGAAGACGACGCACAAACCTATTCTTTTATGGTAGGCCTTTACGGGCTTGGAGATCTTGGAAACAACCTTTAGCAGATATCCGGGCACCCAAAGGAACCGGCACTGATTAAGTTGAATTTGTTGGACTTTTATAGGGTTTCAAATGGAAATTGAGCTGTGAAAGCTGAAAACATACAGAGCAGTTGGTTTGTGCTGCACACCCGAAGCCGGTTTGAAAATGTCGTTAACGATGGACTGGCAAAAAAATCCATCGAAGTATTTTTGCCGAAGATCCTCGTCCGCAGCAAACGGCGGGACAGAAAGCTGATGATCAGAATGCCGGTTTTCCCGGGATATCTTTTTGTAAAATCGGATATGAATCCTTACGAGCAGGTAGAGATTGTAAAAACCGTGGGTGTCGTCCGATTTATCGGTACGAAAGACGGGCCGGTGCCGGTTCCTGAGAAAACCATTGAATCCTTGAAAATTATGGTAAACAGCGACAGCCCGATTATCACCGGAAATCGTCTGGCAAGGGGGGATACTGTCATGGTCGTGACCGGTCCCTTCGCCGGCGTCATCGGAACCTTTGTTAGCTATAGAGGGAAAGGAAGGATCGTCATCAACATCGAAGCGCTGGGTCAGACCGCCGCGGTCGATGTGGATGAATCAGACATCGAACCATTGCCGAAAATATTGGCATAACTGCTTGACTTTTTATCAATTCATCATTATTACACATCTACTATGTTGAACGATTTTGAGCTATTGCCGTAAGGAGGGTGTATGAATAAACTGGAACTTATCTCCGCTTTAAAAAATAAAGCCAATCTATCCAAATCAGAGTCAGCCAAAGTCGTGCAGTTATTCTTCGATAACATGGCGGAAGCGCTGGCTCGTGGGGAAAGGGTTGAGATTAGAGGATTGTGCAGCTTTTTTGTCAAAACGTACAAAAGCTATACGGGCAGAAACCCCAAGACCGGCGAAAAAGTTACAATTCAACCTAAAAAGCTTCCATTTTTCAAGTCTGGTAAAGAGCTGAAAGAGCGGGTTGACTATTAAGTTTGTGTCTGGATTTGATTCCATAGTCGATCAAGAAAGCGTTGTCAGGCGATTATTCAGGATCAATCGGAAGGGGAACATCCCTCATGCCTTGCTTTTCACCGGACTTGAAGGCGTCGGGAAAAGGCAGACAGCCAAAGTATTCGCCATGACGTGCAATTGCCTGCGGGGGAACCGGTCGTCGCATGGGTCGGGTGATGATCCAACCGCGTCGCCCGCAGAAGCGGAAAGTACCGCATTGCCTTGCGGCGAGTGCCGAACCTGCAGAAAGATAGACGCTGAACTTCATCCTGATATTATTTTCATTCAGCCTCAAAAAGGTACTATCAAGATTTCACAAATCCGTGACCTTTGCCATATACTCTCCATGAAACCCTATGAGGCAAAACAGCGGGTCGTCATCATTTCCGACGCCCAGACAATGAATCCGGAGGCAGGCAATGCATTGCTCAAGCTGCTCGAAGAACCGCCCGATGGAACGCTTCTGATACTCACTGCGCCACACACCCAAAATCTTCTTCCCACGATTATTTCGCGTTGTCAGCATATTCGATTCAAACCAATTTCTCAAAAGACGCTGATTCCTCTTCTAATCGATGAATACGGCATTCACACCGAAGAGGCGGAAATCCTGGGTGCACTGGCAAACGGTAGCCTGACAAAAGCGCGTTCGCTGGTCGAAACCGGGTGGATTCCTCAAAGAAATTGGATTTTGGGCGTATTGGGTTATGAAAAAACAAACAGTACAGGCTTGGAAGACGCCGATCTATCGCTGGCATTTTCCGAACGGATTGCACGCCAAAAAGATAAAATCCCCGACGTACTCGATATCTTCATGTCATGGTTCAGGGATTTAATGATTTATCCACTGGCACCTGAAAAAATTATCAATAAGGATCTGGTGGATCACATACAAAACATATCGCGACGAATGGATGCATGTTCCGTCTTATCAAAATTTGAGGCTGTTCAAAAAGCCCGGACAATGATTGACGGCAATGCAAATCCAAGATTGACCTTGGATGTCATGATGACGCGCCTGATGGCAAAATAGGTGGACCGGATTCTTAATTTGAAACGAATGTTAAATAGTCAATAGGCAAAATCCAATAATGAAAAAGGTTGTTGGCATACGATTTAAGCCGGCGGGGAAAATATACAATTTTGATTCCGGGGCTTTTGTCCTCAAGCGGGGGGACAAGGTCATTGTCGAAACGGAAAAGGGACTTGGGTACGGCGTGGTTGCCGTCCAGCCGGTCCTATATGTAAAACTCCCCAATGACAAACCATTGAAAAAAGTGTTCCGCATTGCCACGGAAAACGACCACAGCCAGGTAGAAAAAAACAGTGCCCTTGAAAAAGAAGCCTATGCATTTTGCTTGAATTGTATCAAGACACAAGGACTTAAAATGAACCTGTTTTCCGTCGAAAGCACCTTCGATGCAAGCCAGCTGACCTTCTTTTTTACAGCGGACGGCCGTATTGATTTCCGGGAACTTGTTAAAAATCTGGTCAAAAATTTTCGGGTTAGAATCGAAATGCGACAGGTCGGTATCCGCAACCAGGCAAAAATGTGCGGTGGAATCGGGCGATGCGGCCGTGAATTATGCTGCGCTTCATTTATTGAAAAATTTGAACCCGTCTCCATCAAAATGGCCAAGCAGCAGGGGCTGTCCCTGAATCCAACAAAAATTTCGGGTCAGTGTGGTCGATTGATGTGCTGTCTGACATATGAGAACCCAACGTATTTAAAGTTAAAGGCAGATTTCCCCAAAATTGGAAAAACCGTTAAAATAAAAGATACTACCGGAAAAGTGGTACGTCATAATGTTATCGGCAAACAGGTCGTTATCCGGCTTGAAAACGGAACGGAAGTTGAAGCGGGAATCAATGATATTGAAAGCTAAGGAGAACAGATGCCCCCCCCTTTTTATATTACAACACCGATTTACTATGTGAACGCCAGGCCCCATTTAGGGCATGCCTACACCACTATTGTCGCAGATGTCGCCACGCGCTTTCATGATATGCGTCAATCGGAAACTTTCTTTTTGACGGGAACGGATGAGCATGGCGACAAAATACTCCAGGCGGCTGAAAAAGAAGGCGTAAGCCCCAAGGAATATGTCGACAAAATCAGCGGGTTGTTCAAAAATCTATGGCCTGAACTCCGAATTAAAAACAGCTATTTCATCCGGACAACCGATCCGGATCATATCGCCGTCGTGCAGCGGATTCTGAGCAAAATCCATGATGCGGGCGATATTTATTTCAGTGAATATGAAGGCCTCTATTGTTTTGGATGCGAACGGTTCTACACCGAACGGGAACTCGTCAACGGGAAATGTCCGGATCACGAAGTGGAACCGCAAACCATCAAAGAATCCAATTATTTTTTTAAAATGAGCCGCTACCAGGACTGGTTGATTGATCACATCCAATCGAATCCTGATTTTATTCGTCCCGAACGCTATAAAAACGAAGCGCTCTCTTTTCTTAAGGAGCCCCTTGAAGATCTTTGCATATCCAGACCCAAATCCCGAATTACCTGGGGCATCACACTCCCTTTTGACAACGATTATGTCACCTACGTATGGTTCGATGCGCTGCTGAACTACATATCCGCATTAGGCTATCCTGACGGCGCGTTGTTTCATAAATTCTGGCCGGTGGCACAGCACATTGTCGCCAAAGACATTCTCAAGCCGCATGGCATCTATTGGCCCATTATGCTGAAAGCAGCCGGGATTCCGATATACAAGCATTTAAATGTCCACGGCTACTGGAATATCGACCAGAGCAAAATGTCCAAAAGCCTCGGAAATGTCGTTGAACCGCTGCAATTGATAAATGTATATGGACTGGATGCATTCAGATTTTTTCTCATGAGAGAAATGGCATTCGGACTCGATTCAAATTTCAATGAGGAAGCGCTGGTACAGCGTATCAATTCGGACCTCGCCAACGATCTTGGAAACCTGACCAGCAGAATCCTGGCCATGGTTCGCAAGTATCACAACGGTACGGTGCCGCAGCCGACACCCGATGCAGCCAAACAGTTCGGACGAGATCTGGAGCCGGCGGCAGCAAATGCCGTTGCCACATTTGAAAATGAAATGTGCGAATTCGCTTTTCACAAAGCGATTATAGCCGTGTGGGAATTCATCAATCAGATGAATAAATATATCGATATAACCGCTCCCTGGGTTTTAGCAAAAGACCCCGCCGCAAAAAATGCACTGGAAACGGTAGTGTACACACTTTTGGAAGGGCTCCGAATTGTGTCCGGCCTCGTATATCCTATCATGCCGGATACCGCGGCAAAAATTCAAACGCAACTGGGCATGGATTCGAAAACGCCGTTCTACCATCTGGACACGCTGAAAACCTGGGGCCTAACCGCACCGGGAACCCGGCTTCCGAAATTTAAGCCGCTGTTTCCAAGAATCGCGGCGCCTGAAAAGAAAGCCGCATCCCTCGCTGCAATGGCGGATGCAGCGCAAAGGCCATTGGATATCAAACCCCAAATACGCTATGAAAGTTTTGATGAACTGGATCTGCGGGTTGCAACGATTGTACGTGCCGAGGTAGTGCCCAAATCCAAAAAGCTTCTCAAGCTTGAAGTGGATCTTGGAGAGATACGCACGATTGTATCTGGAATATCAGACAGTTATAGTCCTGAAGAACTCGTCGGAAAACAGGTGGTCGTTGTGGCGAACCTTAAACCTGCGAAGCTCATGGGCATTCAATCGAATGGAATGCTGCTGGCGGCCGGAGACGACAAGGACTGCAGCATTGTCATTTTAGATAAAAAAACCGCTCCGGGAACCCCTGTAAACTGAAATGGCCCATTATCCGACACCCATCATACCGCCTGGCAAGCCCATATGGAAAGAGCGCCAGGCGGATTTTAAAAAGGCGGAAACCAGAAAAAAAATAATTCGATCCGGTATCAAACTTGCCTTTTTCATTCCCTTGTGCATCTTCGCCATATACGGCATGTTCAGTTGGTTCACGGATAATGACGGCCATCGGCCGGGGTCCACGGACAGCGATCTTAACAACCGCCAAAGTCCGGATAATCGTCTATTGGACCCGGCGTATATCAGACAGCTTGTAAAAGACCGTTCGTTGATCAATTTGCCCGAAAACCGCATCCATTTCACAAAAGACGGGAAAACCATCACCATCGATACCAGTATCGACATCCCCTTGCAAAACCACTTGTTAAAAAAGATGGATCGCAGAAATTCACGCTATATCGGCATCGTTATCCTTGAACCGTCCACCGGAAAAGTGCTGACAATGGCCGGTTTTGACAAGCATGACCCGCTGCATAATACATGTCTTGACAACCGTTTTCCGGCTGCCAGCATTTTTAAAATCGTAACGGCCGCCGCCGCTGTCGAACAATGCGGTCTGAATTCCAATTCAACACTTCAATTTAACGGAAGCCAGCATACCCTGTATAAAACGCAGCTCAAAGACCGATCCAATAAATATACCAATCACATCTCATTCCGGGACTCTTTTGCCAAGTCCGTCAATCCGGTGTTTGGAAAAATCGGTACACTCAAACTGGGAAAGGAATCCCTTCGGAAGTATGCGGAAGCGTTCGGCTTTAACATGCAAATAAATTTTGAAAAACCCCTGCTTCCCAGCCGCTTAACCATTGGCGACGATCCCTATAACTGGGCTGAAATCGCCAGTGGATTCAACCGGAATACCACCCTGTCGCCGCTGCACGGCGCTTTATTGGCAACCATTGTTCTTAAAGAAGGAAAACTCATCGAACCTTCAATTGTCGAAAAAATCACCATCGACTCCGGTCAAGCCGTCTATCAGGATCGTTCAAACAGGGTTGAGCAGGTGATTTCGCCCGCCACCTCGCGTGTGATCTATGACTTAATGGAAGCAACCATACGATACGGCACCAGCAGTAAGGTCTTCAGGGGATATCGCAAAGATCCCGTTCTCTCGAAACTCAATATCGGCGGGAAAACCGGTTCTATCTATGACAATAGCCATGAATTACGTTATGATTGGTTTGTCGGGTTCGCCGACGTCAAAAACGGCGGCCGGCAATTGGCTGTTGCCGTTGTTGTGGCGCATGAAAAATACATCGGGACCCGGGCCAGCCAGTACGCACGCATGGCGATTGAAAAGTATTTCACCGATTTTTTTAAAAAAGATCTTGCGCAAACCCATGCCGAACATTCCGGTTAAAAAAACAGTTTTCCGCATGTATGATCTTTTATGGAAGGCCGCCATTCCGGTATTGCGGAAAAATAATCGCCTTGCTGAAGGATTCGTGCAAAGGACCCTCGAGCGCCCGAACCTGATGGCCGCAGATCTTTGGATACAGTCGGCTTCTGCCGGCGAGGCTTATCTGGCGTGGGAATTGCTCAAACGAATTTCCACCGGTAAAACTTTGAAAGTCATGCTCACCACCACTACCCGTCAGGGTATTGAAATTCTGCACCAGGCAATTAAAGATGATGAAATCGCCCATAAACGGATAATGATGCGGGCTGCTTACTTTCCCTTTGATCGCCCTGCAATCATGCAAAAGGCTGTGCATCTTATCCGGCCGCGGGTTATGGTCCTGCTTGAAAGCGAGTTGTGGCCCGGGCTTCTCAACGAACTGAAGCAGTCAGGATGCAGGGTGATGATTATCAACGGTAGACTCACCCGGAAAAGCCTCTCCAGGTACCTTGTCTGGCCATCCTTATGGTATTACCTGAGACCGGATAACATTCTGGCCATATCGGATGAGGATGCGGACCGCTTTGCCCGCTTGTTCGGGGGCGGATCCGTCAGTGTCATGTCGAACATTAAATTCGACCGGCTTGACAGCGGGGACCATCTATTTCCCGCTGAAAATACATTGGATCCCTTCCTGCCGCCCCGTAGTAACTTTCTGGTCTTGGGCTCCGTGCGGCAGGAAGAAGAAAAGGATGTTGTCAATATTATTTCAGCGATTCATCATAGACGGCCTGAAACCGTGATCGGTCTCTTCCCAAGGCATATGCATCGGATCACCCACTGGCGAAAGATGTTGCAGCGCCTGGGGGTGCCCTGGGGTTTGCGATCGGATATCAAAACACAAATTCCGGACGGCGCTGTCATTCTATGGGATGTCTTTGGTGAATTGGATTTAGCTTACGCGCAGGCAAGTGCCGCCTTTGTCGGCGGAACCCTTGCACCCCTGGGAGGCCAAAATTTCCTTGAACCGTTGATCAGCGGCATTACGCCTGTCATCGGACCTTTTTGGGACAATTTCAAATGGGTGGGAAAAGAAATCCTCGATTTGGGAATTGTGCATCAGGCGGTATCCTGGAAAGAAGTTGCAGAAATTTTGATTGCGGCTATAATGAATCCTCAGCCGCGTGAAACGGTGAGACAGCAGGCCGGGGCCTACATAAAAAAAAGACAGGGCGGAACCGATATCGCCTGTCGGCTCATTGGTGAATACCTGTAGTTTGTGTTTGGTGTTTGGCTCCCTGGCAAATTGATATACCTAAATGAATTTCTTACAAAAAACCAACCACTGAGGTTCCACACGCATGACGGCGAGGATCGCGGTACACGGGCCGATTTCTTTTGGTTACTTTTCTTTTTCGTAAAAGAAAAGTAACATGGTTTCATAATACGAAAAATCTGTTATTGTTTTCCCAGATCTAATAATTGATGTGGATTTTTATAGAAATTAAATAGTTGATGAAATCATTAAACACTATTTCAGAAAAAAATGGAAAAAATGAGCAAACTTCCCCAGTGCTTCGGTGTGATTCCGGCCCGCTATGATTCGTCGCGTTTTCCCGGAAAGGCCCTGGCCGACATCAACGGGAAACCCATGTTTTGGCATGTCTACAATCGAGCCGGTCGATGTCCCTATTTTTCTCATATCGTTCTTGCAACCGACGACCGCAGAATTTTTTCGGCTGCTGAAAAACTGTCGGTGCCCGTAATGATGACCCAAAAAAATCATCCCAGCGGCACCGACCGGGTGCTTGAAGCCGCTGAAAAATTAAGCGCGCCCGCAGATGCCGTAATTGTCAATATTCAAGGCGATGAACCGCTGCTGGAACCGGACATGCTCGGCCAGCTCATACGACCCTTTGCATCAGTCCGCGTGCAGGTCACAACCCTGGCTCAAAAAATAGACAGCACTGCCGCCCTGAACCCTGATCGCGTCAAAGTGGTACTGGCGAAAGACGGTCGCGCTCTTTATTTTTCGCGGGCGCCGATCCCTTGCGACCGGGACGGCTCGGGAGCCGGATTTTTAGGACACATCGGCCTGTATGCATTTAAAATGGAAATCCTGCGCCGTTTTCAGAGGATCGGCCGCAGCAGGCTCGAATCCATTGAATCGCTTGAACAGCTCCGCCTGCTTGAAGAAGGAATCGACATTCACGTCGTGACAACAGAACATACCACTCTCGGGGTCGATCGACCGGAAGACCTTCAGAAAGTGCTCCACATCATGAGAAAGGAGAGTCATACATGAAAAAAGACCCATGCCCACGCTTTCGGAAAAGGCAGACAGATATATTGCATCGGATACGCTCTGTATTGAGATACGATATTTTTTGGGGACGTCATGTCGGCAATGCACCTCAGGGTTCCGTCATCTTTTTTCCCTGCCATAACAATCTTTTTTGCTGCGGCCTTGCCGGAATCGTTTCCATAAAACACAAGCAAAAGCCCCGTCCGTCCGTTGATACGTCAGAACTGCATGCGTGGGTTCAGAAAGTCGAATCCAATACCTTCAGTGATTGTCGGCACAACACACTGGATATCAAAGAACATTACCTGGGCGGCCGGAATAATTTGGATGGTCTCCTGGACGGAGTGCGGCGATTCAAGCAGATCGATATTTTTCAGGAAATTTTCATGAACAGAGACATCCTGAAAGACTTGCTGGCGCTTTCAGATCGGATCCAGGTCGTCATTGTCAAAGAAACCAAAATCCTCTCCACCCAAGCCGGTCTTTTAACCACCGAAGAGACTGAAACAATATCCCGGTCGCTGGAAACAGTGAAAGATGTTTTCTGGTGTCTGACAAATGAGCTGTCTGAAAACGTCAACAAAACCGAGGCTCTCATCACGTATGCCCCTGCCGTGAATACGCCTTTTGCAGTCAAGCTGTTCCGGGAGCTGAATGCTGTTTTCAACAGCATCGACCGTCTGGAAGTGCGCGGAAGGGATTCGGCCGGAGTGACCGTGATGATGCGGTTTACGCGGAATGAATTCGATACCCTCATGCGAACCCTTGCCGACGAAGACCTGGAAAACGTTTTTCAGAAACGATGTGCTGATCATCATCTGGCCAACCAGAGTATCAGCATGGATCCTGAAAAGGGCAACCGTGAAGAAAGCCACATCACCCTGGCCTTCACGAATAAAATTGCGGCCGAAATCGGAAGTCTCGGCGATAATGTATCCTTTCTCAGAGATCAAATAAAGGCGGATGCCGTTTTCCAAAGAGCGGTTATGCTTTCACCAAAAAGCTATTCCATTTCCTCCCACACACGCTGGGCTTCCGTCGGGGCAATCACGGAAGCCAACTGCCATCCGGTGGACAACCGATTGACAACTGCACCCAGAGGCCCGAAGGGAATCATCCAGACCTGCCTCAACGGCGACATCGATAATTACATGTCACTCAAAGCGGAAATCGAAAAAACCGGCGCCCATATCCAGCAGGATATTACAACGGATACCAAAATCATACCGCTGCAGATACAAAAATATCTCCATGAAGGGTATGAACTGACGGAAGCTTTTCGCCTGGCATTGAATGACTTTCAGGGCTCCCATGCCATATCGATGCAGACCAGCATCGCCCCTGGAAAACTTTTTTTAGCGCAAAGAGGCAGCGGCCAGGCAATCTTTGTGGGACTTTCCGAGGACCAGTACATGCCGGCCTCCGAAGTTTACGGATTTATCGAAGAAACACCTTATTACCTCAAAATAGATGGAGAAAAGATCATTCAGGGAAAGCAGGGAAAAGCGGTGCAGGGTCAGATTTTCATCCTGGACCAGGATGCGGGCGGCGGCGTCAACGGTATCCAGGCCATGTATTATGACGGCACGCCGGTGAAACTGAATGAAAGCGACATCAAACATACCGATATCACTTCAAGGGATATCGACCGCCAAAATTTTCCGCATTATTTTTTAAAAGAAATTTCCGAATCGCCGGCTTCGGTTGAAAAAACACTTCAGAATCGATGGAAAATAGAGAATCGGGAACAGAACACGCATGGGACCGTATTGGATCAGCGGGTCTTGCCCGACAAGCTGAAAAAGGCTTTGCTGGACAACAGAATACGACGGATCTTTTTCATTGGCCAGGGAACAGCCGGTGTGGCTGCCCAGGTATGTGCCGACATCCTCAGCTATTATCTGGACGACAAGCAGCTTTACATCAGCGCCCTCAAAGCATCCGAACTGAGCGGTTCCAAACTGAACGAACGCGACAGCACGGACAGCATGGCGGATGCACTCATTATCGCCATCAGCCAGTCCGGTACAACCACCGACACCAATCGCACCGTCGATATGGTGAAAGAACGCGGCGCAGCGATACTTGCCATCGTGAACCGGAGAGATTCGGACATAACATTTAAAGTCGACGGCGTCATGTATACCAGCACGGGAAGAGACATTGAAATGTCGGTCGCTTCCACCAAGGCATTTTATTCCCAAATTGTGGCGGGCGCCCTCTTGGGACTCCATATCGCACGCCTTACCGGCCGTCGCGATGCTGAATTTGTTTCTCAGGAAATTCAACGCCTTCTTGAACTTCCGGATCATATGAGAAAAATTCTTGATTTGAAAGAGCAAATCAAGGAATCAGCACAACGGCTGGCCGCGAAGAAAACTTACTGGGCGACGGTAGGAAGCGGCCCCAACAAAGCATCTGCCGATGAAGTCAGGATCAAATTGAGTGAACTCTGTTACAAAACCATTTCATCGGACTATGTCGAAGATAAGAAGCACATCGACCTATCATCGGAGCCGTTGATCATTGTATGTGCCGCAGGCGCAAAGGATACGGTAATCGGCGACATCATCAAGGACACAGCCATATTCAAGGCGCACAAGGCAACGCCGGTCGTTATTGCCAATGAAGGTGAAACGCGATTCGCCCCTTATGCCGTCGACGTCTTTCATGTGCCCGTGGTTCAGGAACATTTGGCACCCATCGTAAACACGCTGGTGGGACATCTATGGGGTTATTATGCAGCCCTTGCCATTAATGAGGGATCCAAGTTTCTGCACACGTTCCGTGAAGAGATTAAAGATATTATCGACCAGCAGGCTGAAAAAGGCCTCGATGTGTATGAGGTGGTATTGGAAAAAACGTTCAGGGAAAAAATCGCCTTGTTTTATAATGCCTTTCGAGCCAAGAAATTTAGTGATCGTTTTCCCATATCCATCGCTCTAGCCTCCGATTTGACGCTTCTGCTGAAGTATCTTTCCGGGAAACTTCACCTGTCCGATTTTGAACTCGATTTCGGCACCAAAGGAACGGCCTTGAATATGCTCAACAAGCTTTTTGAATATTTGGGTGAATCGATCAATTTCATGTCGCGCCCGGTGGATGCCATCAAACATCAGGCAAAAACCGTCACGGTCGGGACCAGTCGAATCAGTGAAAAAATTGAAGGAATTCTGTTCGATGCCTTGGCCGAATTCGATCTGCAGGTTTCACAAATCGCCCTACATAATGTGATCGTTCTGAAAAATCTTCAGGAAATCATTTCAGGCATCGAAGGTGCCATACTCTACAAAATTGGTTCCTTGAATGTACTGGGTGAGCCCACGGACGAAACAAGCATCGAAGTGATCGAAAAACGAGGCGTATTAAAACCGATTCCATCCCGGGTGGAAACCGACACACAGCTGAAAGGAACCAAGCGGATCATCGTCAGACAGGGAAACGTCTATATTGGAAAAGGGCGCAAGGATAACAGAAGCATCGTGGTGATTCCCGGTATAGCGGCATCGCCATCCGGTCCCAACATTATTCAACATCTGCTGTTGCTCAATATTTCCTTTAAAAAGGATTCATCATTGCCTGCTAAAATCAAAGCACTCGGCGGCAAATATGAGCACATTAAAAACATCGTCCAGGAAAACAGCATTCCCTGGAAAAATGATTATCTAAACCTTGTTGAATTGGAGGAACTTTTCGGCCGGTCAGCAGAAAAAATCGGAGAATTTATTGTTTCCAGGGTATCCTGATCCCTTCATCTGCCGGACTTTTTTGGAAAAGCCTTGACAAATGATCATTTGAGGCTTGACTTTCCTGTTGTATTGCTTTAAAGCCCGATAAAGTGAGCGGAGTTTACGTTTTCTTAACATCAAGCAAAGGGGGAGAAGATGACAAAAGCAGAATTGATTGACCAAATGGCAAAAGATGCAAACATCTCCAAAGCCGCTGCCGGCGCCGCATTAAACTCATTCATGGGCAGCATTGCAGCATCCCTGAAAAAAAGAAACGGAAAGGCAACGCTTGTGGGTTTCGGCACTTTCAAGAAAGTGTATCGAAAAACCCGCAAAGGACGCAATCCCCAGACAGGCGAAGCAATAAAAATCAAAGGTAAAAATGTCGTGAAATTTACCGCAGGTAAAAAATTAAGCGAAAGCATTTAAATTTAAATTCCCGTGCTGCAAGCGGGGAATTTAA
This sequence comes from uncultured Desulfobacterales bacterium, assembly GCA_964435695.1. Classification (GTDB taxonomy): domain Bacteria; phylum Desulfobacterota; class Desulfobacteria; order Desulfobacterales; family B30-G6; genus CAYTAQ01. The sequence goes on along the minus strand of CAYTAQ010000060.1, from coordinate 2,231 downwards.
ATTTATATGTATCATATTTTAAGGACAGCCGTTTCACAGATATAGGGTGAAGCGGCTGTTTTTTTGAGGGGAGAGGAAATAGGGGGAAGATCTTCCGATTGATGACGGTGCTTAGATTTTTAGAATCGGAACGTATTTCCGACAACCCCAATAAATGAATAATTATTCATTAACGGGTATCAACAGGAGGTAAGCATGAAAAAAAATATCAGGCAGGCAGCGGTAATCGGCGCTGGCGTCATGGGGGGAGGCATTGCTGCATTGCTGGCAGGTGCCGGCGTGAAAACGCTATTACTGGATATTGTTCCGTTCGATTTGAAAGACGCTGAAAAAGATAACCGGGACGCGCGAAACCGAATAGCAAAATCAGGGCTCGACACGGTTCGCACGGCCAGACCCGCGCTCTTGATGCAAGCAAAAGATGCAGACCTTATCACCATCGGCAATCTTGAAGACGACTTCGAAAAACTCGAAGCTTGCGACTGGATCGTAGAGGTTGTCGTCGAAAATTTAAAAATAAAACAACAGCTCTTCAAACGAATCGAGACTGTCAGAAAGCCGGGGACGATTGTTTCCTCAAACACATCGGGCATCCCGCTAAAATCCATGTCCGATGGGCTGAGTCACGAATTCAGGCAATACTTTCTGGGGACCCATTTTTTCAATCCGGTCCGATACATGAAATTGCTCGAAATCATCCCCGGCGAGGATACCCTGCCGGAAATTTTGGAATTTATGGCAGACTTTGGCGAACGGTTTCTTGGGAAAGGCATTGTCTGGGCAAAAGACACACCGAATTTCGTCGGCAACCGGATCGGTACGCACGGCATGGTCAAAGCCATGCAGATCATGATGGAAGACGGGTTGACCATTCCCGAAGTCGATGCAATCTTCGGTCCCGCCATGGGAAGACCGAAGACCGCCATGTTCAAAACCGCTGACCTCGTAGGGCTCGATGTCCTCAGCCATGTTGCCCATAATACGCATGAACTTGTTGTTGACGATGAAGAGAGAGAAAGTTTTGTTCTGCCCGCGTTTGTGGGAAAGATGGTCGAAAATAATCTCCTGGGAAAGAAAACCCAGGGCGGCTTTTACAAAACAGATCTCACACCGGAATGGCAAAAAATCCGAAAAGTGATAAATCCCCAAACGCTTGAATACGAAACCTATGAAGCGCCTGACTTTCCGTGTCTAAGTAAAGCCAAAAAAACAAGGACATTGCCGGAAAAATTAAAAACCATTGTCTACGGTGACGACAAAGGCGCTGTTTTTTCCTGGAAATCCGTAGCCGGCAATTTGATTTACTCAGCAAACAGAATCCCTGAAATTTCAGACACCATCGTCGAAATCGACAATGCCATGAAGTGGGGATTCAATATGGAAATGGGACCCTTTGAAACTTGGGATGCCATCGGCTTGAAACCCTCGACCGAGAAGATGATGAAGGAGGGTTTCCCGGTCCCTGAAAAGATTAAGCAGATGCTGGATGCCGGCCATGACACCTTTTATAAAATGGAAAAAGGCAAAAAAACCTTTTATGATTTTGTCACGCAGACCTATCAGCCGGTTCAATTGAGCGAAAACGCCATTACGCTTGCGGGTCTCAAGGCCGACAATAAGCTTGTGCAATCCAACAGTTCCGCTTCTTTGATCGATTTGAACGAGGGGGTGTATTGCCTCGAATTTCACACAAAAATGAATGCCTTGAACCAGGAGATCATCAGTACCATTCACCAATCCATCGACTATGTGGAAGCCAATGGTCTTGGGCTCGTTATCGGCAATCAGGCAGGCGGCATGCCCGGGGCCTTTTCAGCAGGCGCAGATTTAACGGCGGTAAGGGCTGCCGTGGACGCCGGTCGATTTGCCGAAATCGAACAGATGATCAAAGAGCTGCAGTATGGCCTGTTAAAAGCCAGATATGCTCCGTTCCCGGTGGTCGCCGCGCCTTTTGGCCTGACATTGGGGGGAGGGTGCGAAGTGAGTCTGGTGTCGGATCGCATGGTCGCCCATGCAGAGCTCTACATGGGTCTGGTGGAGTTCGGCGTCGGTCTATTGCCGGCAGGCGGCGGATGTCTGGCATTGTGGAGGAACTTTGTCGAATCCATACCGGAAGCGGTAGCAGACGCTGACCTGACACGATTCTTCATCCCGGCATTCATGTCGGTCGCAACCGCAAAAGTGTCCATGTCTGCAGCCGAAGCAAGAGCAAACGGATTCTTGAAGCCCAC